>NZ_JBGRUO010000001.1:0-460965 GCF_041537905.1 Ruegeria jejuensis | reverse complement strand
CATTGAGATCATGTTCGGACGCCTGAAGGATTGGCGGCGCGTCGCCACCCGATATGACAGATGCCCAAAGGTATTCCTCTCGGCCATCGCTCTCGCTGCTACAGTCCTATTCTGGCTGTAAATCAATGAGTCTGGAGCCTAGAGAGCATCTAACTCACCGACGGCGCAACTCATCCTTGGCTTGGTCGCATTGCCGTGGGGCTCTAATTGCGCTCCAAATGGCCTTGTGGCGAGAAAGCACCGCCCCCAAGCGTTCATGGCGGCTTGACCGTCGGTCATGACGATCAGCACAGCAATATCGCCGCGCGCTCCTTACGTTGCGTTCTGATGGAAAGTGAACCGATTACGGTTGAGTCCGATCCCGCTATTCAATCCGCAGCAGCCTTGCGGTGATGACTGCTGCCGCCGGTTGACCAATGCGTCAAAAACTGACCCTACCGGTTACGGCTGAACTTCCTTTTTCCCGAACATTCGTTCTCTTTGGGCAGACGACGCGCTGCGTTGCCCCAAGTCCGCTGTGAGCGCGGAGCGACCAATGCTGCAAGCCGGTCGGATAGGCGACACGCGTGGGTTGCGGCCTTCCGCCCCCGAATCGACGGCCATAACCGGACACTCGGCGCCGCTCGTTTTGGCCGCGGTCAGCGTCCGCATTACCGCCATTCGCTGCAAGAGAACAGTCCGATCGCCGCAACCAGCGAGATCCAATTTTGCCAACATGAATACCTATGTTCAAAGGTTTAAAATGGTGAGATTTTTCCTAACTTTGAGCCGAAGAAACCTAAGCGCCAGCCTTCATGAAAAACACCCTATAAGCGTCATGTTTCCGCCGAAAATCCCGTCTAGCGAGAAGTTTCTATACAAACCGAAAACGGGTTTGTTACCCTTAAAGCAAGTATGATTTTGTTTCGCCGGCTTATCTCGGCACGCTTTTATTCATTTATTGACAGGTGAGGTGGCGCGTCATGCCAACCGTAAGTTACCCCGGCGTTTATGTCCGCGAGATACCTTCGGGTGTGCAAGCAATCAGCGGAGTTGCGACATCGATTGCGACCTTTGTTGGGATGGCCAAGGCCGGACCACTGAACATCCCAACCACGGTTCTGGGCATTCAAGACTACGAACGTGTCTTTTCGGATGACACCAGTCAGGGCGAGATGACCGAGCAAGTGCGCCAGTTCTTTCTGAACGGCGGCGAACAGGCGATCATATGCCGTGTGGCCGATGGGGCATTGCCATCCAGTGTCGGATTGACGGCGGCTGGCGGTGCGACCGTGCTGACCTTGCAGTCTCGTGATGCGGGGTTGCTGGCGAACCGGTTGCGCGCACGGGTCAGTTACAACACCGCTTCCCCTGAACGAAGCTTTGAGCTTGAAATCTTTGTGGAAGAGTTTGATGCCAGCGGGCAGCCGGAGGTGACCGCGACGGAGACGTTTTCGAACCTCAGCATGGCGCCCAGTGCGTCACGCTATGTGCGCAACATTCTGGACCAACAATCGCTGTTGGTTACCGCGACAATCGATGATGCCACGACCGCTGCAGAAGAGGCTGCAGCGCTGGCCGCTGCCACAGTTAACGGGTTTTCGGCGAGTGCCGAGATATTCGCGGACACCGGGGCGGCAGAAGCGGCACTTTTGGCAGCAGTGCAGGCCACGCAGGCCGGAAACACCGGGACGGCAGGACGGCTCCAAGTGCGGATCGAGGGAGAAAACGCATCCCCCACGGTGACGGTTTCTGTTGATGTAGCCGATACCAGCCTCGCTACTCTGGCGACAACGATCAACACCGCGCTCGCGCCGCACACGCCGGTAACGGTGACAGTGCCCGATCCAACCGATGAACCCCTCATCATCAGGGCAAACGCAGCACAGCATGATGTGGTGATCGAACCCGCGGCGCAATTCGACATTTCCGCCGCGCTGGGATTGGGCGTGACCCAAGGCGGCATAGAAGTGGGCGCGTGGTCGCAAGCCCGGCCTGTGCCGTCCGGGCTCGTCTCCGTTCTGGACGACGGCTCTGGGGACTTGGCGGCGATCCTCTCGCTGGGCGGCGCAGATCGCACGACACTGACGGATCTGGGTGTGGATGGAACGGCGGCCGTGAACCCCTTTACCATCGCGACCGCCGATATCGTCTATCCGGGTGCCGGTACGACCTTTGCCGAAGGTACGCAAAGCACCGCAACGTCTTTCCGCAACATCGCCGAAAACCTGCAGGCCGTGGCCATCGCGCTGAGTGCCGAAAGCGAGGACTGGCGGGCAGAAGTACACGGCTTGCGGCTTGCACTGATCCCCGAATTCGGTTCGGCCAGTAGCGGTGGCGGGGCGACATTTGTCTCGGCAACGCCTGATCTGTCCCTTGCCGGTGAGCTGTTTGGTGGTGTCACCAGCACCATCGCGGCTTCCGCTCTGGGCGGGGGGACCGATGGAAACGTGGCCCAGCTCGAAGATTACATGGACGCGTTCCAGCAGATCGAGGAGCGGGTCAACATCTTCAACATTATGATCTTGCCCAAGAGTGCCGGGGACACGACAGTGCCCGGCATTCGCGCTGGCGTCTGGGGGCCTGCCAGTGCGTTCTGTCGCGACCAGCTTGCGGTTCTGCTGGTTGATGTGGAACCCGCGCAACAAACCACGCAGGGCGTTCTCGACAGTTTGCAGGGGCTTCGTACAGGTGTGGCCACCGACTACGCCGCGGCGTTCTGGCCGAGGGTGTCGATCACATCGAATGGGCTGACAAGACCGATTGATCCATCCGGTTCAATGGCAGGTGTCATGGCGCGTATCGATGGCTCACGCGGGGTCTGGAAAGCCTCTGCCGGGGTCGAGGCCAGCCTTTTTGGCGTGCGCGGCGTGGACGTGCCACTTTCGGATCCGCAAAACGGCCAACTCAACCCCGAGGCCATAAATTGCATCCGTTCGTTCCCGAACGGTGTTTTGGCATGGGGCGCACGCACAATGGCCGGGTTTGATGCCTCTAGCGAAACAGACTACCGGTACTTACCGGTGCGGCGCATTGCGCTCTTCATCGAGGCGAGCCTGCGCAACGGTTTGCAATTCGCCGTGTTCGAACCCAATGATGCCCCACTCTGGAGCCAAATCCGTCTCGCCGCCGGATCATTCATGAACGGCCTGTTCCGACAGGGGGCCTTTGCCGGCAATACCGCGACGGACGCGTTTTTCGTCAAGTGTGACGCTGAGACGACTACGCCAACCGATCAGGCCCTTGGCATTGTCAATGTTGCGGTGGGTTTCGCCCCGCTGCGCCCGGCAGAGTTTGTTGTCGTTACCCTACAGCAGCGTACGGCGCAGGCTCAGGTCTGACGGCATAGGAGGTTTTTGATGGCACAGTTTACCCGCAACAATCGCATTGACCCGTACAAAAATTTCAAGTTTCGCGTCTATTTCGCAGGAATGCCTGATCCTATCGCAGGGATGAGCAAAGTTGGCGCCTTGAAACGGACCACGGAAGCCGTCAGCCACCGCGACGGTGGCGATAATTCAACGCCGCGACACTCTCCCGGCACGTCTAAATTCGAGCCAATCACTTTTGAACGTGGTGTCACCCATGATCCCGCCTTTGAGGATTGGGCCAATCTGGTTTACAGCACCAACGGAGACGCGTCCGTCTCACTCGCCAATTTTCGGCGGGATTTGAGGGTCGACCTGTTGAACGAGCAGGGTGTCATTGCAAAGTCGTATTTGATCTTTCGGTGCTGGGTTTCCGAGTACACCGCGTTGCCTGAACTGGATGCAAACGCAAATGCCACAGCGATCGAAATGGTCACGGTCCAGAACGAAGGCTGGGTCCGGGATCTTGACGTACGCGAAGTCGCCGAAACGTAACAAGGAGGGCGGCCCGGCGGCATTTTCCGCTTTGGGTCACGCTGAACATGATAACGGCAGCGCTATCTGACGTGCCAGCGGAACGAGACGGTCCGGTTCGGACCATTGTGTTGCGTGAATTGACGGCAATTCAAGAGTTGGAGGTCACGGATACTCGGGCTCTGCTGGCGCAGCTTTGTGCGGACGGGCTCGTGTCTCATGATGCCTTGAACCTGTCGGAACAGGACATGGCGATCGCGGCGCTTTACGCCGCAATGTACGGCGACACGATCGAATGCCATGTGCCCTGTTGTGACTGCGATCGGAAATTCGAAACCCAATTCGAGCTGTCTGATTGGATTGCGAGCCTGCGTCGCGGCCCCGAGATTACCCGTATCGGCCCTAACGCTTTCCGCTGTTCCGATTTCTCGTTCCGCGTGCCTGTGCATGGCGATTTGGGCGCGCTGGGGGATGCACCGCCAGAGGTGCGCGCCAAGCAACTGGCGCAGGCCTGTGTGCTGGAGGGCACTCCGGATCATCATGAGCTGGAAGCTGCGCTGATGCGTGCGGGGCCGATGCTCGACGATGATATAGAAGCGCAATGCCCGCACTGCGGCACGCATCAGACCTTTCCGCTGAGCATGGATGCGTATTTCTGGGCGGCTCTGCGCCGCGAGAGTCCGATCATCGTTCGTGAAATTCACCAAATCGCAATGGCCTACAAATGGTCGCGCAGCGAGATCATGTCTTTGCCCCGCTCGCTGCGGCGCGAACATGTCCGACTGATCCTGTCCGACCAGCGCCCACGCGGGGTGTCCTCATGGCGATGAGCTATTTGGCACGGGTGGCCAATCGCACAAACAGCGCAGGACCCACCCCGATCAGTATCGGCGCCCGCCCCGCCAAAGCGATCGACTCGCCACTGGTGGAAGAAGACCAACGCCTGAACCTCGATCCGGGCGAAGTCTTCGCATCCGCCCCGACTATCACGCAAGCCCCTGTATCTCTGGAAGAAACGGACTTGCCCGACGCGAAAGTTGCCGACCAGATCGGCCCTCTGCCTGAGGCACCGGCCAAAGAGGAAACGCCGCAAGACATGTCGACACCGGACACATTTGCGCCAGCCCCTCTGACCGAGGTGTATGACGATCCACCGTTGCCCGAGTCCCCCAACCCCTCAACTGCAGGCACCGTGCAAGTCGTTGATGGTCCGGCGCCGCCGCCGGTAGACGCAATGTTCGAGGAGACAAGCGATCCACTGGAACCCGAGGTACCTGCGCCACGCCCGATAACCAAGGCAAAGGAAAAGGAACGCAGACCCGACAATCCCCAAACCACGCCCCTTGCAAGCATGATGAAGGCTGTGGCCATAGCGGAACGCTGGGTGTCCGAAGATCCGACCGCGCCCGAGGTGGTTCAACCGCGACAGATGGAGCGCGAGGTATTCGTCCCGCGCGATCAACAAGGCGCCATGGGCGTTCAACCGATCCTCCCAGAGACGATGGAGGACCGTCCGCAGCAGCCTGTGCCGCGTGGCCCAACGGTCGAGATTGGCCAGATCGAGATCGAGGTCGTCCCACCCCCGGCACCCGCGCAACCTCGTCCTGTGTCGTCGCGCCCTGCCGCGCCCCCAGCACCGAAACCAGCGATGCCCTTCGGTTGGAGGCAAAGGTAAATGAGCCTGACCGACCTCTCTCGCGTGACCCAGACACTGACGGAGTTGCTGCGTCAGGTCATCGCGCGGGACACGTCGGTCGCTACCATCGAATTCACGGCAGCACCACCAGATGACACCTTGGGATCCATGCCGAATGTCATCAGCGTGCATCTCTTTCACACGATGGAAGACCCGCACGGCAAGAACTACCTGCCCCCCGGCGGACAAGGGGGGGCGGTGCCTGTACAGCAAACCCCGCTTGCGCTGTGCCTTTACTACGTCGTCACGGCGACCAGCAGCGTAACCGATGGCGGCCCATCAAACCGTGCGGCCATAGAACAGCGTCTTCTTGGTTTTGTGGCGCGGGCGTTCCACGACTACCCGATCATCAACGACTCCACCGTCATTCCGAGTGTCCCGCCTGCGCCGGCCAACCAACCGTTGTTGGAGACGGTCGGCCTGCAAGGCTCGGACAACGTGATCAAGATCGTTCTGCGCCCCGTTTCGGTCGACGATACAATCAACTTCTGGAGTGCCGAACAGGACCGGATCGCACGCATTTCGCTCTATTACGAAGTGCGCGTCATTCTCTTTGCAACGCCGCGCGTGGAAAGTGCGGCACCGCCTGTACTGTCCGTGGCGGAATTCGTGTCGGTCAGCGATCAAGTCGCGATCTTGCGCACGCGTGCCCTGACGGGTTTTGTTCTGCCTGCGGGGCATCCGCTGGCTGATCCGACTCAGCCTTTCCGTTTTTTCGAGGCAAGTCCGGCGCGTCCCACGCTCTTTCCTTCTGGGGCGGCACCGCCCTCTGTCCCGCCCCAGAACAATCAGATCACCTTTGAAGGTTCCGGGTTTCAGGGCGACCGGGTTTCGTTGTCACTGGAAGGGCCCATGGCCATTGGCAACGCTGACCCGGAAACTCGCCGGGCGCGCATTTCCATCAGCCAAAGTGTCAATCCCGAATGGCAGATCACTGCTGACGGCGTGCGGGTCTCGGTCAGTATGCGCACCACCGTCACCGATGAGGACGGGCAGACCCTTACGCTCTATCCCGGCCTTTATACCGCGCGAGTCATCGTCGGCACCCAAATGGCCAACCAGTCTCCGGTGCGGTTTCTTGAAACAAGCTCTGCTGATTGTCCGTTTCCGGTGGCGCCACAGATCGCTGCAGTGGACGCTCTGGCCGGACCCGCGGCCGCGCGGCCTTTCCGGATCACGCTCCACGGCAGTTACCTTCGGGATGCGCTGGACTTGGTTTTGACCGTGTCGGGGCAGCGTATGGTCCGCGACGCAGATCTGACCGTGGCGGGACATTTCAACTTTGAGAACGCGACACCAGACCGGATTGACCTGACCGTGGATACGTCCGCGTTTGCATCGCCGCTGGCCATCCAACTTGTCATCGACGGGGCCGAGGCCCCGCCTGCCTGGGGAGAGTTCTGATGAACGTTGCCCCAAGAACCGCCGCGCCTTCAGCCACCGCAGACTTACCCATCGAAGAGGCGATCTTGTCCCTGGTGCGTACCTTGTGCCGTCGTCGTATCCTCTGGCTGGACAGCCTGGCGGAACAGGCAGTGGCGGAACCGGACCTTCGCAACGCGCAGGCTCGCGCGCTTGCAGATATGGATGCGCCGGAACAAGAGGTCGACTTTCTGGACAGCCATGGCGAAGCAAAGGTTCTTTGGGAAGAGGCGGGTGCGCTTCATGTGCACATATTCGAGGGTGAAAACCGCCTGCGGCACGTGGCGGATGTTTTTGGCTTGTCCATCGAAGAGCGGCAATTGGTGCTTCTGTGCCTTGCGGCCGCGATCGATCCCTCGTTGCATCTGGTATTCCAAAGTCTCTCGGGCTTGCCCGGCGGACCGGTGCGCGAAGACATGGCGGCGCGGCTCTTCGGACACGGGCGCAACGCGATGTGGGGGCCCGGCAGCCCGCTGTGCCGGTGGCATATCCTGGAAGAGGTCGGCGGCACGCTGCGATTGGACCCCTATGTGCAAAGCTATTTGCGCGGGGCATCCGATGTCGATCCGGACGTGGCAACGCTGTGCCGCGTGTTCAATGAAGCCCCCGATCCGCTTCCCAACTGGCCGGTGGGCGACCTCTCCGCACGGCTGATCGACGCTTTGCAACGCGGCATGCCAACGCGGGTGATCGTATTGGGCCAACCGCTGAGCGGCCGCACGACCTTTGCGGCCTTGATCAGCGCGCGGCTGGGGCGGTCTGTCAGTGTGATCGACACCAGCCGGATCGCGGAGCAGGATTGGGATCAAGTGCGCATGCGTGTGCAGCGTCAAGCGCTGTTGCACAATTCCACAGTCGCCTGGGCCGGTGCAAACGCGCTTAAGGGGATCGAGCCGCTGCCGGACAGCATCGACGTTGAATTCTTGATCCTCGAAACACAGGAGGATGCGACGCCCGCCATAGGCTGGCATGAAGAACGGGTCAAAATCCCTTCTCTGTCCAGCAGCGAACGCAAAGCGTTGTGGCAACGGTATCTGCCTGGCGCGCAGGTGTGGCCGGACGGGGCCCTGGATCAACTTGCAGACCGGTTCCGGGTTACCATTGGCGAAATCCGTCATGTCGCCGCGCAGGGTGATAACAGTTTCGAAGGCGTGCGACAGCGCACTCGCGCACTTTCGCATGGCAAACTGGGTGATTTGGCCCGGCTGGTTGATTGCCCCTTTGAACGCTCGGATTTGCACCTGCCCGATGGAGTCTCGGATCATTTGGATGAATTCCTCTACGAGGCAAAAACGCGCAACGCATTCTGGGAAGATCCAGGCGCGCGCCGGCTGTTCCCGCGCGGCGTGGGCTTGATCGGTCTGATGTCTGGCCCGCCGGGCACGGGTAAGACGATGGCGGCGCAGGTGATCGCCCGCGAACTGGGCCTCGATCTTTTCCGGATCGATGTTGCGACAATGATCGACAAATACATCGGCGAGACCGCCAAACGGCTCAAACGGCTCTTTGCCCGGGCGAGCGAGATCAACGCTGTGCTGCTGTTTGATGAGGCGGACGCCTTGTTTGCGCGGCGTACCGACACGAAGGATTCGCTTGATAAGCATTCCAACGCTGACACCAGCTACTTGCTGCAACTGGTCGAGGACTATCCTGGCGTTGCACTTCTGGCGACCAACAAGCGTCAGCAGATTGACGACGCCTTTGTCCGGCGCATCCGGTACGTGTTCTACTTGCCCAGACCCGAACGCGCGGAACGGCTTGCCATCTGGCAGCAGGTCGTATCGGTGCTTGCATCGCCCCAGCTGGCGGCGGATCTGAGCAGCGATTTGGAGCGGCTTTCGTCTGATCTGCCGATGACCGGCGCGCAGATCAAGAATGCGGCCCTCGCAGCGGTGTTTTTCTCAAGGCGAGACGGAACCGCGCTGACAGCCGCGCATCTGACACGCGCAGTAGACCAGCAAATGATCAATCAAGGCGGCGGCATCGGGACCAAAAACACGAGGGCAGGGCGATGAGTATCAAAATCAATCGGATAAAGTTGCGCATACCTGCAGACATGGCCGGAACGCCCGAGGGTTTTGCACGGTCGTTTGCCGCGCGCCTTGCGCACCAGACATCACCGGTGGCTGGCCCCCTCGACACAGTCCGCCTGCGCCTGCCGCAGCCCAAGGGCGATCCCGCAGGCACCATCGCCCGCGCCGTTGGGCGTGCCATCCAACACGGGGGAAAGGACTGATGGAGACGCAAACAGGCTTCACTGGCAGTCCCAAGCTTTCGCGTGGCGCACTTGTGCAATTGGTGGACAGCGTGATCGGTGTTGAACCGTCGATTGTGCCCTTCCAGTACAATCCCATGACGCTCAGCATCTCGATCGCGCCGTTCAACCCCAACGAGGTCGAACAATCCGGACGTGGACAGATCGCGCCGACGTCGCAACCCTACGAGCCCAAACGCACGTTCACAGCCGAGATCGAACTTGATGCCACGGATCAGCTTGCCGACGAAGAACCCGTGGCCACCAATGTCGGTATCGGCGACAGGCTGGCAGCACTCGAACAGTTGCTCTTTCCAAGCGAGGGCCTGATCGGAGAGCTGATCTCGGCCATCGGCGATCTGACTGGCAATCCGCAACCACCCAAACGCGCAAGCGTGCCGATTGCGCTTTTGATCCTTGGTCCGTCACGCATTTTGCCGGTTCGGATCACCAATTATTCGGTGGAAGAGTCGCAGTTCCTGCCTTCGCTCGACCCGATGATGGCCAAGGTGAGCCTGACGATGGAGGTTCTGACGCCGGATGTCTTCCGCTGCGAAAGCGGTCCCTCGGTCGAGATAGCCCGCGCCACCTATAATTTTTTCCAAGTGCAGCAGGCCACTCTGGCCATTGCGCATAACGCCCGCAACGCCTCCAAGGCGTTGAGTCTTTTGCCGTTCTAGAAAGGAGGCCCAATGGCTGTTTTTGATCCCAAGAGCCGATATGTCAGCCCCCCGCTGGAACCTTATGCCGTTACCGACAGACGGGGGCGCACGGTCATGGCCTTGCCGATGCCGGAGCCGCCGGTCGATCAATCCGTCGGCCGCTACCTGCCAAAACAGGGTCAACGGCTTGATCATCTCGCAGCAGCTCTCGTGCTGGATCCGTTTGGCTACTGGCGCATTGCTGAACTTAACGGCGCGCTCTTGCCTGATGCGCTGGATGAGGAGGAGCGGTTGATGATCCCTCCTGTCACGAGGTAGCCCATGCCGGATATCCGTTATCAGATCGCCGTCAACCGCGTTCCCGACAACGACCTCACCTCCGAAGTCGCTGAAATCGAGGTCACGCAATCGATCGAGGGGCCTGCAACGGGGCGGGTCAAGTTCGCCGTGGACATCTGCGGCGAAGACCTCAGCCTGATGAACGATGCTCGGCTGAACCCCGGGCCCGACGACAACGAGTTGACGGTGATCGCCAGCATCGACGGCACGCAGCATGTTCTGATCCACGGCATCGTCACCGAACGTCAGGCGAATTTCGTCGAAGGCGGCCCGGGATCGTTCCTCGAGGTCAAGCTTACGGACCGGCGTGCGGTGATGTCGCGCCAACAGCGCTCGCAGGCCCATTCCGGCACGGCAGCCGAGATCGTGACCGGTATCCTCAATGGCCCCAGCCACCCGGCAGAAAAGAAATACGGGTTCGAACCCGATGTGGTGGACACGCCAATTGAGTATGATGAGGACACCAACACCCTGAACCAGACGGAAGACGATCTGGCCTTTGTCGAAAAACTGGCGGGGCGTACGGGGTCGCGCTTCTGGATTGACTGGACGGTTGAAACAGGCCTGACCGGCTTTAACGTGGTCGAAACTGCGCATTTCAAACCGTCCCCGCCGCGCCCGTCGTCCAATGCACTGGGCTTTGTCCCTCCGATCCAACTGGCACCGAACTCCGCGCCCAAGCTGACGCTGAACACAGGCGACGGATGCTCCACCCTTGCCAGTTTCGACGTCAGTTCCAACAACGAGGCACCGAACGAGACCGGCTCGGTTCAGCGTGTCGCGACGGATGGTGAAATCGACGACACCGATGTGCCGGGGCCGTCCGATCCGCCGCTGGGCGCTGACCCGCCTGCCACAGCCTCGCGCTCGCGGCGGATCGTGTCGGCCGGGTCCGCGCAAGAGGCGCAATTGCGCAACCAGGCAGCGCTCAACGATGCCTCATACTCCACCCGCGCTACGGCGGAGACCAGCGTGCAGGCACTCAATGGCATCTTGTCAGCTCATCAGGTCGTCACCGTGGAAGGCGCAGGCAGTATCAACAGCGGCGACTACTTTCTCGCCTCCGTTACCCACTCCGTCGATCCGTCAGCCCACAAGATGCGCCTTGAAATGATGCGCAACGCTGCGGGAGCCAACCCATGAACCAGATGGCAGATCGCCCGGGCCAAGCCCAAACGGATTTTTACGGCAAGTACCGTGGACAAGTGATCGACAACTCCGATCCTCAAGGCAAAGGCCGTCTGCTGATCACGGTGCCACAAGTGCTGAACGATGTCCCAGTCTGGGCCGAACCCTGCGTTCCATATGCAGGGCGCAATATTGGATTTTATGCCATGCCGGAGGTGGGCGGCGGCGTCTGGATCGAGTTCGAGGCGGGCGACCCCTCCTATCCGATCTGGACGGGCTGTTTCTGGGCGGATGGCGACATCCCGTCCGAGGACGCGGACCCCAACATCAAGTTCTTCCGGATGAACAAGGCGACCATCCGCATCGACGATTCAAATGGCGAAATCCTGATCGAAAACGACAGCGGTCATTCGATCAAGATGACCACAAGCGAGATCACGATCAAGTCGAACACCGTCAAACAAGAGGCGTCCGGAGGCAAAGTCACTGAGCTTTCGGCCTCCTCTTTCAAAGTCAACAACGGCAACCTGGAGGTGCTCTGATGGAACCTCCTTTCCAAGGGTTTCACTATCCGCCCACGCTTGAGGGGCCCATGGGCCGGTTTCGGCCTGAGACGGATTACGAGGCCTATGTGAACCAACTGATCCGCCAGGTCCTACTGACAGCACCCGGCGAGCGGGTGAACCGGCCCGATTTTGGTGCCGGGCTGCGCCGCGCATTGTTTGCGCCATCGAGCCCAGAAACCGCCACCATGCTGAAAGCGACAATTTTCCAAGCGCTTACTCAGTGGCTCGGTACCATCATTGACGTCAATGAGGTCGAGACCGTTTTTGACAACGGGCGCCTCGACGTGGCGGTCGTCTACACGATCAAGGCGCGCGGTGATGAGCAGATCATCAATCTGGAGCTCGCGTTATGAAGGAGGCCCGGATCTGATGCCCAGCAGCGCCGATCGCCTTTCGCAACTGCGCGCGCGCGCCGCCGAATTCACCGGCATCGCCTTTGTGCAAGTGGTGGACACCTGCGATCAGCGTGTGTTGCGCGTCTATTTTGCGACCGATCCCACCGCGCTTGACGATCCGTTCGAAGGTGGCACGCCACTGATGCCGGATGACATCCGCATCTATTCGCCCCGCAATGAGGCGGAGGACGTCGACATCAATCCCGATTCTGCGCTGTTCTTATGGGACGATGATCCGGTCGTGGGACGCCGGTATTTGCAAATCGAAGTCCGAGAACCAGGCGGCTTCACCGATTACCGTTTGCGGATTGACGACGAACGCATCGACACCGGATTCAACGACGTCAGCTTTTCTTTCAAAGTCGGATGCGATGACGGTCTGGACTGTGCAGAGCCGGTGGACCCATGTCGCCCTCCTGAGCCCCAGGATGTGGAAGTCGATTATCTTGCACGGGATTTTGTCAGCATGCGCAACGCGCTGTTGGATTTTACGGCGCAGCGCTATCCCAACTGGCAAACCCCGCTTGAGGCCGACGTGGCCATGGTGCCGCTTGAGATCATTGCCGCCCTCGGGGACGAATTGTCCTACTTGCAGGACCGCTACAACCGAGAGGCCTACCTTGAAACGGCCACGGAACGTCGCACGCTGCGGCGCAAGGCGCGGCTGGTTGATTACGAAATCCATGACGGACGGCAAGCCACGACCGTGCTGGAATTGACAATCGCGGATACCAATCCGCCCACCACCCAGGTCCCGGCAAGCGCCGGAGTTTGGGCCCTGGCTGAGGGGCAGGCCCCCATTCCCTTCGAGTTGGGAACCGGATTGCGCGACGCGATTGATGCGTTGGTATTTGGCGTAGACACCCGCTGGAACCCCGGACAGATCACACCCTACGCCATTGATGATAGTGATGCCTGCCTCGCGCCGGGTGCCACTGAGCTTTTGGTGCGCAACGACCCCGCCGGACCTGAAAACCCGGGCGGTGTGGTCTTTCTTGAAGCTGATCTGCCGGAATGGGTCGATCGACAGATACTGCTGCGAGATCTGGCCGCTAACGTGACAGAGACCGAACGTCTGGTCCTTGTGACCGTGGAAGAGGTCGAATTGACCAACGATCCGCTGTTTGCCTTGGATCTCGCACGAATCCGGTGGCGCGCCGATACGGCCCCCCGTTTCCACATCCCGTTGGACGATCTTGAGATTTCCGCAAACATCGTGCCCGCAACATCCGGTGAGACCCGAAGCCAAAGCTTTCGGCTGGGACCACTGCAGGACGGTGATCCTGATGACATGTTGCCCGCCGTCGAACGCGAAGGGCCGCTTTACTCTGATGCTGATCCCAGCCTCGTTGCATCAAACCATGACGCGGACAATGCAGCCGTGCGTCCGCCCATCTATCTGTTGAGCCTGCCTGGAACGGAAGCCGATGGGCTGGCGTTCATCGACTTGCTGGACAACCTGCGCGCCACGCAGCCAGAAATTCACCTCACCGAAGACGGGCAGCCTTTGCAACCGTGGGATTTCCAGCGCGCTCTTTTGTTGTGCGACAGTGACGATCAGGTGTTCACGCTTGAAGACGGCAGTTGGCGGCGCATCGTGGCCTATCAAAGCGGAGACGAACAGATCGTCCATCGCGATTACGCCACCGGCGCCGGGTACACGATCCGCTTTGGCGATGGCGAATTTGGCCGCCTTCCTGCGCGGGACACCGTGTTCCACGTCGACTACCGCCTTGGGTCCGGCACGCGCGCGAACGTGCCTGCCGGTGCGATCAGCGCATTGTCCATCCCCAATCAGATACCGCCACATATCGGCGTGCTGGTGGATGCCGTTGAAGCCGTGCGCAACCCGTTTCCTGTCAGCAACGGACTGGATCCCGAAAGCACGACCGAGATCAAGCTCCTCGCTCCTGATGCATTCAAGGCCGAGACGTTCTTTGCCGTACGCCCCGAAGACTATGGAACGCAGGCCGCACGCCTCGACAGTGTACAGCAGGCGCAAGGCGCCTTTCGCTGGACCGGGTCGTGGTTGTCGGCCACCACAGCGGTCGATCCTGCGGGCTCGGGAATTCTGTCGGATACTGTCAGGCGAGAGGTTCAAACCCTGCTGGACGCGCGGCGGCAAGCGGGACGTCAAGTGATCGTTACGCCGCCACGCTACATCAATCTGGATTTGATCATCACTGTCTGTCTGGCGCGCAACGCCTTTGCCGGACAGGTTGAGCCCCGCATTCATACCGCGCTTTTCGGCGATGTTCAGGGCATGATGCCCGGGTTCTTTTCGCCCGATCGATTTACCTTCGGCACGCCGCTTAGCCGTCCTGCACTGGAGGCCGCCATCGCGGGCGTATCGGGGGTCGAAGCCGTGGTGGACGTTCAACTGCGCATTCATGGCGTGACAGATTTTGCGTCCTTTACCGATTTCACTTTTGACGTGGCGGACGATGAGTTGATCCGCCTGGAAAACCGCCGCCAGTTCCCTGAACGTGGCTCCTTGCAACTGTCCATGGTCGGAGGCGCGTGATGGCCGATGGTTGCGACGACAATACGCCCCATCCGCTTGAGGTGCTTCCCGCAGGGCTCGAGGTGATCCCACGGCAACTGGCGGGATTTCCTGAGATCCGGCAGCGCTTGCTGGAACGGTTGGTGGACTCGGGCAACGCCTTGGGCGGTTGGCGGCCCTATTCGGATGATTTCGGATCCATGTCGCTTGAGATGTGGGCCTATGCTGCCGATATCCTTGGCTTTTACGACGAACGCGTCGTTAATGAGAGCTATCTGGGCACGGCACAGCGGCGCCCGTCGCTGCGCAGGCTCGTAGGCGTGCTGGGTCACACTCCGATTGCTGGGATCGCAGGAACCGCCACACTGGCCGCGCTGGCCGATGGTACAGTGGCCGTAACCGTACCAATGGGCACAGGCGTGCGATCGCGCAGCTTTGACGGCAACCCGGCGCAGGTCTTTGAGACCAATGCAGAGGCCGTTATTCATCCGCTCCTGAATGCGTGGTCCGTGGACCCGTTCCGGCGGAACCCGACCGTGGATTCATCATTTTTCGTGGGCGATACGTCGATTGCCGAAGGTGACAAATCCAAGGACAAGGCCGGAAGTGGCGAAAATCGCGTCAACCGGCTTTTGATGCTGACCGAAGGGTTCGGACTGGCCGAAGCGGAACTGGCGCTGATCGAAGCACGGCCGGGCCATAGTTTCACTGAACAAGTGTCGCGTGTGACTACAACGGAACCCTTCGCAGGCGCGGACGGCAAGACGTATAACCGCGCAGCGTTGAATCCGTTTATCGTCATCGACGAAGAGGTCGATCTCACGCATCTGCGCGCGCGTCGGCCCACGCAGCAAGTCGTGGCGACACTCAATGAACCGGTGGGCGGCGAAAGCGCGCTTGGCACAGTTGGTGGCCAGACCCGCCTGTTCTTGGATGGGGCTCCCGCAGTCTTCCGCGCGGGCGACCCCATCATTGTCGCACGTGATCTCAATGGCGATGATCCGGGCTATTTCTTCACGCGCATCGCGTCGGTGGTCGCGGCGGCGGTGCGGGTCACAAGCATCCCCTCCGAGACGGTCAAGAACACCGAAGGTGACCCGATCCCCATCGAACAGCCTGTGATCGCGGCGACCGAGATGCGCCTTGATCCACCGTTGCCTGCTGCCTTCCTCGACGCAGGGCTTGCCAGTTTCCACCACGGCTTTGTCGAGGCAGGGCAACCCACCAATGTCTGTCGCACTTCGGTCACACCGGCGGATATGGCCGCAAGCGATGGGGTGCCCATCTCCGGAACGGTGCGTCTGCCGCTGGATATGCCCGGGATAACCGCCCAGATCAGCACGCTGTCCGGGGGCGCTCTCGTGTTAGAGGCGCGCTTTCTGCTCACCGATGCCGAAGCCCGGGGGGCCTTGCTGGATGGGCGGTTGAGCGTTGCGCAGGACGGCACCGCAAGGTTCGAAGCGCTTGATGCCGCGCAAATCCCGCACGTGCAATTGCAACTGCCGCTGACCATTCATGGCAACATCCTTGATGTTTCGCGTGGCGAAAGCGTTCGGGGCGAGGTGCTGGGCAGCGGTGACGCGCGCCAACCCAACCAGACGTTCATGCTGCGCAAAAAGGATTTGACCTACCTGCCCGGAGCGATCACCGGGTCCGGCAATTTGCAAGACTCGACACTAACGATCCGTGTCGACGGGATCACCTGGCAGCAAGTGCCGGGGTTCTTTGGCTGCGGGGCGCAGGACCAGGTCTATGTCGTGCGCCATGACGATCAGCAGAACACGATCATTACATTTGGCGATGGCAAGCGCGGTGCGCGCCTGCCGTCAGGGGTCGAGAACGTCATAGCTGATTACCGATATGGTGTCGGCGCGGCGGCCCCGCCTGCCAATGGCATTCGCCAGCTTTCAGGTGCGGTGAAGGGGCTGCGCGCGGTACGCTCGCCTGTAGGTGCGGCCATGGGGCGTGATCCAGATGGACCGGAAGACCTGCGCATCTCTGCGCCTCAGACGGCGCTTTTGCTGGGGCGCAGCGTGTCGACTGTGGATTTTGAGGCACTGGCACGCAACGCGCCGGGCGTGATCGTGGCCACAGCGAATTGGCTGTGGATCCCCGAGCAGTTTCAGGCTGGTGTTGTCGTGCACTATATCGGCGACGCAGATTCGGCCCTGATCACGCAAACGCTCAGTGATCAGGCTGACCCCACCCTGCCGATTTCGGTCACGCAAGCCACGCCGATCCATGTGAATACCGCGCTGACGGTCACGGCCGATCCGGCCTTTGTGGCAAGTGACGTGGCGACTGCGGTGGCGGATCACCTCATGGCGGGCATTTTCAACCTGTCCCACGCCGTGATCGGCGGGACCTTCTGGACCACCGATATATTCGAGGCGGTTGTCGAAGTGCCCGGCGCGCTCTCGGTTGCGGCCCTGACCTTCAGTGGGGACGAGACCACGCTGTTGCCGAACCCCATCGGCGGCACATGCGTGCCAACCGCGCGCTATTTCGACTTTTCCGCCACCGGTGCCCTTACGATCACAGCCGAAACCGCCAGGAACCTGCCGCCCACAAGTCAGAAGGGAGGTGTCGCATGAATGCGCCGACCGCCCGTGACGGCTATGTCCGCTACTATACTGAAAAGCTATGGGCTTTGGTACCCGAGGTCTATCGCAATGAGGATGCAAGCGGAGTTTATCGCGAGCTCATTGCACTGATCGCCGCAGACGCAGCGGATGTGCGTCGCTCCATCGACCGGTTGTGGGAAGACCAGCATATCGAATCCTGCGACGATTGGGCCGTGCCATATATTGGTGCTCTGGTCGGCACACGGCTGGTCTCGGCGCAAGACCGCCGCGCGCGTCGCGCGGATGTGGGCAATACGGTCCGCTTCCGTCGCCGCAGGGGGACGCCGGCACTGCTCGACACGCTCGCACGGGCGCTGTCGGGGTGGGACGTGGTGCTCGAGGAAGGGTTCCGTCAACTGGCGCGCACCCGCCACAGGCTCGACGGGCCCGGCAATGCCGGATTTTTCACCCAGACCCCCACCGGTGGGACGGCAGATCTGCGACACCCCGTGGGTGCCGAGATGGCAAACGGCCCGTTCGGGGAGTTCTTTCACACACTCGATACGCGCCGCCTGCAGGGTGAAACGGGTCGCTTTGGCGTCCGAAAGCTGAATTTCCACATCTACCGAATGCGCGCCTTCGAGATGATTGATGTCGATCCCGTCCAGCTTGGTGACCCAGATGGCGAAGGCAACCTGCGCACCTACACCTTCGATCCTTCGGGGCGCGACTTGGCGCTCTATCTGGGCGGCGACAGCGGGTCTGCGGACGAAAAGGATGCCTTTCTGCGCGGCAATCTTGTCAGCGTCGAACCGCGCGAGTGGCAGATCGTTCAGCCCATGCGCTGCCGTCTTTTGGGACATGTGGTGTATGACATCACGGCGTCGGCCATCCTGTCGCTCGAGGGCTTGGCCGTTCCCCCATTACCAAGCGATCTGGTCGCGCTCGACAGCCTGATCGGCCAGCAGTTTGACAGCGAACAGGCGCTGCGTCGGTGGCTGACGGATCGCGGCGCAGCCATCGGGGCCACACCGCCTGACTGGTACGTTGCACTGCTGGCTGTGGCGCTCGTGGAAGAAACGGGCAAGGCGCAGCTTTACCCGATGGCTGTCGAAGTCAGCGCACAGAGCGCGCCCTATCCGGTCGAGCGTATCTCTGCCGGCAACCTTGCCGATCCGCGCCGCCATCCGATCCCGCCGGGCGAAGTGGCGCAACTGTTGATCTACCCCGAGACAGGCTATTTCGCCTCCGTTCCGTCGGAAGAACCTGCGGATTTCGTGCCACTGGCCAGCCGATACTACTATGGATTTCCGGCCGAGATCGGCGCCGGCCCCTATCCACGTCCCGCGCTGGATCAAAGCCCAGCCAACACGGCAACGGACGGCGTCGCCCCCAATGGCGGTGCGGTTGGTGATGACGGGCTGCTCATCACTGACAATCGCAGTTACGACCTGATATTTTCGAATGCCGCGCCGCTTACCTCTCCATCGATCTTGACCGTTGGCGCGCAGCGTCGCCCCTTTGTCCGGGTGGCCGGTGACACACCGACAACGCCCACCTTGCAACCCGCGGGTATCGACTCCGTCCTGACCATCGACGGCGGGTGGTACGCAGCACAGGACCCCAACGGTGCTTTGGCCGCAGGCGTGCCGGTCGATTTCACCCTCGAAGGGGCAACCGGCGCCGACGCGGGCGACTTCGATTTCGACCTGATCAGTGTCACTTTTGCCACGCTCGATCCGGGCGGTGCGCGTGCAGACGGCACCGTTATCCCCGCCCTGCGCCTGCGCGTTGCGGCTCGTATCCGGCGCCTCGTCATTCAAAGTGCGATCACCGGACCCATTGTTGTCGAGGACGCAGGCGCTGGTGATCCTTCCGTGGTCGATGAGCTCTTGGTGTGCCAGTCGATTGTCGATGCCTCCCAAATCTCGTCTGGTGTTGCAATTTCGAACCCGTTTGGCCGGGTGATCCTCGAAGGGGCCACGGTGCTCGGCGATCTGGAGGCAATGCGGCTGGATGCGACCGACAGTCTGGTGCGCGGTGTGATCCGCGTGGTGAACAACCAAGATGGGTGTTTCCGCTTTAGCGCGACACTCGATGCCCCGAACCGCCGCCTGCCGCCAGGCTTTCGCAGCATTGTCGGACCGATCCCGGCGGGCTTTTTCAACTCACGCCGGTTTGGCGATGCGCATTATGCCCAATTGTCGCCCTTAGCCTTGCCCTTATCAACGGCCGCGGAAAACGGGTCAGAAGTCGGAGCGTTTTCGCATTTGATCACGCCGATCCGCTTGGCCAGCATTCGTGCAAAAGTGAATGAATTCGGACCTGTGGGTCAGCTGGCGCAATATCTGTTTGCCGATGATCCGGTGCTTGATGCGCCCTTCCAGTCCGAGCCGGTTTTTGTCACGCCGCCGGACATAACGCCGCCCGAACCACCCAGCCCGGGTGCGCTCATTCCCGAACCGCCACCGCAACCTCCACAGCCGCTCCCGACACGATGCCCGGATGATCCAGAGCCTGATCCCGACCCAGACCCTGATCCCGATCCGGACCCCCAAATCAGGGACGGTCTCGTGGCGCTCAACTTGCTCAATGCTGACTTAGGCGGCGCACCGGAGTTCTGGCGCGATGTGGACTGGCTGCCTGATCCAAATCGAGAGATCGATCCCAGTGCACCGATGCGCCCGGGGATTCCGTTCGACAAGGTGGATTATCTGCTGGAATACGACGCGCGCTTGGGCAGCAGACCCGAGGCGCAAGGCTGGAGTGCAACCGGCCCTGCCACGGCCCGCTTCCGGCTCGAAGACGGGCAATTGGCCATGTTGGCACCGCCTGCTGGCAACCCCGTGTTCTTCTCGGCTTCTGTCCCTCTCGATAGAGGCGTGCCCGAGCAGATACACTGCTACGCCGTGGTGGCTCCCGGTGCTGCGGGCCGGGCCGTGGATGGGCCTCGAGGCTTCTTCGAAGTGCGCCACGGCGTGCAGACCGATACGTCAATCACCGGAACGCGCGGGGGCTGGCGCGAGACGGGCGGCGGGCTGCAATTCCAATATGTAAGGATGGATGGGGGCAGCGCGGTCAGGCCAGTGACGCAAGAGGCTCGCGGTGATTTGCGATCCGTCTGGCAAAGGCTATCGATGCAAGCCGATCTGTTCGCGGAAGAAACCCTGCTGAGCGTTGGCGGTGCCATCGATCACCTGCCCCTAGGTGCCTTCGGATCGGTACCGGACCCGGAGGGTGATCCGGCGTTCGTGGCGCAGTTCGGCCTGTTCAATCGCAGACTGGGCGGGCAGGCTTGGCTGCGCAACGCGGTGTTTTCGGCACCGGGTCGTTTTGTGCGCGTCAGGTTGAGGGCTGTGGTGCCCGGTGATGATCCGATCCTCAGGCTTGTGTTTATCGCAGATCAGACAACACCTGGCGATGCGGTATTCCTCGTGCGCTACAGCGACGTTCCGCAGCAGACCCGGACCGGCCTTGCCGGGACCCAGACCGCAGGTGCCGTTACGGCCCTCTTAGGCAACGACACTCTCATTCTGGATCTGCGCATGACCGGGTTGCGCGACCGGCGCGCGGCCACGCTTTTGATCGAACGCAACTCTTTTGCCGACGCTGACACCTTGCGCGGGTCGTTGCGCCTGATATCGGCCAGCCTATTGCCAACACAAGGAGGCGACACATGATCGTACTCGGACCCCGCGACGCGGATCTTGGCGGTGCCCCGGACTATTGGCGCGAGGGGTTCTGGCGGCCCGACACGCTGCTGCGTCGGCCTCGCATCTGCAATTTCACCTCGATCCCGTTCGACAAATGTGATCGCGTTATGGAATACGACGCGCGCCGCGCCGAAGCGCCTTCTCCTGAAGAACAGGGCTGGAACTTTGACGGAGCGACACCGGACATATGGCGCCATGACGCGGAGAATGGTGTTTTGGAATTCCGGTCGGAATTCCAGACACCCTCCATCTGGCGCTTTGATGAGGATATCGAAACCCTGCCGGATCGCGGCGCTGCCTATGGGCTTTTTCTGATCAGTGAACCGGCTGCGGAAGACCGCGAACCGGGGCTCGACTTCATCTTTCGCGCGCTCCCCGAGGAAGGGAGGATGCGCGGCATGCGTGCGTGTTATTCACGCCTGTTTCACTGGCGCAGCCTCGACAGTTCAGAAGTGCGCCCGCTTCTGCGCGCCGCAGCCGAGCCCGAGATCGAACAGGTCTGGCATGATTTCGGGATGGATGCCGAACTGACCGGGGCCGAAATCGATCTTGATGACTTTGATCGCGACGATGGCGGCAAGACAATCGGCAGCCTAGACGGGATCGTTACGAATGAAGATCGCCGCATCTTCCTCTACGCGCGCGAAGATGCCCCGCCGCTGTCGGCCATTTTTGGGTTTATCGAGCAAGGCGCGAATATGCGCGGGATGATCCGAAACTACGTGGCGTCGTTCCCCGGTGTTTTCTTGCGGCCAGCATTCCGGGCGTTCGTTCCGTCCGAGCGCGCACGCCTGCGCCTCGTATTCTGCAGGGCCCCGGGTGATGATGACAGGGACGGGGGGGCGATCATTCAGGTGCGCTTTGCCACCCCCAGTTCCGGGCTGCGCGACAACACGCTGCCGCAAAACGCGGCTGACCCGGTCGAGCTGCGCTTTGATGGAGTGCCGCCCGGTAGCTTGGTGGAAGTAGAGATACCCCTAGAGGGTCTGCGCGCAGGCGAGCCGCTTCATTTTACGGTCGAACGAGATTGGCGGCGCGACGAAGACAACCTGCGCAACACAGTCCACCTGTTGTCGCTCATTCTCGAAGAGGCGCAGTGAGATGAGCAGCACGGACGTCACCCGACTTTTGAAGGCCAGCAAGAAGGCCTATGTCGGCACGCGCGTCCAACAGGCGCGTCGGTTGCTCGACAGCGATGTGAATGAGGGGCGCGTTGCCCGCGCGGATGACTTTACCGCCGCGTTGCGTGATGTGGTTGGACTGCGCGGCAGCCGGGATGAAGGTTTCATGCCAGACCTTGTTGTCGGGCAGGTTGTTCAGTCGCGCCTTGTGCGCTTTGGCGCGTTGGTGCAGGCTTTTGTGCTGGACTACGATCTCAAACCCGGCGCGATGCATCTGGGTGGCTGGTATGTGGAACAGCCCAAGGCTACATCGGCGGTGTTCCAGCGGGAGTTTCTGCAAATCGGACCGGCGGCGGCGCCACTGGCGCAGATCGGCACGCAAAACCAGCTGTCTGTCTTGCGTGTCTGGGAACAACCCGTCAGTGCTATCGAAGACGCCGAGCTTTTGGAGCCGGCGTTGCATGGTGCGGACGGGGCGCTGCGATCGCGCCGGATGCGACGGGTCGAAACACGCACCGTCGATGCCGAAAACTGCGCGACCGCATTTGACGAAGTGCTCGAAGTGCTCGGCAATGGTGAGACGGCGACCTATCACGCGGATACCGGTGTACTGGAATCAAACGCACGCATGCAACTGACTTTCGGCACCGAGCCGCCCGGCGATTGCCCCGGCTGTGATCCGACGCTGCGCGGGCGCTATCTGGGTAGTGAGGATCAGGCCATCCGCGTCATGCTAGCCTCCGCCGACACCTATGTCTGGGCAACGGATGAGGGCGCGCCGATTTATCGGGCCAAGGTCATTCTGGATGGCGGCGGGGCGCAGGTTGAAATGCTGACGCCACCAAAAGACAGCTTTCACGAACCGGAAACCGACCGCGTTGTCGAATTGCTACCCTGGTCCGCCCTTTTGGAGAACGGACAACCCAGCGGAGGCAAAGGTTTTGACCAACCGCTGAGCAACGAGAAGGTGGCAGAACGCGTCGGTCTCTTGGGCTCGGTCGACGTGCCCTACAACACCCTCGACCGGACGTTCCATGTGCAGCTCGATGCACAGGCGGTGCAAGCTCTGGGACAGGCTGCAAACAAAAAGTCGTCGCAGACGCCAGAGGAAGCCGCGCAAAAGGCTGTCAAAGCGGGCACACCGCCCGGACAGGAGGTGGTCGCCCTGGAATGGGATGCCAACCACCCAAACGCTGCGGAGTTGAACCCCGGCGATGCTGAGAACGGGGCCGATGTCGGCTATGTCTATCTGAGGATATGGCACCGCAAGCGGCCGGGTGAAGGCACGGCCATCCCCCTGGCCGCCGGGTTGCCCTTGGGTCGGACCGGGGTCGTGCCGGTCTTTGGTGGTTCAGGGCGACGCGGCGATTACTGGCGCGCCACGTTGCGCACGGCGCAACCGGACCGAATCCAGCCCTGGAACATAATGGCAGAAGGCGGACAACCCCCGGATGGTCCGGTCGAGGTGGTCGCCCCCCTCGCGCTGGTGCAATGGCGTTCGTTTTTTGGGCAGTCCCATGAAGTTCTGGCTATCGAGGATTGTCGTCCCAACCTGCCGGCCATCACGAACCGGGGCTGTTGCACCCATGTGGTCGGGGACGGCGCAGGCGCGCGGTACCAGAGCGTGCAGGCCGCAATCGATGCCTTGCCCGCCTCAGGTGGGCGGATCTGCGTCCGGGAAGGCGACTTTGACGGTGCCTTCGATCTGCGGGGGCGCGACAGTGTCATCATCGAGGGGTGCGGCACGCGAACGATCCTGCGCGCCTCAAGCACCGATGCCCCCATCGCCCGATTGGAAAGCGCGGATGGCCGTGTAACCTTGCGTAATCTGACATTCGAGGCTGCGGGTCAGGTCGCCGTGGAACTGGTCGGAACGGGGTTTGTTCTTCAGGATCTGAGGTTGCGTTGCACAGCGAGCGAGGGCGCGCCGGTGCAGAACGCGATCCGGGCCATCGATGTGGCCAGCAGCTCCATACGCCGCTGCCAAATCCAAACTGCACCAGGTGCGTCGACCCATAGCGCCGTTCAGATACGCGCGTTGGGGGACGTGCTGCTCGAAGGCAATCAATTCACGCATCAGGGGGTACTCTCAAATCGCGCATGGGGCGGAATTCACGTCATGGGCGACAGCACCGGGCTTGAGATACGCGGCAACCGGATCCGCGGGGCGCTGGGTCAAGGCATCACGCTTGGCAGCGTCGCGTGGCGTGCGATTGATGGCAGCGTTCTGGCGCGCGCTGGGACCGGGTTCGGACAAGTGCTGGGCGACGGCGATGATCCGTTTCCCACAGCACGACTTGGAGTTGTCGCCGTGGAAGGGCAGGACTATTTCCCCGAACCGGACCTGCCCATCTCTGATCTGCTCATTGCCGACAACGAAATCACCGGCTGTATCGGTAGCGGTATTGGCGCGCTGGCCCTGAATGTCGTGCATTCTGATGTCGCCCGCGCCGCCCCCTTGTGCATGCGGCGCGAAACCTTTGTCCTAAGCGGAACAATCCGAGGAAACCGGCTGCACGACAATGCCGCCGGTCCGGGTGCGCCAGACGCAGACCGCACCCGCGGCGGGATCACCTTTTCGGATGCGCAGGAAGTCACAGTTGAAGATAACGAGATTTCTGGGCCCAGCCGAAACGAGGTGTCCGGCCCACGATGTGGGATATTTGCCGCGTTCGGGTCGGGCATTGTCTTGCGCAAAAACAAGATCGACCTGGGTGCCGGTGCCACTAACACAGGCCGTGATCTTTCCGGCGGGATCATTCTGACCGCGCGGTCAGAAGAAAATCTGGTTGAGGTCGTGTTGCAGGACACCCTGATCAGGGACGTTCGCGTCGTTGAAAATTCGGTGACCTGTGGCTTTGGACCAGCTCTTACGCTACTCGCAGGCGGGCTTTGCGACATTTCGGGCAATACGTTGGAAACCGCAGCCGACAGTTTTGGCGGCGGCCCGTTTGGTGCCGCGACCGTCGCCATCGTTCATCCCAGCCGCATTGCCGAAGCAATCGACTTGCCCACGCAAGAGCCGAGTCCGGATCGCTGGGTCCAACCCATTGGCTTGCAAACCTTCTTGGCCGGTGCTGCGCAAAGCATCGCGGCGACAGGCGGTGTGCAGGTCTGCGACAATCAGATTTCCACCCGCTTGGCCGGGACCCAGAGCGACGGCGCGGCGATTCCGGTGCTGGTGCTGTCCCGTGGCAGCGTCACATGCACTGACAATCAACTCAGCGCGCACGTGCCAGACGAAACGGTGTTCGCGCATGCCTTGGTCATCGGGGCAACTGTCACAGCAACCGGCAACCGGGTCGCCGAGACTGTAGAAAGCACGCAGCTGTCGCTTGCGGTCGCAGCGCCGTTTTTGACGTCCGGCTTTGACAACCAACTGACCCATTGCCCCGTCATCTTCGGCTGCGAGAACCATCAGGCGGACCGCTATTTTGCCGAAGGCGGCAACCTAAATTGGTTCCGGCTGCAGTCCCAGCGCTGCGAAGCGCTTGCATCGGAAGTCCAGCCCGCCCTCAACGCATTCTGCACCGCCGTTTTTGGTTCGATACAGACCCCAAGCCCAGTTGGAGGGCTGTCCACGTTTACACGGAGGAATGGCCCATGAACGCCAGCGACATCTCCCGTTTCCTGCTGCAACCGCGCAAGCATTATGTCGATGCGATGGAACAGCAAGGCCGCGTCGTCACGGACGCGGACCGCAATGAAGGCGCCGCACTGGATGATGAAGATCGGCGTCGCGTCCTGCGCGACCTGATCGGCCCGACCGGTAGTCCGGACCAGGGCTTTGCCGTGGACCTGCAGGTGGGCGACGCGGTCATTCCACAGCCAGTCTCCTATAACGGGCAAGCTGCAGTGGATGTGTTACCCTACACGCTTTTGCCCGGCGCGCTATATATCGAGGGGCAGCGATACGCGCACCTGGGCGACGTTGTGGCACTCCAATCCGAGTTCCTGCAGATGGATTCGGGCTCAGCCCCGTTGGCAAATCCCAGCGAGATGCATTCGCAACTGGTCTATCTCAGCGCAACCGAGCAATGGGTCACATCGATCGAGGATGCGGAGTTTCACGAGGTTGCGCTGGGACATGTGGACACCGCCACGCGGGTGCGACGCATGGCGCATGCCGAAGTCGCCGAAGTCGACAACGGGCTGAGTTGCGAAGAGTCCTGGACCGCCGTGCGGGACGGGATAGAGGCGTCAACGGGCGGGACGTTCAATGCCAGTGGCACGCAGCTGCAATCCCCAGCGCGGCTACGTTTGACACTCGTGCCGGGTGAGGCGCTGGATCCGTGTGCACCCTGCTCGCCCGACGATCCGGGTCGGTATCTGGGAGCCGAGAACACGGCGTTGCGCATTATGATGGCCGCGTCTGACCGATATGTTTTTGCAACCGACAATGCTGCAGGCATATACCGCGTGCGTATCAACGCCCCTGAGGACGGCACCATCCCCGTTGAGATGCTGACGCTGCCCCGCGATGCCACCCGCTGGCCGCTTCGCAACACGGTGGTGGAAGTTATGCCGTGGGGGGCCCTCCTGGACCAGGGGGAAAAGGTGGCCGATGCGGGGGTGTTTTTGCGGGTAAGCGAAGGGTTTGATCCCGATACAAACCAGTTCGGCCTTGACGCGACTGACCTGCCTGCGCTGGCGGCACTGACCCGGCAATGGGACGATGCGCACCCGAACCGGGCTTATCTTCCGAACGACAATGACCCCGATGGTGACTATGTCTTTGTCCGGTTCTGGCACCGGTTGGCGAATGACGACGACCCGGTTCTGCTGGACACGGCCGGTCCGCATACGTTGCTGAACACGCTTGGAATTGAACCGGTCTTTGAGGGGGCCGGGATCACACGTGATTTCTGGATGGCGACCTTGCGTCCCAACACGCCACGCACGGTGGTGCCGTGGGACCTGACACAGGCAGGTGGTGTGCCACCGCATGGACCACAGCGCCTATTTGCGCCGCTGTCGACGATCACCTTCCGCCCGCCAGAGGCTGGTGAGCCGGAAAATGCCGAGGTTGTCGAAACGGTGCAGGATTGTCGCGCGCGTTTCAACCCGCTGGTTGATGGCGATGGGTGCTGTACGCACAGCGTGGGTGACGGTGTCACCTCGGTTGGCGATTACACGTCGATCCAGACTGCAGTCGACAACCTGCCCGCCGAAGGCGGCAAGGTCTGCCTCCTGCCTGGGGTGTACAGTGAGGAGGTGCAGATCGACCGTGACGACGTGATCCTTGAGGGCTGCGGGTTTCAAAGCGTGATGCGCAGCCCTATTGCTGAAGACCCGGCCCCGGGCTTGATCTATGTCACCGGATCGCGCGTGACCCTGCGCGACGTGACTCTGCAAACCGTGGCGCAGGTCGGAGTGCAGATCAACGCACCCGATGGCGACGCCGACACCGTGCTCAGCGGTCAGCACCTATACGGGCTCGTGGTGCTGGCCGATCAACGCGAGGGCGAAGGCGGGCAGACCCGGTCCGGCATCGATATCCGCAACGCGCAGAATGTGGTGGTGACGGGGTGTGAGGTGCAGCTTGATGGATCACTGACGGATGATGCGGCGCTGTTTGCGCAAGGCGAAGACATAACGATCTCAGAGTGCCGGATCGAAAGCCTGCCGGATACGGGCGACAGCTCGGCCTGGGCCGGGATTCAACTGGGTGGCGGAAGTCAGCGTATGCATCTTGATCGCAATGTGATCCGCGGTGGGGTCGGACACGGGATCACATTGGGCAGCCTCGTTTGGACGTCCGAAACCTCCACCACAACAACGACAAGAGGCTTTGGTGCAGGCACCGGGCTTTTGAACCCTTTGGACCCGTGTGCGCCCAGCTTCTCCGTGGTGCGCCCGGTCACCGTTGAGGAGACACGTTATGACGCCAGTTCTGCGGGCGATCTGGAAGATATTCGGATTACGGACAACCTGATCGAGGGTATGTCCGCCAATGGCATCTCGGTTCTGACCCTGCTGCCGCTCGACGAAGACGAAGGGCAGGGGGATCTGATTACCACCGACCGGATCACCATCCAGCGCAACCGCATCCGAAACTGCGTGGATCAGTCAAACCGCCTGCGGGACCTCGCCCCGGCACCCAAGGTCAAGAAGCTCGATGAGGGCGAGGCGGAACTTGGTGGCCAGTTCACGGTCAGCGACACACGGGATAGTGGCGTATTTCTGGTGGAAGGCGAGGGCATCCACGTGATCGGCAACGACATCCGCGACAACGGTACAGGTGATCCAAACCCGATTGCGGGTGTGTCAATTCTCTATGGCGACCGGATCGTGATCGAGGATAACCACATTCGCAACAACGGCTTGCAACAGTCAGGCGGCATTCCTTCGGCGGATGGGACCGGCGCTGGCATCTTTGTCTCGCTCGCCGGTGTCGCCTCGAATACGGAGACGCAGAATCAAGCGGATCCGTTCGGGTTTTCCTTGCGTGCCAAAGGCAACGTGGTTGATCATCCGAATGGCCCTGCCCTGGCCGCGCGGGCCACGGGGCCGGTGTCTGTGGTGGGCAATCACCTCTTTTCCAACGGCAGCAACGCCGTAGCGCAAGAGGCGGGCAAAGCCGCCTGCGTGGCCATCACCAATCTGGGCGCACCGGCAGAGGCGACGGACCTGCCCGCGGGCGAGCCGTCCGAAGACCGGTGGTTGATGCCCGACGGAACACCCGATTACTTGCAGCGCGACACCGACCCTCCTGGGGCCGAACCGCGCATCGGTCCCGGCGGGCGCATTCTGTTCTCCCGCAACCAGGTGACCCTGCGCTGGGTATCGCCATCAGATGTGGGCACAGGGCTGCAATCGGGATTTTCTGTTGCGTTATGCACGCAGGACAGCGTCGAATGCACCTCCAACCAGTTCTCTCTCAATGTCGAGGATCCGGGCACCAAGAAAAGCGGGGACACCGTCTTTGCCCGCCAGCCCCGCATGTCGGCCCATGTGGTGACCGTGGGGGCCACCGCGAATTTCAGCCGCAACCGTATTGCCGAAGGCGTCAACGATGCGCTGATGTCGCATCTGACGCTGGGCGGGTTTCTGGCCTCAAGCACGGACAACCTTTCGACGCATCTGGGCTTTGTTTCGACCCTGCGCAGTTTTGAAGCGGGCACGCCGAACCCACCCGGTGGCGATCCGCTGTACTGGGTGAACCGGGGCAACCTCGTTCTACTGGCACCGGTGGAAGAAACCAGCGGTTCGACCCTTGTCTCGCTCTCGACCGTGCGCAGTACAGCCAATCAGTTGTTCGCAGCCTTTGCGGAAGGGTGCCTGGGCGTGGATCAGGGGACCGACTTTACCTTTGATCTGATTGCAGTTCTGGGGAGCTTGCCCAGCGATGGTTAGGACCGTGTCGATATCCCGGGTCCGCCTGTTGGATGATCCTGCACCCCGGCGCGCCGGAGCCCGACTCGGCGTACGTGCGGGCGGGGGATTGGGGTTTCGCGTCTTGACACCTGCCGACCTGCCATGGGTGCAGACATGGACGTCCCAACTGCGCCTGCCCAACCCGGGATCCGCGCGCATTCGCGGCTATGTTCTGACCCGGGATGGTCGTCGCGCTGGCTACCTTGCCGCGCGCGCAACCGCCTTCAACACGGGCCAAGGGCGCGAGCCGGTGATGTGGATCGTCTCCGCGTTTCTGCTGCCCGCGAGCCGTGGCAAGGGTCTGCTTCCGCGATTTTGTGAACTTTTGTCACGCGCGCATTATCCCAGCGGCAAGGCTGCGGCACGCATCGCGGCTGACAACGCGCGTATGCACAGATTCATGAACAAGGGGCGTTGGCGGCAGGTGCGTAAAACGGCACGCTACACCGACTACGTGCTCGATCTGGCCCAACCCTTCACGGCGCACCGAGGGAGGTAGAATGGCGGTCAAGGCCAAACCCAAGGCGCAACCGCCCGCGGCGGCAAATATCAAGCCGGCAGCCCGCGCGACACTGGTTGCGCCGCGCCGTGACGGTGTTGCCGCCTTGATGCAAGCCAAGCTGACGGTGAATGCCCCCGGCGACGTTTACGAACAGGAAGCTGACAGCGTCGCTGCCCGGATCATGCAGATGCCCGAACAGGAGGCAAAGTCCAAACTCAAGAAGCCCGGCCCGGACAGCCGCGGCGGTCTTCAGCGCGCGATCGCCGGTGGCGTGCAAGCAAAATGCATCACCTGTGAGGATCACGAGCGCCCAAAAGACGACGCAAACGCACCGAGCCTGCAGAGGCAGAGCGAGGAAGACGAAGAGGCCATGGCCGCCCCCCTGCAACGCGAGGCGGAGGAGGAAGAGGAGGAAGAGGTGCAAGCGGCCCCTTTGCAGCGCGATAGCGAAGAAGAAGAGGTGCAAGCAGTGCCGCTCCAACGCGAGGGTGAAGAAGAGGAAGCCCAAGCAGCACCGCTGCAGCGCGAAAGTGAGGAGGAAGACGCCCAAGCGGTAGCGCTCCAGCGTGAGAGCGAGGAAGAGGAGGCGCAAACAGCTTCACTGCAGCGAGAAGACGACGAGGAAGAGGTTCAGGCGGCCCCGCAGCCGCGCGCGCGACGTCGTCGCATGTCATCCGGGTTCGAACACCGCCTGCAACATCTCAAATGCTCGGGCGGCGCGCCGCTCGCTCCCGGGTTGCGGAGCTTTATGGAAAGCCGGTTTGGCCACTCCTTTGCGCATGTGAGGATCCACACGAACACGCAAGCCCGAGCCCTTTCGCAAGAGGCCCGCGCGCGGGCGTTCACGGTAGGTCGGCATATCGTCTTTAACCGGAATCAATATAGCCCCAATACGGACGCAGGCCGACGGCTTCTGGCACATGAGTTGACACATGTGCTGCAACAGCAAGGCGGCTTGCACCGTGTGCAGCGCGAGATCTTTGGGCCGGAAGCCGGAAAACAGATCGGATCGCCTCGCGACGACGCCCTGGCGCGGCAACTCGAACGTTTGGTTGGCAGTGCTGGCGGACAACTGCCCAAAGCCATCGGGACCATCGTTGCCGAAATCCTGCGTATGGCCGCCCATGGACCCGGCGCAGAGGATTTGCGTGCGCTACTGGCTGAAGGGGCCACTGCCGCAGAGACCCGGCGGGTGATCGAAACACCGGATTACACACTGCGCCTCACCGTGCATCGCAATGACCGTGGCGCACGCACCGAATGGGAGCTGCTACGCGCAGGCGAACGCGACGCCGTCTACCATCATCTGGAGGACACCAGCGCCAGCGCTGCACTGCCGGAGGGGGATGTAGATGAGGGGCGTGTGCCGGTCACATCGCCTCTGCCGCCGCGCTACCGTTCAGATCCGAACGTCAATCCAATGGCAACGCAACGACCATCCCGGACCGAAATCGCGCCCAAGCCCTCGCAACCCTCATCGCAGGGTGCGACGCCCTCGCAGGTCAGCGGGCTGGACACATCTGTACTGGCGGCTGCCGATGCCCCGACAGCACAAGCGATGACATCGCAGACAGCAACCGGTCGTGGTGACAGCGCAGGAACAGATGTGCCGGAGACATCCCGCCCTCCCGTGGACGAGGTCGAAGAAGAACCGATCCGCGATGAGGCACCCCCGGATGTACAGCGACTGGCGCGGTCGGATGCCGGGACACGGGTCACGGCAGAGGCCGAGAGTGCGGTTAAAGAGGTCCTTGCCAGCCCGGGCGCTCCCTTGCCGACAGATTTGGCCCGCGACATGGGTGACATGCTGGGGCATGACTTTGGCCGCACGCGCATCCATCACGGCCCGAATGCCGCACGCGCAGCAGCGCGCGTCGGCGCAAGGGCCTTTGCATCGCAAGGGCATGTTGTCTTTGGTCAAGGAGCGTTTCAGCCGCAGACCCGCGCGGGTCGCGCCCTGATCGCCCATGAACTGACGCATGTGCGCCAGTATCACGAGGGCCGTGGCGCGGCCCTGATCAAACGTGACGAGGAATGCCCGCCCCCCGAACCTGTGCCAGAGGTCGAGGTCATCCCTTCTCCAACCTCTGCATCTGAAGACCCCGCATTCATCTCCATGGAGCAGCGCAGCGAAAACCGTGCCGCCAACCAGGCGCAGCACGACTCTGGGGAAAACAAGTCGAACGCGGCCAATGACGCGGCACCAGTGACCGAAGGCGAAAACCGCACACATGCGCAAACGGATCAGGTCGCCACAATGGAAGCGGAAGCAGCGGCTCCCCCTGCTTTTGATCGCGAAGGGTTCATCCAAAGCGTGCTGGACGAGGTCGAACGGATTGCTCCCGAGGTCTTGAACGACGTCATGGAGTTCTCAAGCCGCGGCAAGGCAGCCGAGGTCAAACGGGCGGTCGACAGTGAGGCAGAAGGCTCTGCCGAGGACTCGCGCGAGCCTCTGAATCAGGCCGCGACCGAAGACCCGGGCCCGGGCCAATCCCCGCGGCAGGCCCAGACGCTGAACGTGGAACCCCCCGGACCACAACCCGGCAGTGTGCGCGCGGATCGCGCGATGCCGCCACCGCGGACCGAGTCCGAGGTCGATTTCACGTCCGAAACGGCACGCACCGAAAACATCCTGCGCGAGGCTTGCATCACCCGCAGTTATATGGACGAACATTCCGACCCCGAATTGAGCGCTGCCGCCGAGGCGCAGGACGGGCTACAGGAGGTGACGCAGAACGCACCACAAGACTACCGCACGCAAGAGGCCGAGGCGCTGCAAAACGCACGCGGCGGTGCCGCTCAGGCTGGTCGCGAAGGTGTCAGCGACCTGTTCAACGACCGCACCACCAGCTTTGCTACGGTGGGGAATGATCAAGGTGCTGCAGCAACAGAGAACGCCCGCAAGCGTCAGGAAGTCTCAAACGAGGTCAACACGATCTTTACCGAGACGCAGTCGGCAGTGACCGACCGGCTCGACACGATGACAACGGACGTGACCACGACCTTCGACACCGAAGCCAACGCCGCTGTGTCGACATTCGAGGACTTCATCCGCACCAACGCCGAGATCTACGAGAAGAACTGGCTGGAAGACCTTGTCGATTTGCTTGCCGACAAGCTTTTCGACTACCCACCCGCCGAGGTCTGGGATTTCTATGGCGAAGGGCGTCGCACCTTCATTGCGGACATGCGCGTGGCCATCGGAAACGTTGCGGATATCGTCGAAACCGGGCTGCGCGAGGCGAAGGAACTGGTCGAGGATGGCAAACGAAGGGTCGAGGAAAAACTGTCCACTCTTGGCGATGATCTGGCGGACTTCCGCAGCGAAATCTCGGACCAGATGAATGAACGGTTTTCCGGACTCGAGGGCGACATCAACCGCAGCCAAAGCGAGCTCGTAACTGGCCTCGGTCAGCGCTATGCCCGTGCGCTGGAAAGCGTGCGTGACATCGAACAGCAGGTGCGCGACGAATACTCGACCTGGGTCGACAGCGCGCGCGATGCCTATAACGCCGCCGTCGATTTCATCACCGGCTGGATTGACCGCCTGACCTCAATCGTCGGGGACGCTGCAATGCGGATCATGCGTCAGCCCGGGCAGTTCCTACGCAATCTCGGGGCCGGGATCGTGCAAGGCCTGACGATGTTTATGGACAATATCGGGGATAATATCAGAAGCGCCGTCGTGACATGGCTGACTGGCAATCTGGGCTCCGCAGGGATTGAGGTGCCGACCTCGTTCGATGCAAAAAGCCTCATCGGCTTTGCTATGGAACTGGTGGGGCTGGGCTTGACCAACATCAAGGATATCGCTCGCCGCGTGTTTGGCCGCCCCGTTGTCGCTATGATCGAAGCAGGCGCAGCCGGTTTCGAACATATCAAACGCTTGTTCGACATTCTGGTTAACGAAGGGCCTGCGGGGCTATATGACCACTTGCGCGCCGAGTTCGAGCGCATCAAGGGCGAGTTGATGGAGAAGATCGGCCAGGCGCTCGCGCAGTCGCTTGTTGTGGCCGGAATCCGAAAGGCGCTGGGCCTTTTGTCAGGGTTGCTGTCGGGTGGTGCAGGCACCGTCATTACCATCGTGTCGACGATCATTGATGTGGTGCTGTGGTTCCGCGACAACGCGGCACAACTGGCAGAACTTGTCTCCACGATCGCCAGCACGGCGCTTGCAGTGCTCAGCGGAAATGTCGGTGTGCTGGCCGGTGCGATCAACACGGTGTTGCAGCGGCTTCTGCCCGTCGCTCTCAGTTTCGTTGGCGCGCTCGTTGGCATTGGCGGTGCCGTGCGCCGTATCCAACAGATATTCCGCGCGATCCGCCGTCCGGCCACACGCGCCATCACCGCTCTGTTCCGCCGCCTGAAACGCGGCGTCCAACGGCTCTTGCGTCGCGGACGAAGTGGCCGTGGACGGGGTCGTGGTAGGGGCAGAGGCCGACCGATGAGCCCGATGGCCGTGGTGCGCGCCATCGCCCGCGAACTGAAAAGACCGGGGCGGGAAAGGCACCCCGCGCGGGCGCTCGCTGCGGCCCGGCGCAAGGCCAACCAATTGCGCAGCCGATACCAACCGCGCCTAGAACGCGGCCGCATCCGGATCACCATTCTCGACAGCAGCCCCAATCAGGTTACCACCGATGGTGACATCGATTTCGAGGTCTCCGTCAACCCGCGGGTTCGGGATGCACAAGACGTGCTGGTAGATATCAAGCAGCGCTTCCGCCCGAATATCAACGCCAGCCATGCACGGGCACGCGGACCCATCGAAAGGTCACTGGACAAAATCTCCGTTCAGCGGGCGGCGCATATCAATGATTGGACCCAAGCCAAAGCCGCACTCGAGGAGCAAAACCCGGTCCGCGATATCATTTCCAGACCCGCGCTGGCGTCACACCAGTTCGGCAATGCGATGGGGCCACATATCGAAGGTGGTGTAAAAGACGCCGATGCCTCGGCACCCAACAGCCAAATCACCCGCGTTAAAGGTCTGATCAACGCAGGCACGGCCAATTTCCGGGACGCCAAAACACAGCTTACAAGTATTTTCTACAGCAGCCGTGCCTCAACCGCCACTTTGCGGCGAAAGGTGAAGCGTGGCTACGAGGAAGAAAACGCGGCGGTCCCACGTGAACGCGGGTTCCCCTCAGGGGTCAACGGCGAGAGGATCCGTGCAGACCTCTATGAACAACCGGCAGGATGGGCGGCGACACGGCGGTCGTTCTTTTCGGCACGGATCGGAGCGATCCGCAGCAGGATCAATGCCCAAGTAGCGAATTACGATTCCGCGACCAGCTTGTCCGGCTCCACGCGGGCGCAAAAGATCACCAGCTTTGGCGTGAACCAGTATTGGCAGCCTTGGGATGCGATCCGTAGCATAAAACTGCCGGGGGCGGACATGCAGCTCTTCAGCGGTCGCGACGCGACACGTGCGGGTTTCAGCATCGCCCGCGCGCGTGCTGGCGGATACTTCACGCAATCCTACGGTGGAACGGTCCATTTCGACGTCGACCACAAGACACCTCTGGTTCAGCACTGGAACCGCACCGGGTTCAACAGTGGCCAGGGCTCGCGCAACTCCGCAGCAACTCGCACCTCCGGTCTGCAGGTCATCAGCGCGTCGCTCAACCGCTCAAAGGGCGGGCAAGGTGGCAACTACAAGCTCTTTGTGGGCCCCAATTTCGCTGGAGCCGGTGCAACCAACACCCATTTCCGCGGCACGCGGTGGATCAGGCGCTAGATGTGCCAGCACGGGTCATGAGGCTTGATAAACCGTGTTGACCGTATGGAAACGCCCTGTGCCGAAATGGATCGGAACGGGATCGGTAACGCCGCTGTTTGGGTTCGTTGCAGGAACGACAACCTGCAACTGCGCGCGAAACTGGGTTCCCTTCAGGATCAGCGGACGGCCAGCCGATGTTGCATTGCGCGCTTGCTGATCTGGCCCAAGCGCCAGAATACTGAGAGTGCCCAACCCACCGACCATGGCACCGATGGTATAGGTGACGCCCGGCACCATGACGCTGGCTTCGTCCCCGACCACGCAGGCGGTTATGCCATTCGAGTTTTGCGGCGCACTGCCGGTGATGACACCCGGGGATGGCACGACGATCGCAGCAGAAAAGACAGGATCGAATAGCGCCTGATCGTTGGACAGAACGACAAAATCCATGAACCGTCTCCTTGGCCGTTAGCCTAGCATAGATCGCGCCACTGCGCCTGCGGTTTTGCAACTGCGGCCGGATTGGTCCGCCTGGTCCGACGGGTTGGTGCGGCAAGATGCCTGGGCCAAATGAAGGCGTCACGTGTTCACATGGCTTTCATCACAGAGCGGAATCGCGGTTTGCCGGGCGTTGTGGTTGCCAGAGGTGTTTCCGTTGCTCCGTCGATGGCACCAAGATCATCAACCGCACCTTCTGGCCGCTTCGTGGCGCGCGCCGGGTATTGGGCGGGATTCGTGCCTTTGAGTATCCACGCCTTGGAGCAAACCCTCCGACTTCCAGTCGGATTTGCTTTAGCACGAAAGAATCGTGTTATGCCCTTACCCTCTGGAAAATGAGCCGCAGCCGGTCGGAAGGCTCATTTTCCAGAGGGTAAGGGCATGCAATATGACACCCGCAAGCATTGCGTTTTCTATCACCGCTACCACATCGTCTGGTCGACGAAATACCGTTACAAAGTGCTGACCGGTGGGGTGCGCCTGCGGGTGCGGAACATCCTCCGTCAGGTCTGCCGCGAGAACGAGGTCGACATCCTGCGCGGGGTGCTGTCGAGCGACCATGTCCACATGTTTGTATCGGTACCACCGAAGATCTCCATTTCCGACCTGGTGCGCAGGATGAAGGGCCGTTCGTCTCACAAGGTACAACGGAAATTCCCTGCGCTGCGCAGGCGCTACTGGGGGCGCCGGTTCTGGGGCAGGGGTTACTTTTCAACCACCAACGGCGCCATTACAGAAGACATCGTCTTGCAATACCTCGAAAACCATATCGCCGATCCTACCGGCATCAGCCGGTAGTCGTTCAGTATCTGTCTCAGCCCTGATCCTCATCCGTCCTTTCGGTCTTGGTCCGCTGGCCGGTAAGGCCCTTGCATGCCAACTTGACTGATTGTCACGCCAACGTCTGCTTTTGCGCCTGCACGCGATCTATTCGCGCCAGTAGCAAGCGATTGCTTCCCGTTGCTCCGGCGGCTCGAGGCAAACGCTATGCGCTGTTTGCCGCTGTTGGTGCAGACCGGTGAATTCACACTTTATCCGCGCTGCCGACCTTTGCACCGTTGTCCTGCAAAGTTTTGCCTTCCCGCAACGCCGCAAGTCGGCTTGGGGCCCATCTTGCAGATTGAAACTTCGGCTTGGGTGTTTGATCCCAAGGTTTGATTGTCTGATCTTTTCGTTTGAATGGAAGGAAGCACTATGGGACGAAGTCGTCACGGCAGCGCCGCGTACTGTTACCCGGCAGGCGATTTGCATAGCAAATCTGCCGAGAGGGCACGCACGCCATCCGAGCTCACATACAGCGATCGCAGGCTGCGATCGCGGAGCCGAGCCGCGAGCTTGTGATCAATCCCAAGACCGTTGCCAAGTGGCGCAAGCGGCAGACTTTGGAGGATCGTATGACGGGGCCGAAAGACCCTCGCTCCAGTGTTCTCAGCGAAGAAGAGGAGGCGATGGTGGTTGCGTTCCGACGGCACACTCTGCTGCTCCTGGACGATTGCCGTTATGCACTCCAGCCCTCAATCCCACATCTGACGCGGTCTTCACTGCATCGCTGCTTTCAGCGATGAGCCATGTCGCGCCATTGGTCCGAGTGACAATGGCGAATGGATATCCCGTTTGCCAGACGTCGAAGGTGACAAACCCAAGCGGCAAAAGTTCAAGCGGTATCCAAATGGCTATTTCCATATCGATATTGCCGAAGTCAGGACCGAGTAAGGCAAACTCTATCTCTTTGTTGCGATTGAGCGAACCAGCAAGTTTACCGTGGCGCAGTTGGTCGAGAAAGCCAATCGCATGACAGCCTGAGAGTTCCTTGAACATTTGCTGGAGGAAGTGCCCTACAAGCTCCACACCATCCTGACCCCCTCTCGGGACATTGCGGCGCAATGCCCTGCCGGGTAGTGGACAACGGCATCCAGTTCGCAAAGCAGCCGCGCAATCGTGACAGCGTGACATTCCGCAAGATGCGTTTCGATCTTATCTGCGAGGGCGAGGCCTTGTTCGCCATTGGTTCAAGAACAATGGTCGAGCGACATCGAGCATCGCCTGACAAAGCCTAGCCATCCCTGGGCCAATGGACAGGTCGAACGGATGAACCGCACCATCAAGGACGCGACGGTGAAGCGGTATCACTACGAAAGCCACGATCAGCTTCGAAGCCACCTCGCAGACTTTCTGGACGCCTACAATTTCGCATGTCGCTTAACGGCGCTCAGCGGTCTCACGCCTTACGAATACATCTGCAAAAACTGGACATCAGAGCCAGATCGATTCATCCTAAACCCGATCCACCAGATGCCGGGACTGAGCAACTAGCCGTACTTTCTCAAGGCCTCGGACACCGTCATACGCGGCACATTGAGCAATCCGTTCGCGGTGGGCTCCGCGGCTTCCATGTCCAGATTGAAAATCTCGAATGTCTGTTCCCGCCCATCGTCGAGCCCTGATACTATGACATCAAACGTGTAAGACGGTTCTTGTGCGATGAACCAATGCACGTTGTCGTCATCCTCTCCTATGGAGGACAGATCACCCGCGCGTATGACGCGGTCTGCGGTGGGCCGAACGGTCAGCGCGCGTTCGTCGCGTGACACCTGATCGTATTGTCGGAGCCGGAACGCGCCGGTCAACGGCAAATGGGCCGACACCATGTTTGCATGTCCGTGCGGTATGATCGACCTTCCGGTGTTCACGGCAAAGAGCTTTGGCAGGAAGTGCAACGTTCTCTGCTCGTCGAGACCGAAATCGATCCGCGCTGTTGAGACGCCCAGTTCGGCAAAGCCGATCCGTGCTGCCAGACGCTCGAAGTCTATCCCTTTCATCAGGTCCGTCTCGGGCACCTGAGAGAGCAACTCATCAATGCCCGCTCGCCAATCTTCTACCGAGATCACCGCGCCTCGCAGCGAACCCGAAAGCTCATCGATCCTTGAGATGAGCCGTTCGATTTCGCGACCAGCTGGCCCTGCAAATGCAGAAGCGCCGCAACCGATACTCAACAGCGCGGTGATTGCGCCCAATTGCGCGACAACTGATCGCCGGGTCATGTCGTCTTGCATCCTAAGAGAGTACCATGATTGGGGCGGTCGCGGAACGCGCTGAGCCACAAAACCCGAATGGCGGCTTCAAAGTAAAAAGGAGGCTGATACTCGTGAAGATAATGTGCCTGAACGGTTGGGGAGGAAAGCTTTGTGAAGATCTTTTGCCGTATGTCGCCGCCACCGCTCCTGACATCTTTTGTCTTCAAGAAGTGGTTCACAGCCCCAGCTCGGAAAAAGACTGGCTGACGTACCGGGATGGCGAGCATGTTCTGCCACAGCGCGCCAACTTCTTCCGGGATGTTTCAAACATTCTGCCCGATCATGTGGCGATTTTCTGTCCGGCAGCGCAGGGCGTTCTTTGGGATGAAGACCAATCGGTTCCTTCGCAATGGGGGCTGGCGACATTCGTCCATCGTTCGCTACCGATCATCGGCCAGGTACAAGGCTTCGTACACAAGGACTATTCCCCCGTCGGCTACGGCGATCACCCGCGATCTCGTGGCGCGCATGGCGTCAGGGTTTATGATTATGCCTCCGACCGGTCGATCAGTTTGACGCATATGCACGGGCTCTGGCATCGGAAGGGCAAAATGGACACGCCTGAACGAGCGGAACAGGCGCGCAAACTGCTCGATTTTTCCGAGCAGGTGTCCGAGCAGGGGGACGTGGTCGTCATCTGCGGTGGTTTCAATGTCGAACCCGACAGTGAAACATTATCCATCCTCGGTGACGCCGGGCTGAAGGAGTTGGTGACTGGGCGCGGCTTTGAGAGCACGCGAAATTCGCACTACAAAAAACCGGGCCGGTTCGCGGACTATCTGCTTGTGAATCGCGAAGAGGTCGTGAAGTCCTTCGATGTGGTCCACGAGCCCGAAGTCTCGGATCATTGTCCTCTGGTTCTCGAATTATAGCTGGAAATGCCGAGGCACACTGACCCTTGGTGTCGAAGGTCAGATGACTAGAGCCCACGACGTTTAACCTGAGACATGCCCTTCAGCCTTAAGGTAGTTCCAGCACTCCTGTGGCGAGAGTAGGTCACAGATTTCTGTCAGGGCGTCGAACATATCGGTGAAGGTTCGCGCGCCGATCCTGCGGAGATGTGCTTTGAGCTTTGAGAATGCCATTTCGATAGGGTTCAGGTCGGGGCTATAAGGCGGCAGAAACAAGAACCAGCATCCGGCGTCGCGCATGGCTTTTGCGGCCGCGGCATTCTTATGCGTGTCGAGGATGACGACGGTGCCCGGTTCCAGTTTCGGCACCAGCACCTTTTCGACGTAAGCGGCAAAGGCTTCACCATCCATCCACTGCCCGGCAGTGCATGTTTACACGCATGAGAGGGGCCCCCTTTATGACCCACGGTGCGATCAAGGCTTCAGCGCTCAGGCCGGCAATGAAGGTCTGCGTGCCCCATGACCCAAAGGGCGCATCCATGACGAGCCGCTCACCTCGCTGAGACCAGCCGCGCTGGCGGGTCAGATTGGTTTTGACGGAGGTTTCATCCGCTGCCCGACAGGGCATTGCGCAGCAATGTCCCGAAAGGGAATGAAGACAGCACGCTCGGGCTGGGCCGCGACGGAAGGAAGGCGATGCTTGAACCAGTCGTCGCGCTGCTTTCTTACCTTTGCGCGGCGTCGCTCGGTCGCGACCAACGTGTTCGTCGGGAAAACGATTCACTGGATCGCTTTCTGATCCTCCTCAATTATGTACGTGAAGCCGAGCTTGCGTAGGAACCGGCCAATTGCATCAGGGTGCGTCTGAACGCCGGTCGCTTCCGCCAGCGCACCGGCCAGTTCGGGCATGGTCATGTCGCCGGATTCAGGTGGTTCAATTGCGGGCTATGACGCGCGCGGCGGCTGTCGCGCCGCAAACGGCGGCGTGTGGCTGACAAAAGGGAACGTAACGCGCGCCAATTCTCAGTCGCCCCATCGGCCTGCACTCCAAACCGGGCCTTGCCGATTGAGGCCACGCCATCAAGTAGCGCCGAGAAGCTTTGTTCTGGTGCGCCGGGATAGTGGTTCTTCCATTCAGAAAGCGCGGCCGAAATAGCTGCCAAATCTCGACGCGACAGGGCTTTCACAACCTTATGCGAGGCGTACCATTCGGTTTGAATGGCCCGCGATCGCAAGGCCGCAAGCCAGGAAGCTGCGCGCGCCGAAAACACCCTGAGCGCTAGTGCGATGAATACGCCCAGACCCAGCACCCACCAAAGCGATTTGTGCAGATGCCATGTTTTCGCGTCGTCCCCCTCGCCAGAGACAGCTCCGCGAATTGACATATCGATGGCCGGAATAGTCGCCGTTTCCAGCTGTCCAGTTTCGATGTTGAACCAGTCGAGCGACAGGCCCGGAAGTGTGACAGCCCCTTCGTTTTGAGCAACATAGGTTGTTGTTTCCGAGCGCGTGCCCAACAGCTTACCGGGGTCTTCTTTCTCGTCGATTTGGGGGTCTTTGGAATAGGCGCGTAGGCTTTCCCCGTCGGGCGCGGCGGTCAGGCGCGGGATCATGATTGGTGAGGTGCCGGTGATTTTGGCTGTAATGGTCCTCGTCACGGCTCCGCCGACAGCGGGGTCGGTATCTCCGTCAAGCTGTTGTTGCAATTCGAAGCCGCTGGCGATGATCAGCGGATCAAGCCCGGAGGCCCCTTCGGGGATGGCGGCGGCCAAGGTCAGTTCGGGAAGGGGGGCAGCGAATGTCACGGGCGCGTTTGTTTCGGGGTTGGCATAGGTGAGTGTCACGTCGCCCGGCGGCAGGGTAAAGCTGCCGCCCGCGAGCGGGTAGAGGCGGTAGCTGCGGCGCACGCCCGACCAGGTTTCGCCGTCGATATTCTCGCTGATCGGGCCCGAGGCACGCTCGGGCTGGCGGACCAGCAGTGACGGAAGTTCGACCGCTGGAAAGACCGGCGGTTCGGGCATCCAAGTCGGTACAAGGACCGAAATGCGCAAGAGCAGCGGCTGACCGACGATTGTGCTGTCACTCTCCAGCTCCGCCGTGATGCGAGGGTCTTGTGCGGCTGCGATGCCGGTACCAAGGCAGAGGAAGGATATCGCGATCAGAGTGCGGATCATGTGCCCCCCTCGGCATTGTCGTAAAGGAACCGGCTGCGCAGGAAATCCCCCATCTCGGTGTCGATACTGTCGATCCACTGGTCGGGGGACAGTGCCGTTTCCTCGTCCATGGGGGCATCGACCTGCGTAACCGTGCCGCGCTGCGCTTCGTTATCGAATGTCATGTCGTCCGCGCCGATGCCGCTTTCCTCGCCGGTATCGGATTGCTCGCGGGTGCTTTCGACCTGTTCGACGATGGCCCAGGCGATCTCGGCGTTTTTGGCGGCGGCGGGAAAATCCGGCTGGCGGTCAAGCGCGGTTTCAAAGGCCCGCGCACCAGCGCGGTATTCGCGGTTGCCGATCCGCGCGAGACCTTCGGAAAAGGCAGCCTCGGCATTATCCAGCTCCGCGAACAATTCTGCCGCTTCTTCATAGCGGCCCTCACGCAACAATGCGTGGCCTTTCCACATGGGATCATTGAACAGTTCAGCGGCCCGGGCGAAATCCTTGTTTCGGTAGGCAAGCTGTCCTTGTTGATCGGGTGTCAGAAACCAATCCCGCCATCCATCGGCCTGCGCGTTGCCCGGCATTTGAAGCCCCGCGACTAAAACGATGGCGATGCCCCAGCGCATGGTCCAGCCCCGGCGGAACCACAGCAGCGCGATGAGCGCGGCTGGCCAGAGCAGCCACCAGCCGCGATCGTCCCAGTCCAGTCGTTCATCGTCCAGCTGTGCCATCTGTTGCGCTGAGATCAGCTGCCGTTCGATTTGCGCGATGTCCCGGTCGTCCGCGGTCAAGCCGACAGTGGTGATGCCTGTCAGCCCGGCGATTTGGGCCGGGATTTGCCCGGCGGGCACGGCAACCAGCATCGCCACCGGCGGCTGCGCGGGGTCATCGTTGGTGAATGCTGTAACCATGGCCGGATCAAGATCGTCGAGCACAAAGAGGATGGCGCCGGGCGTCTCCGCAGCGCCCAGAATATCCATCGAAAGCGCCAACGCCGCGGCAGCATCATCGCCTTCGACAGGCATGACCTCGGAGCTCAGCCCTTGCAAAAGCGGACGAAGGATGTCGGGGTCTTCGGTCAACGGTGCGACCCGGTGTGCGGTGCCAGCGTAGGCCACAAGCGCGGTGCGCCCGCCTGCCCGCGTGGCGATCAGATCGAGTATCTTGAACCGTGCGCGATCCAAGCGCGATGGCGCGAGGTCGGCTTCCTCCATCGAAGGCGTCACCTTGAGCGCCACCACGAGCGGAGCGGATTCCGCGATCAACGGGTTGGGGATTCGGCTCCAGGTTGGCCCGGCTGCGGCCAGTGTCAGCAGACTCAGGCAGAGGGCGACGCTGTCGATAGGCTGAACCCGCCGCCGGGTGTTTGAACCGACCCGCAGCGCTTCTGCCAGATGCGGGGCGATGTGCTGGCTATCGGGGCTGTCCTGTTTGCGACGGGGTCTTGCCAGGTACCAAAGCAGCCCAATGCCCGGTAGCAGCAACAGCCAGACTGGGCGGAGGAAGTGGAAGGCATCGAAAAGACCGGTCATGCCAGCCTCCGAGACCGCGAAACGAGCAAAGCAATAAGCGTCGCGACACCCAGTAAGGCGGCGAACAGACTGGCCACCCACACAAGCGACAGGGTCGGACGATAGCTCGTCTCTTCGACGATGCGCGGGGCCATGGCGTCGATCTGGTCATAGACCTGCGACAGGGCCGCGCTGTCATCGGCGTAAAAGAATGCGCCACCGGTGCGGCTGGCGATATCTTCCAGCGCAGCCAGATCGACGCGCTCCTCTCCGGCCCCTTCCGGGTCGCCCACACCGATGGTCTGGATGACGACGCCCTTGTCGGCGGCAATCTCTGCCGCATTCACTGGCGAGACACGGCTGTTGGTGTCTGCACCGTCGCTGAGCAGGACGATCAGACGCTCTTCGACTTCGCTGCTGTCGAACATGCGGATCGCCAGACCGATTGCATCTCCGATGGCGGTGTTTGGCCCGGCCATCCCCACCTGGGTCTGATCAAGGAATCCGTCAAGACTTTGCAGATCTTCGGTGAAAGGGGCCTGCACAAAGGCGCGCGTGCCGAAAACGATCAGGGCCATGCGGTCGCCGTCGCGCTCGGCGATGAAGGTCTTGAGTACATCGCGGACAGCGGACAGCCGTTGCATCCTTTGCCCGTTTTCGCCGATGAAATCCCGCTGATCCATAGAGCCCGAGATATCGAGGGCAAGAACGACATCGCGGGCGGATTCTTCGATCACTATAGGATCGCCCAGCCGCTGAGGCTGCGCCAGACCGATCACGATCATTGTCCAGATGAGGAATGCAGCGATCATCTGAACGCGGCTCCGGTGCAGAACCGCCGCACCAGCTTGCGGCGTAGTGCCCGCCGCTTCCGTCAACTGCCGGAAAAAGGGGGCTCGGATGGCCGTGACCTCTTCGCGGTGTGGCGGCAGGAACCGCCAGACCAGCCAGGGCAACGGCAGGAGGAGCAGGAGCCAGGGATGCACCAACGTGATCACCTCAGGCCTCTTGCTTTGGTTGTTTATGCGTTGCGATCCAGTCGCGCGCCAATTGGGTCAACTCCGGAGACGCCGGGACCGGGCGGTAGGGGGCCTGCGCGACGACGCGTCCGGGCCCATTTGAAAACCGGTCGCCGCCCATGGTCTGATCGAGAAAGCGCAGCCAATCCTTGCCGGTCAATCCCGCAACCTCGCCGCGTGGAAATCCGCTCAATGCGGTGCGGCGCAGGATATCGGCGACGCACGCTGGATCATCCCCCGCCTCTGCGAGCGCGCCCAAGGCTGCACGGCGATAGGCGTTGGCTTGGCGATGCTTTACGGCCCGCCGGATCAGCCACCCCACCAGCAAGGTGAGTGCCAGCCCCAGCCAGATCCACCCAACGGTTTGCGGCATCATCGAGATTGGCGCAGGTTCCGGCGCGGGCTCCAAAAGGTCGATCAGTTCGACAAGGTTGAGGCCTTGCAGCTCCGGGTTCATGACGCCCCCAACAGATGCGAGATTTGATCCAGCGCAGGGGATTGCGTCGATAACGGCAGAAATGGCAGTTGGTATTTCTGTGCCCAGCCCCGGATAAGCGCGAGCCGATCCTGCGCAAAAGCTTCTATCTGCCTGTGGGTCTCAGCAGAGGAGGTGTCGATCTCGGCCTGCAAGGCGCCATCCGAGATGGCAAGGCGTGCATTTTTTGGCATTTGCGTGGCCATCGGGTCGGCAATGTTGAACAGCAGCAGGTCGTTATGCTTGGCGAGCCTGCGGATCAGGGGCTCGGACGCGGCATCAACACCGTCGAAATCCGAGAAGATCAGGACCAGATAGTTTGTCTTGGCAATCCGGGCGGCGGAGCGCAGCATCCGGTTGAACAGGTCGGGCCGCATGGCCTGACGTCGGGCCGACAGCCGCCCGTTGGCGTCAGCGATCGAGGCCAGCATCCGACGCACGGCCATGGGCGAGCGTACGGGCCGGTGTTCGGCGATGGCGTCGTCCGAAAAGACCAGCCCGCCGACCCGATCACCTTGCGCCAACACCAGATGCGCAGCGATGGCGGCGGCCTCGGCGGCGATGACGGATTTCATGTAGACCCGGCTGCCAAAAAACATCGATATGCGCTGGTCTACCAGCAGCAGCGTGGGACGGTCGCGTTCTTCGGTATAGACCCGGACATGGGGCGTACCGGTGCGGGCTGTTACCTTCCAGTCCAGCGTGCGGATATCATCGCCGGGCAGATAGGCGCGCAGTTCCTCGAAATTCAATCCCCGGCCGCGCAGTTTCGAGGCATGTCGGCCGTTCAGAACCGAATTCGCCGGTTGCCGGGGCAGGAAGGTCAGCCGCGAGGCACGCCGTCTGAGCGCGACCAACTGGTGCAGGTCGACATGGATACGGGGATCATGCCCGGGTTCTGTGATCGCTGCCTTCTGCATCATTGGCGTAGCATCCTCGGCCAAAGGCCTGCCGTCATGGCAGGGCAACCAGTTTGATGATCTCGTCGGTCACATCATCCTGCGACAGGCCAGCGCCCTGCGCCTCGTAGCTCAATGTGATGCGATGGCGGAAAACGTCATGGGCAATGGCCCGGACGTCGAGCGGATCGACATAGTCGCGCCTGGCCAGCCAGGCATGCGCGCGGCTGCATTTGTCCAGAGCGATTGAGGCGCGCGGGCTGGCACCGACCTCGATCCAGTTGGCCAACTCCTCGCTCAGGGCTTCGGGGGTCCGCGTGGCGTAGACCAGATCGGCAAAGTAACGCTCCATCGCCTCCGCAACGTGAATGCCCGAGATTTCCGCACGCGCATCAAAGACGGCCTGTTGCAGAATGGGGGAGGGCTTGGCCGTGTTGGATTTTGTTGGCTGACTGGCCGACTGTTCTTCGCCCCGGACCAGGCGGATGACCTCGACCTCGTCCTCAACCGGGGGGTAGAGGATATTCACATGCATCAGGAACCGGTCCATCTGTGCCTCTGGCAGTGGATAGGTGCCTTCCTGTTCGATAGGGTTCTGCGTGGCCATGACGATGAACAGGGGTTCCATCTTATGCGTCGTGCCCGACACCGTGACCTGGCGTTCCTCCATCGCCTCAAGCAGTGCGGCCTGCACTTTGGCCGGCGCGCGGTTGATCTCATCTGCCAGCACGATATTGGCAAAGATCGGCCCCGGCTCAAACCGGAACTCGGACGTGCCGCCGCCCTGAACGTAGACCTCTGTTCCGGTGACATCCGAAGGCAGCAGATCAGGCGTGAACTGGATGCGGCTGAACTGCGCGTCCAGATTTTTGGCCATCGCCTTGACGGCGCGTGTCTTGGCCAGCCCCGGCAGCCCTTCGATCAGTAGGTTGCCGTTGGCCAGCAAGCCGATCAGCAAGCGTTCGACCACCTCGGTCTGACCGATGATGGACTGACCCATCCGGGCTTTGAGATCGAGGATCTGTTCATGTGCGGACATGGAGATACTCCGTCATTGCCCAAAATCTGTTTTTACGCCTCAAGCGAGCGGGCTAGCATCGCTACTCAATCCTTGCGAGAAAGAGCAGAACATGTTCCTGTGGTTACAATATTGAATTCAATCAGCTTTCAAACGCATCCATATCGCGAACGGAGTCACACTCCGCTTGAGGTCCAGACTAATTAGGACACCCCCACAAATCAATTTTTAACACACACACTCAAATTTCCGTGTAAGCTAAGCTCGTTACCGAATTCTCGAACAGGGTTAGAAAACATGTTTGCTGCCTTTGAACCTCGGCGCTTTATGCGTCCATTAATGACGTTGACCTGCGCGGTTTTTCTGGCCGTGCCCGCCACCGCGCAAGAGCAAAAACCCAATATTCTTGTTATTTGGGGTGACGATGTCGGTCAGTCCAACATCTCGGCCTATACGATGGGTCTGATGGGGTATCACACGCCCAATATCGACCGAATAGCCAATGATGGCATGATCTTTACCGACTACTATGGCGAGCAATCCTGTACTGCCGGACGGTCCTCATACATCATGGGGCAGTCGGTGTTCCGCACCGGGCTGTCCAAGGTGGGCCTGCCGGGCGCCGATCTCGGGATGCAAGAGGAAGACCCGACGATCGCAGGGCTGCTCAAGGCCGAAGGCTATGTCACTGGACAATTCGGCAAGAACCATCTGGGCGATAAGGATGAGCACCTGCCGTCCAACCATGGTTTCGATGAGTTTTTCGGCAATCTCTACCATCTGAACGCCGAGGAAGAGCCCGAGAACGAAGACTATCCCGGCAATCAGGTTCTGGCCGATGGCCGCACCTTCCGCGAGGCCTATGGCCCGCGTGGGGTGATCAAGTCCAAGGCCGATGGCTCGATCGAGGATACCGGCCCGCTGACCAAGAAGCGCATGGAAACGGTGGATGACGAAACCGTCGCCGCCGCCATCGACTTCATCAAGCGCTCGCACGAGCAGGGGCAGCCCTTCTATGTTTGGTGGAACGGCACGCGGATGCACTTCCGCACCCATGTGGCCGATGATCGGCGCAACCCGGGCAACGACGAATACACGGACGGGATGCTGGAACATGACATGCATGTCGGACAATTGCTGGATCTGCTGGACGAGTTGGACATCGCCGACAACACAATCGTGCATTATTCGACCGACAATGGCCCGCATATGAACACCTGGCCGGATGCCGCGATGACGCCATTTTGGGGTGAAAAGAACACCAACTGGGAAGGTGGCTGGCGGGTGCCCTCGATGGTGCGCTGGCCCGGCCTGATCGAGCCTGGATCGGTCTCGAACGAGATCATGCACCATATGGACTGGCTACCGACCTATCTGGCCGCTGCGGGCCGTGACAACATCAAGGAAGAGTTGATTCAGGGCGGGGTTCAGGCCATCGGGCGTGAATACAAGGTGCATCTGGATGGCTATAATTTCCTGCCCTATTTCAAGGGCGAAGTGGAAGAAGGCCCGCGCAAGGAGATTTTCTATTTCTCGGATGATGGCGACCTGACGGCGCTGCGCTACGACGACTGGAAGCTGATTTTCCTTGAGCAGAAGGCATGGGGCACCCTGCGCGCCTGGATGGAACCATGGACCGAGCTGCGCATCCCATTGATCATCAACTTGCGCCGTGATCCCTATGAGCGCGCCTACCGGACCTCGAACACCTACTATGACTGGTTGCTGAATCGGGCCTATTTCCTGGTGCCGGCGCAGCAATATGTGGGCAATTTCCTGGCGACGTTCCAGGAATTCCCGCCGCGCCAGAAGGCCGCCAGCTTCAATCTGGAACAGGTGATGGAAAAGATGATCGCGCCCGTGGGCGACTGACACTCATTATTGAACCAAACTGGGCCGCTGCATGATGGCGGCCCTTCTCCTTTCAGACCGGGAAGGTGCCTTGTTATGTTCCGCCATTTTGTGATCCTTTCGTTTTTGCTCAACGCGTCTGTGGCGCTTGCAGACCCTTTGCCATCCTGGAATGACACCGACAGCAAGGCGCGGATCATCTCGTTCGTCGAAAACGTTACGGATACCGCATCCGATGATTATGTCACGCCCTCCGGCCGCATCGCCGTTTTTGACAATGACGGAACGCTCTGGGGCGAACAGCCGGTGTATTTCCAGCTGATCTACGCGGTCGACGCGTTTCAGAAGATGGCACAGGACGATCCAGACCTGATTACCTCTGATGTTCTCAAGGCTGCGGCAGAGGGCGATTATTCGGCTCTTGCGGAAGGTGGCAAAGAGGCGGTGATCGAGGTTCTGGGCGCAACTCATAGTGGCCTGAGCGTCGACGACTTTCAGGACAGCGTTGCCGATTGGGTTGCCACGGCCAACCACCCGGTCACCGGGCTGCGTTATGACCAGATGACCTATCAGCCGATGGTGGAATTGCTACGGTATTTGCGCGACGAAGGATTCAAGACCTATATCGTGTCCGGCGGCGGCATCCATTTCATGCGCGTCTTTGCCGAGGCCGCCTATGGCATCCCGGCCGAACAGGTCATCGGCACCTATACCGAAACTTCCTATGAGGTGATCGACGGCGTTCCAACCATCGTGAAGCAACCCGCAATCGGCTTTGTCGACGATAAGGAGGGTAAGCCGATCAATATCGACCGGATCATCGGCAAGCGACCGATCATTGCTGGTGGAAACTCGGACGGCGATTACGCGATGGTCGAATGGACCACGGCGGGCGACGGACCCCGGCTTGGTCTGATTGTGCATCATACGGATGGCGAACGCGAAGTGGCCTATGCCTGTGACAGCCATATCGGTCGACTATGCGATGGGCTGGCGAACGGCCCGGCTTTGGGCTGGCTCATTGTCGATATGGCCAAGGATTGGTCGCGCATCTACACTGGCGCGCAATAGCACCGGGGAAGGACATCAAGATAGCCGCTCGATCATCAGTGCCGCTGATCAGATGGGCCCTCGTCGCCTGCGTGTCCTGTCTGGGGTCCCCGACTGTATCCTCCGCGCAAGAGCCTGCCTATGTCGGCTCATCGGAATGCGCTGAGTGCCATGTCGAGGCCGCCTCCGCATGGAGCGGCTCGCATCACGCGCTGGCCTGGACCGCGCCGTCACCTGGCACGGTGATTGCCGACTTCGACGACACATCCTTTAGCCATGATGGCATGAGTGTCCAGTTCGGCGCCGATGGGGATCAGTACCGAGCAACGGTTACCGAAAAGGACGGGGTTACAACCGAATACCCGGTGCATTCCGTCGTGGGCATTGCCCCGCTTCAGCAATACCTGTTCGAAACCGAACCGGGTCGGCTGCAAAGCTTTGACGTGGTCTGGGACGCGGAAAAGGAACGCTGGTATCACCTCTACCCAGATCAAGATTTACCCCCGGATGACGGGTTACATTGGACCGGCCCTTACAAAAACTGGAACGCCCGATGCGCGGAATGCCATGCCACCGGGTTCGAAAAGAACTATGATCCGAATACCCGTACCTACGCCTCGACCCATGCGGAAATTGGTGTCGGCTGCGAAGCCTGCCATGGTCCGGGCTCGGCCCATCTGGACTGGGCCGCCGGGCGTGAGATTGCCAATGATGGAGGGCTGCTGAGCGCCATCGGACTGACCATGGATTTCAATGCGGGGGCTGAGGCGACGGTCCAGCAATGCGCAACCTGTCATTCCCGCCGAGAGGCGTTTGGTGATGGCAACCCGCTGCCGGGAACGCCGTATCACGACAACTACAACCTCGCCCTGCTGCGGCCCGGTCTGTACCATGCGGACGGTCAGATATTGGACGAAGTTTATGTCTATGGCTCGTTCCTGCAATCCAAGATGTATGCCAGCGGGGTCAGTTGCACCAATTGCCACGAAGCGCATTCCGCAACGCTCATCGCGGATGGCAACGGTGTGTGTACCCAGTGTCATTCGCCAGCGGGGCGAAAAGAGTTTCCTGGCTTGACGGAAGCCCTCTATGACGATCCCTCCCATCATTTTCATCCCATGGAGTCAGAGGGTGCCGCCTGCAAAAGCTGCCATATGCCAGAACAGATTTACATGGGCATTGACGGTCGCCGGGACCACGGTTTTCGCATTCCAAGGCCCGATCTTACGGAGGAAACAGACGCCCCGGATACCTGTACCGATTGCCATTCGGATCGAACCGCCGAATGGGCCGCACGGACCTTAGAGGCTTGGTATCCGCAAAGCGTCAATCGAGGTGCACATTTCGGGCAAATATTTGCAGCGGCACGCACCGATCCGGTCGCAGCTGGCAATGACCTTGCTCAGTTGGCACGCGATGCTGCCCGGCCCGCCATCATACGCGCAACGGCGTTGTGGTTGTTACAACAGAATGCGACGCCACAGGTGAGGGATTTGGCGGTTGGGCTGTTGGATGATCCCGATCCGATGGTGCGTGCCAGCGCTGTTGGGTTGCTAAGCGATGCAGACCCGACTGAGATTGCCGAGATATTGCCTTTGGTGGAGGACCCGTTCCGGGTTGTCAGGATTGCCGCGGCACGGGCAATGCTGTCAGCAAGGGGCACGCAGATGCCCCGTGACGGACAGGAGAGCTTGCAACAGGCTCTGTCCGAATGGAGAACCTCGTTGATCAACCGCGCAGACTTCCCCGAAACCCACCTCGTTCTTGGGGGGATGGCACTCACGATGCGCAACCTACCTGCCGCACAAAAGGCTTTTGAAGAAGTGACGCTTCTCGACCCGCAACGTATGGACGCCTGGGTAATGCAGGTCCGCTTGGCTGCCGCAACAGGAGGGTCGAATGCCGCAAGGCTGGTGCTGGACCGGGCGCTTTCGGCTAACCCTGATGACCCTTCGCTTTCGGCGCTTGCATCGGATTTGCAATGACGGCCGCTGTGCTGTTGCAGAAAGATCTTTCGCAGCGATACCGGCTTTAAAGGCAGGGGCGCCCCCTCTGGCCTCGCTATGCCATTGCGGATCTGCAAGCAATCCGATTTGCCGACTTGGAGTAACGGCAGGTCAATAGGAACCTGGAGCAGAGAAGCGGCAGATTTGTGCGGGCCGCCAAAGCAGCCCGCAGCAGGTTTCACTTTGACTGCGCCATATGGGCCCGGTATTCGCCTTGTCGTTCAATCATCCAGCCTGGATACTCTGCTGGCAGTTGCGTCACCGCATCGAGTGCAGCCAGGTCTTCTGATGATAGGGTGACCTCGACGGCACCAATGTTGTCGGCAAGCTGCTCCGGGCGCTTTGCTCCCAGTATGACGCTGGTGACCACCTTTTGGTGCAGCAACCAGGCCAAGGCGACTTGCGGTATCGTGCACCCCTTGTCTGTCGCGATGGTCCGCATCACGTCGATCGCGTCATAGGCCCGATCCTTGTCGATTGGCGGGAAGTCGAAATTCACCCGGCGGCCTTCCGCGGTCTTTCCTTCGCGATCAAATTTGCCGGAGAGAAAACCGCCTGCCAGCGGGCTCCAGACCATCAGGCCGATCTGCTCGGCTTGCAGCATTGGTGCCAATTCACGCTCCAGGTCACGACCCGCTACGCTGTAATAGGCTTGCAACGACGTAATCGGCGCAAGATGCCTCGCCTCGGCAATCCCAACTGCCTTGACGATCTGCCACGCCGCCCAATTCGAGAGGCCGAGATAGCGGACATGGCCTTGCCGAACCAGCATATCCAGTGCCTCAAACGTCTCGAAAATTGGCGTCGCTCGGTCAAAACCGTGAATCTGATACAGGTCGATGTGATCGAGCTGCAACCGCTTCAGGCTCGCCTTTGCTTGATCCAGAATGTGTCCGCGCGACGAGCCGCGCGCATTTGGGCCTTCTCCCATGGGGCCATGCACCTTGGTGGCGATGACCACGTCTTCACGCGCAACCCCGACATTCTTGAGAGATTGACCGAGGATCTCTTCGCTTTTGCCCGTCGCGTAGATGTTGGCGGTGTCGATGAAATTGATGCCCGCATCCAAGGCCGTTTCCAGCAGGCCGTCCGCTTCGTCCTGCTGGAGCTTACCGATCTGGCCCCACATATCGTCCGATCCGCCGAACGTCATGGTGCCGAGGCAAAGTTCCGAGACAAAGAGACCACTGTGACCGAGGCGATTGTAACGCATGATATCTTTCCTTCGTTGAAAGTGCCCAGGCCGATGCGGCCCGGGCTCGCTAACGATATGCGGCCTCACAGCCAGTTCATGCCACGCCGATCCTCGCGAAACCTTGCACGATCCTCTCAAACCTCCGATGTTGATCTGGTCACCCATCGGTGAAACGGTAGAGTGACGGAATGACTGGCTCGCATCTTGCAACCTTGACGGAACGCGCCTTGGATATCTGGCACGCCCATGGGCGCGAGACCCCTCTGCCCGGTGTTTTCCTTGCCGTATCCGAGGAACCAACGGGCCCTTTGCACGGGGTTTATCAACCCTCGCTCTGCGTTGTCCTACAAGGGGCCAAGGTCAGCCGGGTCGGACATAGAACCTATCGCTACGATGCAGGAAAATGCCTGATTGCCTCATTGGATGTGCCGGTACGTGCAGAAATCATCACCGCCTCAAAAGCACATCCCTACGCCGCCTTGATCGTCAATATCGATCCAGTGGTCGTGGCCGAGTTGCTGCTTGATCATCCAACCACGGGAATGGACGCTGAAATCACACCTGAGGCGCTCGCTGTGCATCCTCTGTCCAGTGACCTGGTTGATCCGCTTGAACGGCTGTTGGGATTGGCAAAGCATCCCCGTGACATCCCCGTTCTCGCACCGATGATACAGCGCGAAATCATATGGCAGCTTCTGAATGGTCCGCAAGCTGGCATGCTGTGCCAGGTCGGCTTGGCCGACAGCCGCGTTGCGCGCATTGGCAAATCGATTGCCTGGGTGCGAGAAAACTTCGCCGAAGCGCTGAGCGTGCCCCGTTTGGCAACGCTCGCAGGGATGAGCCCGGCAACGTTTCACCGGCAATTCAAGGCCGCAACGGCGATGACGCCGGTTCAATTCCAGAAAAGCCTGCGCCTTCAGGAAGCCCGGCGGATGCTCTTGTCGGAAGGGGTCGATGTGGCCCAGGTCGGTTTCGCGATTGGCTATGAAAGCCCGTCGCAATTCAGCCGCGAATACCGCCGAATGTTTGGCGCTCCGCCGGGTCGCGACGGGGTTAAGCTACGCAGTGCAGTTACGGCAGAAAGCCACGGCTAGATATTCTTGAGTGCATAGAGGGTCATGCCTGGATGGAGTGTTGCATAGCACTTTTTACTGTGAGCTGCCGCAAACTAGACGTCCCGCCCGGGTTCGTTCCGGTTGCTGAAGTACAGGGCGATCTTGTTACCTTGAGGGTCGCGAAGGTAGGCCACGAAGAAATACGGTCCATATAAGTCACGAAACCCCGGTTGGCCCTCATCTGAACCGCCTGCCGCAAGCGCGGCGGCGTGAAGATCGCGAACCTGCTGTTGACTGCGCGCTTGGAATGCAACCATCGTCCCGTTCCCGGCCGAGGCCGGACGTCCATCAAAGGGGCGTTTGACATAGAACTCCGGCAGACTCGGCGCGTGACCTGGTTTTTCAGGCAGCGCGTAGCTCAAGTCGCCATGAATTACTTCCAACCTGTAGCCAAGCGCCGGTAGGAAGGCGGAGTAAAAGCGTTCCGCGAGATTGATATCGTCTACGCCAACTGTGATGTAGGCAATCATCTTATGGGGTCCTTTCCTGAATGTTGTTTGCTTCAAAGCGAGACCGATCAATTTTTTGGGCATAGGTTCACTGTAGCCCGCCTAGCGCAGCTAGAAACGTCTCATATGTTCAGCCTTCGCTTCGTCTATCGTCATGCCCTGTGTCCGGTTGCGGAGTTACAAGACACACAGTTCTTCAGTTCTTTTCTCTGGCGACAAGGCTTTACCGCGATGTGAGCCGTGCGGCAGTGGACGCGTCACCGCCTTCCGGCGATCTGCAGATGGCTCCAACACTTAGCACTAATGCTCCACAAGCAAGTGCAGCAGCCAAGCCGAACATGATGCTCCACGAGATACCTGCCACCATCCCGGCCAGAACCGCTCCAAACGCGCCGACACCATCTAGAAGGGCGAAAGCGAGGCCCAACGTGGTGCTTTCGCTGCGATCCGTATGATCGACGGCAGTTGCAAGCATCGCCGAGCGGATAGCATCCAGCGCCGCGACCCCAAGCGCCATCATGGCAATCATGAACCAGAATGGCGGCTCTAACATCAGCGTTGCGATTGCTAACCCGGCAAGCCCACTTCCGATTGCAAGAACCGGCCTGCGACCGAACGTGTCGGATATCCATCCAACCCATGGCTGAGCAAGCGTGCCTGTGATGAGTAGGGTTGCAAAAATGGTCCCGATGGTGGCAGGGGCGAGGTCGTGAACCGCCGCCAGATATAGCGGGATCATGCTGAGCAATGCGATCAGAGACATATTGTAGAGCGAAATCATTCCGGCGATCCGCAATCCCCTGCAGCCGCGCCATGCGCCCATCAACTCCCGGATTTCTTGCCGATCTACCGGCTTGTTTTCGGCAACAGGGACAAACCGGGCAACCCACAGGAAACACACTCCCATCAAGACCGAAGGAAGAACCGAAATGGCCAGCACGCTGCGCCAGTCAAGGAACGATAGAAGCAATCCAACCGACAATGGAGCCAAAACTTCAGCGAACGAGCCGGCTATCGCATGTATCCCCAAGGCCCGCGCTCGCCTGTTTTTGTTGTCACGGGTTAAGACACCCGTCGCAATCGGATGCCAGGCAGCGTTTCCCATTCCGGCAATCGTCAGCAGAATTGCGAGGCTCCAAAGCCCCGGGGCCAGCGCCGCAAGCGCGTAGCCGAGAGCAACCCAGAAGAACGTTCCTACCAGCAGGCGGCCCCGGTTCGACACATGATCCGCAAGGAGCCCCGCCGGAACATAGGCCAGCGCAGCTCCGCCGCTGGCCAGCGTGAAGAGCAAGCCAACTTCCGCAGGCGACAGGTTCATGGCAAGGCCGGCCGCAGGCACGATCAGCCACAGGGCGGCGATCGGCCAGTCATTCGCTAAATGGCCCGAGGCGAACCAGGTCATGAAAGCACGATTTTTCATATTGGTTGTGCCGTCCGATGCAGGAAGCCGGACCCGTTGTCCGATTGATTGGTGAAATCTACTCGACGATGATATGTCTGTCTGTCGAGATATAGGAAGCAATCATCGAGGATTCGTCATTGCAAGACACACGACCAGGCAACGTGGATCGCCCTCGATACTTCGGGGAGACGATCAAGCCGGAGCCCGGAGAAAGCTACGACTGGCACGCCCACGATTTTGGCCAGCTCATCTCAGCAGCGTCTGGCTCGATGTATGTCGGAACCCCCGACCGCGTCCTGCTTCTCAGTCCGGCAATGGCGATCTGGATTCCCCCGGATACCGAGCATTGGATGCGCTACGGGTCCAACAATGTCATGCTCTACGTGGACGTAAATCGCGACGAGGCGGATCGGCTTGGCGGTGACGTCCGGGTCGTCGCGATGACGCCGCTCCTTGGAGCATTGTTCATCGCTGCGATGCCAGAGGGCACACTTGCGCGCGGTGCAAAGCATAACGAAGCGCTGCACAACTTGCTTCGATATGAACTACTCTCGGCGCAAGATGTGCCACTGTCTCTGGTCCTGCCGAAAGATGCTCGCATTCGCGGGGTCGCTCAAGCCGCGCTGGATGATCCCGGCAGTGTGCGCTCGGTGGGGGCTTGGCTGTCAGATGTGCCTGCCAGCCGAAAAACGATTGAGCGCCTGTTCGTTGCTGATACAGGCATGCCGCCTTCCAGGTGGTTACGGCACGCGCGGATCTTGCACGCCGTCTCGCTCCTCGCATCCGGTCAGAGCGTGACATCGGTTGCGCTCGACATGGGATACGAGTCTTCAAGTGCGTTCAGCTATATGTTCCGGCAAACCCTCGGTGTCAGCCCCAGCGAATTTCTGGGGAACCGGTTGGTCGATCCACCGTGGTCTGCGATCAGGTTGGCCTCCCGGTAGACAGCGGTTGCGCGCCGGATTTGCACACATCTTTCACTAAGCCCAACATGCTCGCGAACGACACCTGTTGCTCACCGCTGTGTTTAGATGCTGGCGTGGCAGCCTGAACAGCCGCTATTCCCTGCAAATGGACATATCTCAGCTTCCCGAACCGATATCGTGCGGACAAATGCGCAGTTTTGCGCTAACGGCTAATTGTGAGCAGAGATGCTATCAATTTCTCACTACACGGCGCGCAACATCTCAATCGCTGCCCTCAAGACGGTGAAAGGCTGCGAGCGCACCATCTGATTTGTCGGTGTGGTGGTGAACGATCTTTCAACCTTCGTCTGTCCGGCGGTAGATGTTTGTTGCCTGGTGCGCGACCTCGACGTCTTCCCCGCCTGGCGAAAACTCACCAAGTTCCAGACCAATCTCGTAAGCGAGATCGCCGACGGTCACGATGTATTGCTCGATCAACTCGACATGACCGCCTGAAAATACCTCCGCCACATGTTTCCAGGCATCCCATAGCTGTTCTCAGCCAACCTCCCTGCCGCCGTTGGGCCTCATCGCCGTGACCTCTGGGCTGTGAAGCCAGACGTCGCGCATTGGTTCGGCGTTTTTGTAAAGTACGCTGTTTAACGCCCCATAAAACGACTGAGAAGCTGCACGAACTTCTTCTTCATCAGTTATGGTTTTTCCCGCTCATTCGTTTTTCGGGCGTTCTCGGTTCTGGGTGATTGAAAGATTGCTCTCCGAACCCCTGCTTTTCACGATCGACCTTTCCCGATGTAGCCAATCGTGCAGGCACCATGTGTTCAGACCGGAAGCGCGGTGGTCTTGAACACGGTGCGCAGAGCAAACGAGGATTGCATCTGCGCCACCCCCGGCAGCCGCGCCAGATACTGACGGTGGATACGCGCGAAATCTTCGGTGTTTTCGGCAACGACCTTGAGGATGTAATCCGCCGTACCTGCCATCAGGTGGCATTCCAGCACGTCCGGTATCCGCGACACGCCCTTCTCGAACGCGTCCAGAACCTCATCGGCTTGCCCTTGCAGCGTGATCTCGACAAACACGGTTGTTGGCACGCCCAGCTTGCGCGCATCCAGCAGCGCAACATAGTTGCGAATATAGCCCTCAGCTTCCAACCGCTGCACGCGCCGGTGACAGGCCGAGGGTGAGAGATTCACCCGGTCGGACAGGTCCGCATTGGACATACGCCCTTTCTTCTGCAACTCAGTGAGAATCCGTCGATCTGTTGTGTCCAGTGTCAATGGCGCAAGCCTTTTGCATGATTTTTGGATTTGTTCGAAGAATACACACATCACAAGCCAATTTGCGAGGAAGGTTTCACAGAAATCCTTTGTCAAATTGCACATATTTTAGGCAGTTTGAGAATTGGGAGAGAGACAATGAAAATCGGGTGCCCGAAAGAGATCAAGCCGCAGGAATTTCGCGTCGGCATGACCCCGAACGCCGCCTATGAGGCCGTGCAACATGGCCACGAGGTGATCATCGAGACCATGGCCGGGGCCGGTGCAGGGTTCGAGGATGCCGATTATGTCGCCGCAGGCGCGGTGATCGTGGATACGGCAGAGGAAGTCTTTGCCACCGCCGACATGATCGTGAAGGTCAAGGAGCCGCAGGCGGTCGAGCGCAAGATGCTGCGCGAGGGCCAACTTCTGTTCACCTATCTGCATCTGGCACCCGATCCCGATCAGACCCATGATCTTCTGGCCTCGGGCTGCACCGCCATTGCTTATGAGACCGTGACAGACAATTCGGGCGGCCTGCCCTTGTTGGCGCCCATGTCCGAGGTGGCCGGGCGGCTGGCGCCGCAGATGGGGGCCTGGACGCTGCAAAAGGCCAATGGCGGGCGCGGCGTGCTGATGGGCGGCGTGCCCGGTGTTGGCCCGGCGCGGGTGGTGGTGATCGGTGGTGGCGTTGTGGGCACCCACGCGGCCCGCGTGGCGGCGGGGATGGGCGCAGATGTGACTGTGCTGGATCGCTCTCTGAACCGGCTGAAATATCTCGACGACGTTTTTGGGCGGACCTTCAAGAACCAGTACTCCACCGCCGGATCGACCATCGAGCTGGTGCGGCAGGCGGATATGGTGATCGGCGCGGTTCTGATCCCCGGTGCGGCAGCGCCCAAGCTGATCTCGAAGGCGCAGCTCTCCGAGATGAAGCCCGGCGCAGCCATCGTGGATGTGGCCATTGACCAGGGCGGCTGTTTCGAGACCTCGCGCGCCACAACCCATGCCGATCCGATCTATGACGTGGACGGGATCATGCATTATTGCGTCGCCAATATGCCCGGCGCAGTGGCGCGGACTTCGACCATCGCTCTGGGCAACGCCACCATGCCGTTCATGTTGGCGCTGGCGGACAAGGGCTGGAAACAGGCCTGTCTGGATGACCCGCATCTGCTGAACGGGCTGAATGTACATGCCGGGCAGCTGACCTATTATGCGGTCGGCAGGGCGCTGGGGATTAACGTGGTATCGCCCACGGTCGCGGTGAAATCCTGACACCTTGAAAACAAGAAAACGCCGCGCAGCGCGCAGCGTTTTCCCAAGTGAGTGGTGGGTCGTGAGTTTCGCTTATCCGGCTTTCTGAATCTCAACCGCATGGGGATAGGGGATCGAGATGCCCTGCGCATCAAACGCCTCTTTCACCTTCTGGGTCAGCATGAATTTCAGATCCCAGTAATCGGCGGCGTTGCACCAGAGCCGCGCCGTCAGATCGACAGAGCTGTCGCCCAGATTGGTAACCCGCACCCAGGGTTCGGGATCGGACAGAACCCGGCCATCTGCCTGCGCGGTGTCCAGAATGATCTTCATCGCCGCATCGGCATTGTCGCCATAATCGATGCCAAAGACCAGATCGACCCGACGCGTGTCATGGGCCGAATAGTTGACGATGATCGACCCCCAGGCTTGCCCGTTGGGCACGATGATCTGCACATTATCGGGCGTTACCAACTCGGTGGTGAACAGATTGACTTCTTTCACCGTACCTGCGGTGCCGCCGATATCGACATATTGACCCAGCTTGTAGGGCCGGAAAATCACGATCATCACGCCTGCTGCGAGATCACTCAGCGTGCCCTGCAGAGCGAGGCCGATAGCCAGCGAGGCGGCACCAAGAACCGCAACGATACTGGTGGCCTGGATCCCGAAGATACCAAGCACGGCCACGATGACCATCGCCAGGATCGCCCATTTCACCATGCTGGCAAAGAAATTTCCCAGCGTTGGGTCAATATGAGGCGTCGAATTCACCTTGCGGCGCACCATGCCGCCAATGGCGCCAGCGACGATCCAGCCGACGATGAGGACAGCAAGTGCCTTGGTCGCGTTGAGTATCAACGGCCAGACAAATTCCGTCTGAGTGAGCAGTTCTTCCACGTGCAACTCCAATATTATCCCGTGATTCCCGCGCTTCGGGAGCGAGGTCGAAGCCGATCATCAGGCAAAAACACGAACGGGTCTAGGTAACGATTGCCCGCCCATTCCCCCTAAATCGGGCGGCATCGGGTTTCCGTGGGGCCTACCCGAATCCGTTTGCCATCTTCATGGCTATTGCTTCTGGACGGGTGGGTATGAGTTTGTCTTATGAAGGTTTTCTGCGATCTTCTAGGACCATGTCGCAGCATTTTTCCCCGATCATGATCGTCGGCGCGTTGGTGTTGCCACTGACAATGTCAGGCATGACCGAGGCGTCGGCAACGCGTAGACCACGGATGCCGTGCACACGCAGTCGCGGATCGACTACGGCACGATCATCAGTGCCCATTTTGCAGGTCGAGGTTGGATGATAGATTGTCTGCGCCATATCACGTGCGGCTTCGAGATGGTCTTCATCCGTCTCGACCTTGCCCGAGGGTACATGTTCGCGCACGATGTAGGGAGCCAGCGCATTGGTTTTGGTCATGGCGCGGGCGAATTTCACCGCGCGGATCGCGCATAGCTGATCACCGGTGGTCGACAGGTAGTTTGGAACGATCTTGGGATAGACCTGCGCATCGGGCGAGGTGACGTGGATGTGACCCCGGCTTTCTGGTCGCAGCTGGCAAACGGAAGAGGTGAAGCCCGAGAAAGGGTGCATCTCGATGCCCGGCTTGTCGGCGGAAAGGGGTTGGAAATGGAACTGGATATCGGGGGTCTCAAGCCCCTGCATCGACTTGGCAAAGATCGCCACCTGGCTGGCGCCAAGGCTCATCGGCCCGGTGCGGCGCAAACCGTATTCGATGCCAATGGCCGCGCGATGGAGGACGTTGTTGATCGCATCATTCAGTGTCGGAACGTTGACTTCATAAACAAGGCGGATCTGCAAATGATCCTGCAGGTGTTCACCGACTCCGGGCAACGCATGGCGGGCCTCGATGCCCGCTGCACTGAGCACCTGGGGGTTGCCGATGCCGGACACTTCCAGCAATTGCGGTGAACCGATGGCTCCGGCGGACAGGATCACTTCACCACCCGGTTTCAGCATGGCGCGATTGGATGACCCCTCGCGGGAATAGGAAACGCCCGTCACCTGTTTCGGCGCGTCTGGGGCAAAAACAAGGCCGGTTGTATGGGCGTGAGTGACGACGTCAAGGTTCTGACGGGTTTTCTTGATCGGGGTCAGGAAGGCCTTGGCCGATGAACACCGAAACCCCTTGCGCGCGGTTTGGTGAAAGTAACCGGCGCCTTCCTGATCAGGGCCATTATAGTCGTCGGTCCGAGGCACGCCCATTTCCACGGCCGCGCCTATGAAGGCCTCGGATATTTTGGATTTCGCGCGGATCAGCGAGACCGCCAGTTCCCCGTCCTTACCATGAAGTTCGGGATCGCCGTCTTCATGGTTTTCTGAACGTTTGAACAATGGCAGGACATCGTCCCAGGACCAGCCTGTGTTGCCCAACTGAGCCCAGCGATCATAATCCTCTTTCTGACCTCGGACATAGAGCAGACCATTGATCGAGGAAGATCCGCCAAGCGTCTTGCCGCGCGGCCAGTCCAGCGCGCGCCCGTTGAGACCCGGATCGGGCTCGGTTTTGTAGCACCAGTCGGTGTTCGGGTTGTGCAATGTCTTGAAATAGCCAACCGGAATGTGAATCCAAGGGTTTGTGTCCTTGCCTCCGGCTTCAAGCAGCAGCACCCGGATATTGGGGTCTGCGGACAATCGGTTGGCGATGACGCAGCCAGCTGAGCCTGCGCCTATGATTATGTAATCGTAGGACATTTCTATACCAGATCGGGTTTCGCAGGAGCCACATAGGGCAGGCGCGCGCGTGCTTTCGTATCTGCGGCACCAGCGTTTCGGATGTACCGGTCCCCATCATCATGGCGGACGGTATAGACATAGGTCGGATCGCCGCCCGTCACCTTGTGGATAGCCAGGCGACGGACCTGGCTGGCCCGGATCGCATTGCGCAGATCGTCCGGGTCCCAGCCGTCGAACAGAATGGCCTCCAACTCGTCCCGGATATCCGCGCAGTCGGGATCGGCGGCGCGGTTGTTCACCTCGTTGGGATCCTTGTCGATGTTGTACAGCAGCGTATCGACCCCTTCGAGCCACATCAGCTTCCACGGACCTTTCTTGACCATTCGGCTGGGACCTGTAGAGCCGTCGGCGGCAAATTCGGAAATCACCACATCCGACAGGCCGGTTGTATCCCCGCTGAGGGCGGGAACCAGCGATTGCCCGTCAATGGGCGCGGCATAGTCTTCGAACGAACCGCCAGCTGCCAGATCCACAAGCGTTGGGAGGAGATCGACAAGTGAAACGTTTTCTTTCACCCGCGCCGGCGCATAGCGTTCCGGCGCGTAAACGATGAAGGGCACGCTGGCGGCCCATTCGAAGAAGTGTTGTTTGAACCACATGCCACGCTCGCCCATCATCTCGCCGTGGTCGGCGGTAAGGATGACGATGGTATTGTCGATCTGACCGGTTCTTTCCAGAACATCGACAAGATGCCCGACTTTCTCGTCGATATACGAGATCATGCCATAATACCCGTGGCGTGCTTTTCGGCGGTCTTCGGGGGTGACGGTAAATTCGTGGCGGGACTGGCAATAATGCAGATTGCGGCTGAGATGGTCCATCTCGTCCAGATCCAACGGATCGACGGCAGGGTATTCGATCTCATCATGGTCGTAGATATCCCAATATTCCTGACCGATCACAAAGGGCGAATGCGGTGAGGTGAAGGAGACCGTCAGCATGAAAGGGCGGTCATCGCCCTTGCGGGCCAGATCATACAGCGCCTGAATGCCGTGGTATTCGACCTCGTCATCATAATCCATTTGCATGGTGCGGATGGCCGGGCCGCTTTCCAGGATCGGCGCCATGGTCAGGTTGGTGGGTTTGTATTCCCGCCCTTTGGACCAATCCACGGTCCAGGCAAAGTTCGCCGGATAAATCTCGGTTGTATGGCGCTTGTCATATCCGTGCAGCTGATCGGGGCCGACAAAGTGCATCTTGCCAGACATCTCAACCCGGTAGTCCATGCTGCGCAGGTAGTGGGCGAAGGTGGGGATGTCGGCGTGAAACTCGCTGGCATTGTCGTACATTTCGATCGAGAAGGGCAGTTTGCCCGCGTGCATCGACGCGCGGGACGGACCGCACATGGGCAGGTTGCAATAGCAGTTCTCAAACACCACGCCGTTTTGCGCAAGGCGGTCCATATTCGGCGCTTTGACAGTTCTGTTCCCGTATGACGCTAGAGCATTTGCAGCCAGTTGATCGGCTTGAATGAGCAAAATGTTGGGACGGGGCATTCGGCAACCTATGATTTTGTGTTGATTGAAAGTGGCCGGGCGGCTTTGGATACAAAGACATGAGCCGCCCGGCCAGAAAGGTGTCGGGACTTATTCGATCACCATATTCAGCTTTTCAGCAACGGTGCTGAAGGTGTTGACCTGCCCTTCGACAAACGCCTTGGTGTCGTCCGGGGACAGGACCGCAGGAACAGAGCCCAGCTTTTGGGTGGCTTCAAGCCAGCTTTCGTCTGCTGCGATGGCACCCAGAACCTCAACCCATTTGGCAACGACATCTTCGGGCAGGTCCTTGGGACCCCAGACACCGGTCCAGCCGATCACGTTTTCCAGATTCGGGTGGCCCATTTCCTGCGCGGTTGGCGTGTCCGGAATGGTTGCAAAGCGTTCGGGCGTAGTGGTCAGAAGGGGGCGAATCTGACCGCTTTCGATCGCACCGGACAAGCCCGACAAGTTGTGGAAAATCAGGTCCGCATGGCCGCCAACAACCGCAGCCGTGGCCTTGCCGCCGCCTTTGAAAGGAACATGGATCAGCGCTTCGGAATCGACCCCGATGTCATCCAGCATGATCAACATCGCCATGTGCAGCAATGTCCCAACACCGGCCGAGGCATAGGACAGCCGTTCTCCGTTCGTGATGGCCTCCTTCAACTCATCAAAGTTCTGGTAGGGTGAATCTGCGCTGACACCTAGAACAAACGGGTTTTTCTCGATCAGGCCCAGAAAGGTGAAATCGTCCCACTTGTAAGGAATGGTGCGGTTGATCGCGGGAACAGTCGCCTGCGATCCCACGCGTGCCATCAGCAGGGTGTGTCCATCATTGCGCGATTTTGCGACCTGGGTCGAGCCAACGACGCCGCCCGCCCCGGTCTTGTTCACAACCAGAATATTTTCGCCCAGATATTCAGGGGCTTCTGTGCTCAGCGTGCGGGCAGCGAGATCAGCTGCGCCGCCCGGACCATATGGCACCACCAGTGTTACGGGCTTGCTGGGATAGTCCGCAGCCATGGCCACGCCGCCGATCGAGGCCAGGGTGGCCAGGCTCACCGTGGCGCCGATTCTCTTTAGAAAACTCATAGTGTATCCTCCCTTGGTTCGCTTGATTGTCATCGAAGATATATATTTGCTTGCAGAAAGTAAATAAAAAATGTAACTTCAGATTAGGGAGTGGGAAATGCGAGGAAAATCAATGTCTGCAAGGACCCACAGTGAGACTGGCAGGGCCAACAGACGTCTGGTGTTGGGGGAAATTGTTCGGAATCGATCGATTTCCCGCACGGCGATTGCCGCCAATATTGGCCTCAATGCGGCGACGATCTCGCGCATTACGCGTGACCTGCTTGATGCAGATCTGATTGTGGAAAAAGAGCTGTCCGATCCCGATGGCCGCCGCGGTCGGCGGTTTGTTCAGCTGTCGCCGCAAGGGCAAGGAGGTTACATTATCGGGATTGGCATTAACGCGTTCCGCCAGTCGGTGACGCTTGCTGATCTGGAAAACAACAAAGTCGCATCCTGGGAAGGTACCGGCCTGCCAATGGATGACGGTGCATCCTTTCTCGAACTCTGCGCGCGGAAGTCGGCCGAGCTGGTGGATGAACATGTCGAGGATACCGACCGGTTCTTTGGCACCGGCATCGCGATTGCGGGACATATCGATAAAGCGTCAAAACGACTGATTTCCGCCCCGCTCCTGGGGTGGAACGAAGAGATCGACGTTGGCGCGATTTTCAGGGCAGCACTCAATGGGCCCATAACGCTTGAGACGCCTTCCTCTGCCATCAACCTTGCGGAAACGACCTTCGGTATCGCCCGTGACTATGAAAACGTGGTGACGCTGCATTGCAGTCTGGTGACCGGCTTTGCAATGACACTGGGTGGCAGCGCCGCTGAGGGACAGCTGACCACCAGCAGTGTGCTGAGCGACGCGCCTTACACATCGTCATCTGACGCAACCGGACCTGTTGAGCACTTCCCCACACTCGAAGACGCGCAAAGCGGCCGGGCTTTTGTCCGGGAGATAATCGGGGAAAAAACTGGGTCGCTGACCACCGATGCGGAATGGGGTCGTGCCATGGTCGATCTGGTCGGCAAGGCCAACGCCGGCGACGCGACGATTGTGAAGGCGCTTGAGCGGCTTGGTGCGGGGATGGCCCGAACCTTTGCCTTGCTTTTCACGGTGCTGAAGCCCGATCTCGTCATCTTGGCGGGTCCTCTGTCTGAATCACCAGCCTTTGTCGGTGCGTTGAAATCGCAGATCGCATTTCAAACGCCAAAGCGGCTTGGGGACATTGAGGTGCAGGCGACCGAAATGACCCATATCGGCGCCGCAAGGTGGCTGTCCATCCGAGAAAACCTGATCTTCAAGGACATAAATCTGAGCCAGTTGCTGGCGAAGGGAGGAACATGACCAACAAAAAGACCAAGGACTTAATCACGGCCATCCTGTTCATAGTGTTGGGATTGGCTGCCATCTTCTCCCTTATCCCGTCAGGTGTGATTGTTCCGGGCTCAGTGCAGATCTCTGCGTTGTCGCCGGATTTCTGGCCCTACACCATTGCTTGGGGTGTCGTTATTTCTTCATGCTTTCTGTTGCTTGAAACATTCACGCTCAAGGTGCCCGAGGGTGATGAAGACGCGTCCGAAGATGCCGAATACAAGCTGGCAACCCTTCCGGCCACCTTACGGATCGTGATCCTGATCTTCGCGTTGTTTCTGTTCTATTTCGCCCTGACAACGGTTGGGATCGTTGCCGGGTCAATCGTGCTGATGCCAGCCATGATGCTCTATTTCGGCGAGCGGAAATGGAAGTACATCATTCCGCTGAGCATCCTGATCCCGATCGGGCTGTATCTGTTCTTTTTGCATGTCGCCGGCATTCCAATGCCTCTTGGCATCTTTGAAACGCTGCTGTGAGGAGGATGCACAATGATTGAGAATATTTCCTATGCCCTGGACCTCTTCCTCAGCGTTGAGAACTTTCTTGTTATCGGAATAGGCGTTCTGATCGGTACCATAATCGGCGCAATCCCAGGAATGACCACGCCGATGGGGGTCGCTCTGGTTCTCCCATTCACCTTCTCGATGCCACCAGTGACCGGCATCCTGCTGTTGTTGGGGGTTTACAAAGGAGGGTTGTATGGCGGGTCGTTGACGGCAATCCTCATCAAGACCCCCGGCACGCCTGCGGCATCCTGTACGGTGCTTGACGGCTATCCGATGGCCCAGAAGGGTCAGGCGCGCAAGGCGCTGGATATTGCGCTCTATTCTTCCTGTGTGGCTGACCTGATCTCGAACATTTCGCTGATCTTGTTTGCGGGAGTTCTCGCCACTTTCGCCCTGCGATTTGGGCCGCCAGAGTTTTTCACGCTGATTGTCTTCTCGCTGACCATCATCGCAGGTGTGGCAGGACCTAGCCTGACCAAAGGTATACTTTCCGCTTGTCTTGGGCTGATGCTGGCGACCGTGGGTCTGGATCTGGTGTATGGCACCGACCGGTTCATCTTCGGCAATTTCGAATTGATGTCGGGCCTGAACTTTATCCCGGTGCTGATCGGTCTGTTTGCGTTGCCGGAAATTATCGACAGATCAACCCGGGGCCCGCGTATCGGTGGGGCGCAACGCTCGCAACTGGGCGGCGGGGCGACACTGGCCGAATTCCGCAAAACGCTGAAATCGGTCGTCCGCGGCAGCTTCATTGGCGTCATACTGGGCGCAATCCCGGGGATCGGCGGCGCTCCGGCTGCGTTCCTGAGCTATTCCGAGGCGCGCCGGAACTCGAAAAACAAGGAAAACTTCGGCAAGGGTGAGCTTGAAGGCGTCGCTGCCGCTGAGGCCGGAAACAACGGTGTAGCAGGGGCGACCATGATCCCTCTGCTGGCGCTGGGCGTGCCGGGTGACGTGATCACCGCCGTGATCCTGGGCGCGTTCATGATCCACGGATTGCGTCCCGGTCCGATCCTGTTCGAAGACAACCTGCCGATGGTTTACGCCCTGTTCATGGGTATCCTGCTCAGCTCGTTCTACCTTCTGATCATCGGTAAAATCGCGATCCGGGGATTCAGCAAGGTTGCCCTGATCCCGAACCGCATCCTGTATCCCATCGTGTTTGTACTCTGTGTCTATGGCGCTTATGCGGTGAACAACAACATCTTCGACATTCTGGTCATGCTGTGCATGGGACTTGTTGGATATCTGATGTTGCGTCTCGACATTCCTGTCGCGCCGTTCCTTATCGCCTTTGTGCTGGGGCCCTTGCTTGAAGACAACTTCCGGCAATCGCTGTTGCTGAGCGACGGAAGCCTTTCGATATTCGTGCGCAATCTGATCTGTATCGCCTTCTGGATACTGACCGCCCTGTCGATCTTCGTACTGGTGCGCAGCCGGATCGAGGCATCGCGAACAGGTAAGGCGTCCACCCTGACGACAGGAGGGTGATATGGGCAAACACCTCGGAGCGAAGCTTGGTTGCTTCGCTCTGATCTCTGACACACATGTGAACCCGACCGATGACAGCTGCAATTCGCCTTTCCCTGTCAATCAAAGGGCCAACTGGCGATTCCGCCACGTCGTAAGAGAGTTGAACCAGCAACCGGCCAAGTTTGTCATCCATGCCGGGGATCTGCTGCACCCTGTACCCGAGACCCGGGCCGCCTATGTTCAGGCCGCCCGGGAGTATCGCACCATCGCGTCAGAGCTGACTGTTCCCCTTTACGAGATTCCCGGAAATCACGATATCGGCGACACGCCGATAAAGGGCGGGCCAGCCAGCCCGACAACAGACGCAACGATTGCAGCTTGGGAGCAGCAGTTTGGACCTCAGTTCCAGTCATTCGACAGTTGGGGTATTCGGTTTCTCCTGATCAACGCGCAGCTCATCAATTCTGGCCTCAGCAGTGAGATGGAACAGCGCAATTGGCTTGAGGCGGAACTGGCCGGTTCTCAGGCTCAGCGCAAAATGCTTGTCCTGCACCATCCCTTGTACCTGATGGAACCGACCGAGCGCGACCATTACGACAACACCAATCAACCCGGGCGGGGCTGGCTTCTGGATCTGATCAAGGCCCACAGTGTCGAGGCAGTGTTCGCAGGTCACGCTCATAACTTTTGGTACGATCGGTTTGGAGTGACCGACTATTACCTCGCACCTGCCACCAGTTTCGTGCGGCAGGATTACAGCGAGATGCTGCGCGCCACGCCGCCCGAAGACAGCGAGTTCGGGCGCGATGACCGCGCCAAGCTGGGCTACTTTTTGGTGACCGTTTACGAGAACGGGCATGTGGTGCGCATGGTGCGAACAAACGGGGCTGAAATCACCGCAGAAGACACAAGGAAACCGGCTTCTCCTGCCATTATCGCGCCGGATCCGCGTGAGCCCTCACATCCCGTTCTGGGGTTTGACCTTCGTCAGAACTGGGCGGAAGTCACCGAAGTGCCACCCTCTGGCGGTCTGGACGAATTCGACCGCAAGCCGGTTCGTAACGACTATCCCCTGCTGGCCCTGCAGGAAATGGGGGTCCGGCACGTGCGCATACCGCTGCATGATCTGCTTGACCCGGTTCGAAGGCTTCGCCTGGCAAGCCTTGCCCATCTGGGGTTCGAAATCACGCTGTTTTCATATGGCGTACCCGATGACAATTTACTGGCGCTGATCGCTGGGCAGGCCAAAGTGCTGTTGGATTGGGAGGTCACGATTGACTGGCCCGATCTTGAAGCGCTCGCACCGCGCCTTCAGCAGGCGCATTCGAAAACCGGGTTGCCGCTGCTGCTGTCGCGGATGCGGACGAAAGATGACGTCAAAGGGAAAGGCACCTATTTCCACGTCATCAACCACGGGTTTTCTGCCGAAAACGCGGAGCAGCTTGTTACGTTAGCCGGGATGGGCTTTGCCGGGGCAGTTTTCCGGCTGGGTCGGACCGATCCGGTGGCGGACACGTTACATGCAATTGACGCAGCGGCGTCGCAGGCCGGTTTAAACGCGTCTGTTCATATGCGGATGGGTGGGGACAACCCTGCGCTAAAAGTGGATGATCTGGACAGCACGGTCAAACGCTTGTCCGAGGGTATGACCCATGCCGCAAAGCTAAAGCAGACCCGTCTGGTATGCGATACGCTGATCTCGGTTGATCGAGGTTACTTTGTGCGAGTTGGAATGATAGACCGTTGTTGTAATCCAACGCCTTTGCTTGATGTCGTCAAACGGCAACATGCCGAGTTGGCCAAGCTTCTGCTTGAATAGCATAATCGTTCAATTGGATTTTCGTGCCGCGTAATGTGCCAGAACCAAGCTTACGATATAGATGATCGATATGAGAGCGAGCGTTGCCCAGAGATAGATGAGCAATGCCGACAGCAAGAGAGCGAACCCCAACATCAGGAATTTTGCATTTCCGCGAGAAATCGAGATGTTCTTGAAAGAGTACGAAGGAACTCGGCTGATCATAAGAACTCCGACGACCAGCAGGTAGCCTGCGATGAGAACAGGCGGCGCCAGAGGCATATCGGGGAACAAGAAAGACACGTACATTGGTAGCATGATAAGAAGAGCAGCCGCAGGTGACGGCACGCCTTCAAAGAAGTCGCTCTGGGTGTTCTCAGTGGCCGACTTGTTCGTCACATTGAACCGAGCCAGACGGAGCATGCAGCAGACGACATAGCCCAGCACGGCCAACCAACCGGCGCTAAAATCCTGCAACGCCCAGACATATAGTATCAGTCCTGGCGCCACTCCAAAATTGACGAAGTCAGCCAGCGAATCCAGCTCCGCACCAAAAGAGCTCTGACTGTGCATCAAACGCGCGAGACGTCCATCGAGACCATCAAGCACGACCGCCAACAGCACCAGCTTGACCGCCGTTTCAAAATCACCCTGATATCCAAAACTAACGGCTGTAAGCCCGGCGCAGATCGCTGTGATCGTCAGCAGGTTGGGCAACAGATGAATAACCGGCAGGTCGCGCTTGTTGTCTGGCGAAGGCTCTGACATTTTCAATCCGTACGGGCCGTTCGCGCCGGCTCGTCACTCGCCAGATCGGCCAAGACGGTTTCGCCGGCGATCATCGTTTGCCCCACGCTGACCAGGGGTTGAACCCCATCCGGGAGATAGACATCCAGCCGCGAGCCAAAGCGGATCAATCCAAAGCGTTCGCCGGCCCCGATCTGGCTTCCCTTTGTAACGAAACACACTATTCGCCGAGCAACGAGGCCTGCAATCTGCACGACCGCAACCTGGCGTCCATCAGCCAATTGAATACAGAGGCTGTTGCGTTCATTGTCTGCGCTGGCTTTGTCGAGCGAGGCGTTGAAGAATTTTCCTGGTCGATACGCGATTTCCAGGATTTCCCCTGCAATCGGCGCGCGATTCACATGGCAGTTGAAAACGCTCATGAACACGCTGACGCGGGTGAGAGCTTGGTCGGGCATTCCAAGTTCAGGGGGCGGAACCGCAGACTGGATCAGCGACACGACACCGTCTGCCGGGCTTACGATCAGCCCCTCTCGCAGCGGCGTCGATCGTTGTGGGTCACGAAAGAAATAGTAACACCAGACAGTCAGTCCGACACCGATCCAGCCGAGGATCGATGAAATTTGAAATATCAGCGCCGTCACGATGGCGAATACTATGACAAACTTGCGACCCTCTGGATGCATTGGCTTCAAAAAAGTGTCACGCATCCTCATTTGTGTTGGCCCTTGGTGGTGAATGTCCGCTTCCTAACCCGGATATGGCGCGGTCCACAACATGGTTTCTGTCCAGTGGCAAAACTGGTCTTCGCCAAGGTTCCGACATCAAATGGGGTTCCAAGCAGGATGGGTTCGGAGTTGCAGGATAGTCAGTTCCTATAACTTGTTGCCTCCGATCGATCCAAAGCTTGTGCAACGCAATCCATTCAGTCAGGCCCGATCCTCCAAGAGCTCAAAAACCGCATCCCGTTCGGACAACACCAGCAGCAGTGCCAGGTCATTGGGCTGTACCTGATCCAGTATCATGCGCGCCGCTTCCGTGGGCGAGCCAGCAAACAGCACGCTATCCGAGGTCAGACCTTCATCGATTGCCGCCTGCCTGATAAGGGCTGGAATTTCTCCCAACTCGCGCCCGCGCAAGTAGTTCTCCATTTCCACCGCGACCACGATATCAGGCTTGAACTCCAACGCCGTCAGGGTGACATCATGGATGTCCTGATCAGATCGATCGCCTGCGTGGCTGAGCATGATAAACCGACGTTTGGCCGGGATGGCGGACATCGCCTCGCATACGGCAGCGATCGAATGCGGGTTATGTGCGAAATCCACAAAGACGCGCGCACCGTTATGCGAAAACTCGTTGCAACGCCCTGGGTTGTCTTTCGCGTCAGGTTTGAAATTCGCAAGGCCGGAGCGGATGTCGCGTTCCTCCAAACCCATTGCCTTTCCAACGCAGACGGCGGCCAAGGCGTTAGAAACATTGTATCTGGCCGCGCCATTCATCGTGATTGGTACGTCGCGAACGGGTGTCAACGGATGCTCGAACTTGCCGTCAAAGAACACCAGCATACCGTCCAGCAGATAAGCGCAGGGGTGGCCACCCAAACGGGCTGCTGTGATTTTTGGTGCGTTTGGGTCCAGTGAAAACCACCAGATCGTCGCGTTAGCGCGATCGGCCTCGGCCACGACAAAGGCGTCATCGGCGTTCAGAGCTAGTATGCCGCCCTCGGACAGGGTTCTGCGAACCGCAAACTTTGCCTGAGCCAAGTCCGGGACGGTGTTCACGCCATATTGCCCCAGATGGTCATTGGCGACATTTGTGACTACGGCAACCCTTGCCCGCCGCGTCGGCAGGCCGCGCCGTAAAATGCCTCCACGCGCGACCTCTAGAATGGCGACCTCCAGGCGGGGATCGCGCAACAGCATTCGGGCCCCGCCTGGACCCGAATAGTCGCCGCGATCAAGAATGTCGTCCCCGACCCGAACAAAATCGGTGGAGGTCAGCCCCGCCGTTTTTCCCGCCGCCCGGACAATTGCCGCACAAATCCGGGTCGTGGTGGTCTTGCCATTGGTTCCGGTGACAAAAGCGATGGGCACATCATGCAGCCTCTCCCAGTCAACCTGCTCCGGTGTCGGCAAGGCGTCGACCGGCCATACCTGACTGCCCGCGCCGTGCCCGATGGAGACCTCATCATCATCGCATAGGATATCGACGCCGTGACCCTGGGCGGCGGTGATCAATGCGATCAGAGCAGGGTTCGCCTCTTTCGCCATCACCGTTTTGACATCCGCGATCATGGCGTTAAAATCACCCGGCGTCTGCTCCAACAGCTCAGCAGCGCAGAAGTGCCACGCGGTCTGAGCGACAAATATCGACGAATAAAGCTGATCCATCGGGGCCGAGATCGCGAGGTTCACGCCGCCCTGAAACTGGCGCACGATGTGTTTTTCTTTCTGCCAGCCCAACGCATCCAGAACGCTCCGGGCGTGGCGGTCCCACAAACGCGCAATCAGGTCGAGATCCACATCTTCGACGAACACGTCGATCACTGCGCCGGGGCGTTCCCATAGCAGCCCTGGTCCGGTCAGGCGGCGGGCATCGTCGACACGAATGTGGTCAGCGGTCGCGCTGACAATCGTCAATGCTGTTTCAAGCTCTTCGATACGATCCATCGGCGATCCTCCGATCAATCGGCTTCTTCGTCTATCTCGCGTGCGAGGCGCACGCCGCGTTCATCGCGAATGAGCGACTGATCGGAATCGAGCATCTCCTCGAAGTCTGTCACCGCTGCAGGCCTTAGGCTTTGCACCTCGGCTTCGGCCTCCGCATCGCCCGCGTTGTGATAGATGATCTGTTTCCAGCAGCGCGCGCTGTCATCGCCGAAGATGACAAGCAGGTCGCCTGAAGCGGCCATTTCCAGCCCGGCATTCACCGCTTCGACCTCGTCGGGGATGATGCTGATTGCGCTTTCGGGCACACCCTTGCGCATCAACTCTGCCTTGATCATCTGCGGCACCTCATCATGGCCGCGCCCACGGCGATGATCATCCGCCTTGCAGATGTAGTGATCGAAATGCCCGGCAAGAATACCCGCGCTTTCCAGAATATCCTCGTCCCGCCGGTCACCTGGCATCGCGGCCACAGCGATACGGCGGCGCTTGACGTCCAGCCGTTCGACAAGATCAGTTACCACGCCAATGGCGGCCGGGTTATGGGCGTAATCCAGGATAACTTTGAACGGATGCTCGTCATAGACATTCATCCGGCCCGGAGCCTGGAAATAGCTGGTGTCAAAGGTCCTGAGTCCATGGCGGATATTGTCTAGGTCAACTCCGAAACTATAGGCCATGGCGGCTGCGAACATCGCGTTCTGGACGTTGAAGATCGCCTTGCCTTCCAGCGCCGCCGGGATCAGATGCGACCAGAGCACGGGCATATGCAGGCCATTGTCATAGATGGTCAGCATGTCGCCATTCATGCCACTTTCCAGCACGATGGCCTTTCCGCCCGCCTTGATATGTTCCTTCACCAGACTGTGCCCGGGATTGGTGGTGACATAGAAGATCGCGTTGACGTCAGCATAATCCGCCATCTTGAGGCAGTTGATATCATCTGCGTTCAGAACGGCCGTTTCCGTCGCGCTTTCCACCACCACACGTTTGACGACGGCCAGTTCCTCGACCGTGTTGATCCCGCGCAGGCCAAGGTGATCGGCAGAGACGTTCAGACAGGCCGCCACGTTGGAACGCTGGTACCCGAGGCCGGACCGCACCAGCCCGCCGCGCGCGGTTTCCATAACCGCAAAATCCACCATCGGATCGCGCAGAACAATCTGCGCGGCCTTGGGCCCCGTCATGTCGCCCTTGACGCTCAGCTTGCCATCCACATAGACGCCGTCGGTCGATGTCATGCCGACCGTCTTGCCGCTGCCCTTCATGATATGGCCCAGCATCCGCGAGGTGGTGGTTTTCCCGTTGGTGCCGGTGATCGCCGCGATCGGGATGCGCGCCTCTTCCCCGGTTGGGAACAGCATGTCCATCACCTTGCCCGAGACGTCGCGCGACTGACCCTCGGAGGGTGCAACATGCATGCGGAACCCCGGAGCGGCGTTCACCTCGACAATCGCTCCGCCGATTTCCTTGTACGATCTGGTGATGTCATCAATCAGGAAATCGACCCCGCCCACGTCCAACCCAACGGCCATGATCGCGCGCTCTGCCATGTCGCGATTGTCGGGATGGACAACATCGGTCATGTCTATCGAGGTGCCGCCCGTTGACAGGTTTGCCGTCGAGCGCAGGTAGAAGGTCTCACCTTCAGGCAAAACGGTTTCGGCGCTGTACCCGGCTTCGGCCAGCAACCGGTTGGCCTGATTGTCCAATTCCAGCTGGGTCAGCACCTTTTCGTGGCCAATCCCTCGGCGCGGGTCGAGGTTCACGATGTCGACCAACTCGGCGATGGTGCTTTTGCCGTTACCAACCACATGCCCGGGCACGCGTTTTGCCACCGCTTCAAGCTTGTTGTTGATGACCAGCATCCGGTGGTCGAACCCGGTGACAAAGCTCTCAACCAGAATGGCGCGGCTTTTGGAGTGTTCCTTGGCCTCGTGAAAACCCGCCTCAACCTCTTCGTCACTGTTGAGGTTGATTGACACGCCGCGCCCATGGTTTGCATCCAGCGGTTTGATGACAACCGGATGACCGATGCGACGCGCGGCGCGGATGGCTTCACGGCCGCTATAGACCATATGCTGCTGCGGCACCGGCAGCCCGAGATCATTCAGCAGGTTATGAGTATCTTCCTTGTCGCAGGAGATTTCGACCGCGATATGTTTGGTTTCAGAGGTGATCGTCGCCTGAATTCGCTTTTGATATTTGCCATGACCAAACTGGACCAGCGAGTATTCGTTGAGCCTGATCCAGGGGATATCCCGCTCTTCCGCCGCCTTGACCAGAGAGCCCGTCGAGGGGCCAAACTCCTTGCGCTGCGCACGCAATACGAAGGTACGCAGTTCCTCTTCCCAGTTGAAGTCCTCGTCGAACTCATAGTCGGACTGATCTTTCAGCGCCTGTGGCAGCAGATGCATCAACAACCGCAGCGCCAGCTTGCCGGCATCCAGACCAACATCGCGCTGCCGGTACTGGTAGACCATGTTGTACTGTCCGGGCTCGCCGGTGGACCGGGTCCGCCCAAACGTCACATCGGTGCCTGCAACACCCTGAATCTCCAATGCGCAATGTTCCATCACATGGCCCAGCCAGGTGCCGTCATCTTCGCGCAGACGTCGGATGAACCCGCCGGGTTCACGATAAGAGCAGCCATGCTCTGACAGGCCCGGCAATGCCGCGATCAGGCCGTCGATGAATTCGCTACCGATTTTTGCCGAGGGCCAGTCTTCCAGAAATCCCAAATCAATGACATGTCTTATGACCGGAAAGCTCGCCCAGACATTCGGGCCGACATAGACATTGGTTGAGACGATTTTCATAGGCTTCCCCGTTCCAGAATTATTGTTCCCCCCCGATCACCCGATGTTGCCTCCACTTGGCATTGGCAGGGTGCAGAACGCCGCATGCTCATCGGGTGGATAGGCCTGACGTGCCGTAAGGTCATAACGGCACCCTTCACCTAAAACGTCAAGACGCAGACCCAGAAGGCTGAGCGCCTCGCCGCGGCGCGCGTCCCACATGGACGAGTGGGTCAGATGGCTGGCGTCGACAACCGTGACCGTCCCGCTGCCCACAACCTCCACAATATTGTCGGGACCGATGAAGGCGGCCGTGTCCTCGTCGATCCCCAGGCCGATCAGAAAAGGGTTGAACGAAGAAGCCGTTAACAGCCGGCCCAGCCGGTTGCGCTGGGTGAAATGCTGGTCGATGATCACCGCGTTGGTCAGCCCCATGCCGGGAGCCAGCGTGATGTTGCCCTCGGCGGGTGCGGCGTTGCTGCTGCCACCGGCAACCATGTGTTCGGACATAATAGAGGCACCGGCGGAGGTGCCTGCAACGGGTACACCCGCTGCATTTCGACGGCGAATCTTCTGCGCAACGAGCGTGCCGCCAAGAATGGCCGAAAGGCGGAGCTGGTTGCCGCCCGTCATGAAAATCCCGGTCGCCCGGTCCAGCATGTCGGCAAACTCGGGGTTGTCACAATCGGCCCGGCGCGAGATGGGCAGAAACTCGACCGTACCGGCCCCCAGATCAGAGAAGATGCGGTGATAGTCGGGACCGGTCTCTTCCAGCATTGATGCCGTTGGAATCACCACGATATCTGCGTCTGGCCCACCGGACAGGTCCAGGAACTTCCGGTGAATCTGCATCTCTTTGACCCGGTCTTCGCCCCCGCCGATCGGAATGATGAAACCGCGATCGGTATCTTCGTTTGCTGGTGCTGGGCACATGGCCGTTCTCTGTCCTTTGTTCGTCCCGCTTGCCGAGGGTCACGTCGTTGCTTGGTATCTTCCCCAACGCATCGTCCGGTGATCCCGTGCGAGCCATTCGCGGGGTGCCATAACACCTTGTCCACTCAGATCGCCATCGAAAATCACCTGTCCGCCAAGCATACCAACGGCCTGTTGGCCTATGTGGCACGGTTTCAGCAAAACCACGAGGTTGCCGGGCAGGGGGGGAAGGAGCGGCTTCGCTGCGAAGGCATTACTTTGCAGCAGATGTCCTTGGGGCGTCTGAGTGCGACTGGCCCCTACTGTATGTGACCGAACCCAAGCAGCGTGCGATATTTGCAAAATAAATGAATTTTGGTCATCTTCAGCCAAATGGAATTTCTCAGCTTCACCCACAGCGGCTTTCTGATCGCGATGTCGTTCGTGGTTGCGCTCGTGGCAGGTTTCACCGGTCTTTCGCTTACACGAGACCTCTCGAAAAAGCCGATGTTCCAGAAAAAGGCATCCATCGCACTTGCCGCAATCGCGCTGGGCGGAGGCATCTGGGCGATGCATTTTGTTGCCATGTTGGGGCTGCAGCTTCCGATCCTGTTTTATTATGACGCCGCGATCACGCTTGTCTCTGCCTTGTCTGCGATTTTGCTTGTGGGGGCCGCCTTGATCCTCGTGCATTTCGCGGAACGCACCTCGACCGTAATCACGCTTGCGGGCGGCATCGTTGGGGTCGGCATACTGGTGATGCACTATATCGGCATGGCCGGGTTGGAGCTGTGTCGGGCGATCTACACGCCTTGGGGTGTCGTCTTCTCGTCCATTGTTGCAATAGGTATGTGCATCCTCGCGTTCTGGATTGCCTATGGCCATCGGACAAATCGCAACATCGTTCTGGGAACGCTCTGCTTTGCGATTGCGGTATGTTCGGTGCATTTTCTGGCGATGGCCGGAACCAAATTTGTCGCTGAGCCCAGCCCGGCTGAGTTCGGCCCCCTGATGAGCAATGAGACACTGGCACTTGGCGTGATCTTCTTCAGCTTTGTCATTTTTGGTGCCTGTCTCTGGGTGAGCGTCACCTATCTGGTAGCGCCAACCCATGGTCAGGCTGCTAATCCGGTTAAGCCGTCGCCAGAACCCGAACCTGCGGCACAATTGCAGATCCCGTGTGAACGGGACGGCGGCAAGGTTTTCATCTGGGCGAGCGATGTGCTGTTCGTGCGTGCCGACGGTCATTACACGCAAATCTACACGGTGGATGAGCGCCTCTTTTGCGTGTGGTCGGTGACCGAGGCGTCAAAGCGGCTGCTGCCTGTCGGGTTCCTGCAAACGCATCGAAGCTACCTGGTCAATCCGGGGCGGGTGGCCCGCTTTGAACGGACCAAGGACAAGGGGCGCTGCATATTTGATGGTGCTGATCTGCCGCCCGCCCCCGTGAGCCGGTCAAAGCTCAAGGCAATACAGGATGCGCTTGCCGCTCAGGGTGGCGCAGCTCGTGCAGTCTAGGGCGCATTTCGTGCAAAAGGCCTGTGTTTCATTGATTTCCTGATGCTCCCGCTTCGGAGCGTATGCAGTAATCCCTCCCAGCCAGAACAATCGCTTTTAGGGAGGAAGCCGATGATTCCAGCTGCGTTCGAGTATTATCGTCCAAAGGATATGGCCGGGGTCTTGTCCCTGCTGGAAGAACATGGTGACGACGCCCGCGTCATGGCTGGGGGTCACAGCCTTATTCCAATGATGAAGCTGCGCATGGCGGAGGTGCCGCATCTGATCGACCTTCAGGATGTTGGTGGCATGTCCGGCATCGAAATTGACGCGGACAGCATCCGCATTGGCGCTATGGTCACGCAGGCCGACATCATTGATCACGCGGCTTTGGCGGATGTGGCCCCGATCTTGCGAGAGGCCGCCTTGCAGATCGCTGACCCGCAGGTCCGCTATATGGGCACGGTTGGTGGCAATGTGGCGAATGGGGATCCGGGCAATGACATGCCGGGATTGATGCAATGCCTTGATGCGCAATTCACTTTGGTTGGCTCCGGCGGCGAGCGCTCGGTCAGGGCGCGCGCGTTCTACGAGGCGGCATATATGACGGCGCGGGAAGATGATGAGGTGCTGACAGCGGTGACGATTCCTCTGCCTGAGGGTGGATATGCCTATGAAAAGCAAAAACGCAAGATTGGCGATTATGCGACCGCCGCCGCTGCTGTGCAGATCGTAAACGACGGCGGCGCTTGCGTTGCCGCATCCATCGCGATGACCAATCTCAGCGATACGCCCATCTATTCAGAAGCTGCAGGCACCGCCCTTGTCGGCACTTCGGTGGATGATGCCGCGATCAAAACCGCCGTTGCCGCCATGCTTGGTGATATCGACCCGAGCGAGGACAATCGCGGCCCCGTCGCGTTCAAGAAACATGTGGCTGGCGTCATCCTGCGCCGCACCATCGAACGCGCCTGGTCGCGCGCCTGAAGCGAGGGGATATCATGTCAAAGAAAATGCACATCAAGCTGAAGGTGAACGGCAAGGACGAAGAGTTTCTGGCCGAACCACGTGAACTGCTGATCTATACGCTGCGAGAGCGGTTGAATATCACCGGCCCGCATATCGGATGCGATACCTCTCATTGCGGGGCCTGCACGGTCACCATCAACGGCAAGTCGGTCAAATCCTGCACCATGTTCGTTGCCCAGGCCGACGGTGGCGAGATCACGACGATCGAGGGGATTGGCGGCCCCGACGACCTGCACCCGCTGCAGGAGGCCTTCAAGGAACATCATGGGCTGCAATGCGGATTCTGTACCCCCGGCATGATCACCCGTGCCGCCAAGCTGTTGGAGGAAAATCCCGACCCGACCGAAGAGGAAATCCGCTTCGGCATGGCTGGCAACATCTGCCGCTGCACCGGTTACCAGAACATCGTGAAATCCATTCAGGCCGCCGCGGCTGAGATGAATGCAGCCAGGGAGGCCGCAGAATGAAAGACGAAGTCACTCGCGAAGAACGCCTCGATAACCTCAAGGGCATGGGGTGCTCGCGCAAGCGGGTCGAAGATGCCCGGTTCACCCAGGGCAAGGGCAACTATGTCGACGATATCAAGCTGGACGGTATGCTGTTTGGCGATTTCGTTCGCACGCCCTATGCCCATGCCCGGATCAAAAGCATTGACACCTCTGCCGCGATGGAGGTGCCCGGTGTTCTGGCGGTCTTGACCGCCGCCGATCTGGAACCGCTGGGCCTGCATTGGATGCCGACCCTTGCGGGCGACAAGCAAATGGTGCTGGCCGATGGCAAGGTTCTGTTTCAGGGACAGGAAGTGGCCTTTGTCGTCGCCGAAGACCGCTATGCCGCCGCAGACGGGATCGAAGCCGTCGAGGTCGATTACGAAGACCTGCCTGTCATCGTCGATCCGTTTGAATCGCTGCAATCCGATGTGATTCTGCGCGAGGATCTGGTGGCGGAGGATGGTTCCATCCCCGATGGCGCGCACGGTCCCCGGAAGCATCCCAACCACATCTTTACCTGGGAAGCGGGCGACAAGGGCCCCACCGAAGAGGTCCTCGCCAATGCCGAAATCGTGGCCGAAGAGTCGATGTATTATCACCGCACGCACCCCTGCCCGCTGGAAACCTGCGGTTGCGTGGCCTCTATGGATAAGGTCAACGGCAAGCTGACGCTGTGGGGCACCTTTCAGGCCCCGCACGCGATCCGGACCGTGGTCTCTCTGATCTCCGGCATCGAAGAGCACAATATCCGCGTGATTTCTCCCGATATCGGCGGCGGTTTTGGCAACAAGGTCGGGGCCTATCCCGGGTATGTCTGTTCTGTCGTGGCCTCCATCGTCACCGGCAAGCCAGTCAAGTGGATCGAGGACCGAATGGACAACTTGATATCCACCGCCTTTGCGCGGGATTATTGGATGAAAGGCAGGATATCGGCCACCAAAGAGGGCAAGATCACCGGGCTGCAGTGCCATGTGACCGCCGATCACGGTGGCTTTGATGCCTGTGCCGACCCCACCAAATTCCCGGCCGGGTTCATGAATATCTGCACCGGGTCCTACGATATCCCGACCGCCTATCTTGAGGTCGATGGCGTCTACACCAACAAGGCTCCTGGCGGGGTCAGCTATCGCTGTTCCTTCCGGGTGACCGAGGCGGTGTATTTCATCGAACGGATGATCGAGGTTCTCGCCATCAAGTTGAATATGGATGCAGCCGAGTTGCGCCGGATCAACTTTATCAGGAAAGAACAGTTCCCCTACAAGGCAGCGTTGGGCTGGGAATATGACAGCGGCGATTACCATACCGCCTGGGACAAGGCGCTGAAAACAGTGGATTATGACGGATTGCGCGCCGAACAGGCACAGCGGATTGAGGACTTCAAAGCAGGCAAGACCCGCAAGCTGATGGGAATTGGTCTGTCCTTCTTTACCGAGATCGTGGGGGCCGGACCCGTCAAGAATTGCGACATTCTGGGCCTGGGCATGTTTGATAGCTGCGAAATCCGTATCCACCCGACAGGGTCTGCGATTGCGCGGCTGGGGACGATTTCACAAGGTCAGGGTCACGCGACAACCTTTGCACAAATCCTGGCATCCGAGATTGGCCTGCCTGCCGACAGCATCACCATCGAAGAGGGCGACACGGACACCGCACCTTACGGTCTGGGCACGTATGGGTCTCGCTCCACCCCGGTTGCCGGTGCCGCCACCGCGATGGCGGGCCGCAAAATCCGCGCCAAGGCGCAGATGATCGCAGCCTACCTGCTTGAGGTGCATGACAATGACGTGGAATTTGACGTGGATCGGTTCGTTGTCAAAGGCGCACCGGAGAGGTTCAAGACAATGAAAGAGGTCGCCTTTGCGGCCTATAACCAGGCGATCCCAGGGATCGAGCCCGGTCTTGAAGCGGTCAGTTATTATGATCCACCAAACATGACCTACCCGTTCGGGGCTTATGTCTGTGTAATGGATATCGACGTGGATACCGGCGTGCCCGACATCCGTCGTTTCTATGCGCTGGATGATTGCGGAACCCGGATCAACCCGATGATCATCGAAGGTCAGGTGCATGGCGGTCTGACCGAAGCGCTGGCCGTCGCCTTGGGTCAGGAGATCGCCTATGACGACATGGGAAACGTCAAGACCGGGACGCTGATGGATTTCTTCCTGCCGACAGCTTGGGAAGTGCCCAATTATGAAACCGACTACACCGTCACCCCCAGCCCGCACCATCCCATTGGGGCCAAGGGTGTGGGCGAAAGTCCCCATGTAGGCGGGGTGCCATGCTTCTCGAACGCGGTGCAGGATGCGTTCCGTGCGTTCGGCAACACGCATACCAACATGCCCCATGATCACTGGCGGATCTGGAAGACAGCCAATGAACTTGGCCTGCATGGTTAAGGGCAATGGTCAGGCGGGGCGCTATCCCGCCTGACCGCGACAGATATGAGCTGGAGTGATCTCAAATCCCGTCTTGCCGCTGAAAGCTATGTGGCGTCTGACGATCTGGCGGTTGCCTTGCAGCTTGCCTTGACCCTTGGCCGCCCGCTCTTGCTGGAAGGGGCCGCGGGTGTCGGCAAAACCGAAATCGCGCGCGCGCTGTCGGTTGCGCAAGACACGCGGCTGATCCGTCTGCAATGTTATGAAGGGCTAGATGCCGCGCAGGCCATCTATGAATGGAACTATCAGCGCCAATTGCTGACCATCCGGGCCGCAGCCGAGGATGGTGAGACCGGCAAAACCGTCGAGGATCGCATCTTTTCACGGGACTTCCTGTTGGAACGCCCTTTGCTGGCGGCCATCACGCAAGACACCCCGCCGGTGCTGCTGATCGATGAAATCGACCGGGCGGATGAGGAATTTGAAGCCTACCTGCTGGAGATCCTGTCCGACTTTCAGATCTCGATCCCCGAGCTTGGCACCATCACGGCGGTATCTCGACCGATCGTGATCCTGACATCAAATGGTACGCGTGATCTATCTGACGCATTACGCCGACGGTGTCTGTACACCTATGTGGAATACCCAGACCGGGCCACGGAACTGGCAATCCTCAAAGCAAGATGCCCCGAGGTCGAGGCGCGGCTCGCTGGTCAGATTGTCAGCTTCGTGCAGAGATTGCGCGAAGAAGAGCTGGAAAAGGTCCCCGGTATTGCCGAGATGCTCGATTTTGCCGCAGCCCTCATGGGGCTTGGCATCGCCGATCTGACCCAAGACACCACCGTTCTGCAATCGACGCTCACAACCCTGCTCAAGACGCAAAGCGATCAGGCCCATATCACGCCCGAGGTTGCGGGGCGCATCGCGGGGAAAGCCGCATGAGCCGTGTGACGAAATTCGCCGCCCGTGACCCGGGCCCCGCGGCGCGGGTTGTGGGGTTCATCGCGCATCTGCGCGAAAACGGCCTGCGCCTTGGCGTGGCAGAGGCGGATATCGCCATGGCGGCTCTGGCCGAAGTCGAAGCTGTCCACCCCGATGACAGCCGCCGCGCCCTGAGGGCCGTCTGCACCGGATGCAAGGAAGAATCCCAGCGTTTCGACGCGCTTTTCGACAGCTACTGGATGGATGCGGGCCGGGTGCGGCAGAAGGTCATTCCAAAACCCACAACCAAAATGAGCAAAGATGTCCATTCCTCTCGCGACGCAGCGGGCCAAGACGTCGGAGCCTCTGGCGCGGCCACCGCGCCTGACAATGAGAACGGGGAAGCTGAAAGCGATGGCACCGGCAAACTGATCGCAACCCAGCAGCGCAACCTCAGCCGCCGCGATCTGCGCGATCTAGTCCGGCCCGACGAAATCGCACAAGCCGAAGAGGTCGCCCGCCGTATCGGTGCGGCCTTGCGCGACAAGCGCTCGCGCCGCCGCAAGGCCGCACGCAGGGGCGATCGGCTGCATTTTCGCAAGACCATCCGCCACAGTCTGGCCACCGGCGGCGAGCCGCTGCGTCTACTGCGCAAACATCGGCCCGACAGAACGCGCAAGATCGTGGCTCTTTGCGATGTTTCAGGGTCAATGAGCGTATACGCGCAGGTATTCCTGGCCTTTCTCGCGGGCCTGATGCGGGCTGACATGAGCGCAGATGCCTATCTGTTTCACACCCGCCTTGTCCGCATCACCGAAGCTCTGCGCGACAAGGACGCGATGCGGGCCATTGGACGCATGTCGCTGATGGCTGACGGGTTCGGCGGCGGGTCGAAGATCGGGCCATCGCTCATGCGCTTTGCCGACACCTATGCCAAGCGGTTTGTCGACGGGCGCAGCGTTGTGCTGATCCTGTCGGATGGCTACGACACCGCGCCGCCCGAGGTTATCGCTGCCGCGTTGCAAAAGCTGCGCAAGCGGGGCTGCAAGGTGATCTGGCTCAACCCTCTCAAGGGTTGGCAAGACTACGCACCGGTTGCCGCAGGCATGGCGGCGGCCCTGCCGTATCTGGACGCCTTCAAGGCAGCCAATACGCTGCGGGATTTGGCGGCGTTGGAGCAGGAGCTGGCAACGCTATGACCCCGGCCGAAATTCTCTCATCCGATCTGGCCGAAGCGGCACAGGAGTTGCGCGCCAAGGATGAGCCCTTTGCCTTTGCCACCATCGTGCGCACAGCTGGACCAACAGCCGCCAAACCCGGTGCAAAGGCGCTGCTCAGCGCGGATGGAACGATCCTGCAAGGCTGGCTGGGCGGCGGCTGCACCAGAGGTGCGGTGAAGCGCGCCGCACTGCGGGCGTTGCAAGACGGACGGCCGCAGCTTGTCTCTGTTGCGCCAGAGGATTTGCTTGCCGAGAAAGGTGTCACCTCGGGGGATATGGTGGACGGAACCCAGTTTGCCCGCAACGGCTGCCCGTCGCGCGGCACGATAGATATCTTTATCGAGCCGTGCCTGCCGACGCCGCAACTTGTGGTCATCGGTGCGTCTCCGGTCGCGCAGGCTCTGAGCACACTTGCCCCTCAATTCCACTGGTCCGTCGCCGCCGCACCGCCCGCTTCGCAAGAAAACACTCCGCATCAGCAACATTTCATCGTCGTCGCAACGCAGGGGCAGGGTGACCTTGATGCATTGAAGTCAGCGCTTGCTAGCCAACCGACCTATGTGGCTTTCGTCGGCAGTCGCCGGAAATACGCATCACTTGCGAAAAAACTCGCGACAGCGGGTATCGATCAAACCAGAATTGATGACGTTCAGGCACCCGCAGGCCTCGATTTGGGCGCCGTCACACCCGAAGAGATCGCCCTGTCGATCCTGGCGCAACTGGTCCAGGTCCGGCGTTCAGCGGTGAGCCTGCCCAATAGATGACGTGACAACGAATATCTTGACCTTCAGAGTAAGCGCCTGCACGGCATCTTCTTTAAACGCAAGTGTCGCTCAGCGGCCGGGGATATCATCGCGCGGTGGCGCGGGTTCCCAGTTCTCGATCAGCTCCATCGCCTCTTGCGCGGTGTCCACGAAGCGGAACAGGTCCAGATCCTCGTCCGAGATCGTGCCGGCATCGGCCAGCGCCTCCCAGTTGATGACCTTTTCCCAGAAGGCACGCCCGAACAGCAGGAACGGTACTCGATCCATGCGCCCGGTCTGGATCAGGGTCAGCGCCTCGAACAGTTCGTCCATGGTGCCGAACCCGCCCGGAAAGATGGTGATGGCACGGGCGCGCATCAGGAAGTGCATCTTGCGGATCGCAAAATAGTGGAAGTTGAAGGCCAGCTCCGGTGTCACATGCAGGTTCGGTGCCTGCTCATGCGGCAACACGATGTTCAACCCGATCGAACAGCCACCTGCATCCTCGGCGCCGCGATTTCCGGCCTCCATCACGCCGGGTCCGCCGCCGGTGACGATCACGTTTTCGCGGCAGCCGCTTTGCTTGGATTTCTCGGTCATCAGGCGCGCAAATTCGCGGGCCTCATCGTAGAACTCGGACAAATCCGCCAGCGTTTGTGTGCGCGCCGTGTGTTTTTGCGCAGGCTCGGGAATGCGCGCGCCGCCAAACATCACGATTGTCGAGGTGATGCCATGTTCATCCAGCATCATTTGCGGTTTCAGAAGCTCAAGCTGCAGGCGCACGGGCCGCAGCTCATCACGACAGAGGAAATCGTCATCGGCAAAGGCCAGACGGTAGGACGGCGACCGCGTCTGCGGCGTGTCCGGCACTTCGCTGGCGGTGCTGCGGTCGGTATGGGCGTCCCGGAAGGGGCTGAGGCGATGGTCTTCTTTCATGTCGGTTGCATCCCGGCTTGCGTGTTTGCCCAACAGCTATAGGGTTCGCGGCCAGAGCGCCAGAGACGGGATAGTGAGAATGGGATGGACACAAGAGATCGAAGCGGCGGCGGATCGTATCGCAGGCCATGTGGTGGAAACACCGGTGGTGACCTTCAAAGGGTTTGGTCTGGATTATCCGGTCGAGATGAAGCTGGAACAGCTTCAGCATACCGGCAGTTTCAAGGCGCGCGGGGCATTCAACACGCTGCTCAGCAGCGACGTGCCAGCAGCAGGTGTGGTTGCGGCCTCGGGCGGCAATCACGGCGCGGCGGCGGCTTATGCGGCGCGGGCGCTGGGGCACCCGGCGCATATCTTCGTGCCCGAAATGGCGGGCCCCTCAAAGATCGCGCTGATCGAACGGATCGGCGCTGATCTGAGCGTTGTGCCGGGTCAATACGCCAATGCTCTGAAGTTGGCGCAAGAGCATGAGGCGCGCTCGGGCGCGATGCAAATCCATGCCTATGATGCCCCGGCAACTGTCGCGGGGCAGGGCACGGCGATGCGCGAATGGGAAGGGCAGGGGCTGCGGGCTGACACGGTCTTGATTGCGGTTGGCGGTGGCGGGCTGATCTCGGGCGCGTTGGCCTGGTTGCAGGGCGCGCGCAAGGTCGTGGCGGTGGAGCCGGAAACCTCCTGCGCGCTGCATGCGGCGCTTGCGGCGGGGCAGCCGGTGGATGTCGAGGTCTCGGGCATCGCCGCCAACGCGCTTGGTGCGCGGCGGATCGGGGATATCTGCTTCGATCTGACGAGGCAGTACCAGACGAGGTCGGTGCTGGTCACCGATGATGCCATCCGATCCGCTCAAGAGGCTCTCTGGCAGGAGCGGCGGCTGCTGGTCGAACCCGCAGGCGCTACCGCTTTGGCCGCGCTGATGTCCAGGGCCTATCGCCCGGAGCCCGGCGAAAAGCTGGCGGTTCTGATCTGCGGCGCAAATTTCGCGCCCGATCCGCTTGACCCGGATGATTCCGCTTGAGAGGCGCACGGTCGGGTTTTATCTATAATCCATGACAGCAACGATTGCCGACACGATTTATCAAAGTCTGAGCCAGCAGATCATCACTGGTGCTTTACCCGCCGGTGAGAAGCTGCGGCAGGACCATATCGCGCGTGCCCATGAGACCAGCCATGTTCCGGTGCGCGAGGCGCTGCTGCGGCTTGAGGCGCATGGACTTGCAGTCAGCGAGCCACGCCGGGGCATGCGGGTCGCGGCCCTTGATCCTTCTGAGGTGCGCGAAGTCATCGAAATGCGGGTGGTTCTGGAAACCCTGGCGCTGCAGCACGCCGTTCAGAACTTCACGCCTCGGGATATCAAGCTGGTGTCAGAAGCGGTCGCGCAATGTGACGCCGCTGAGGATATGCCCACATGGGAGGCGCGGAATCGCGTCTTTCACCGCGTCATTCTTACGCCATGCGCGATGCCGCGCCTGCTTCATACGATTGACGACCTGCATATCGCAAGCGCCCGCCATTTCTTTGCCCATTGGCAACAGAAATGGGTGCAGCGGACCGACGCCGATCATGCAGCCATCCTGCAGGCGCTGAAGGGCCGCAACGCGACGGCGGCCAGCGGGATCCTCGCGCGTCATATTCGCCGTATGCTCTGATCCCTGCCGTGTTTCAGGGGTGGGGCCGAAAGCGACTTGACTCTTTATCAATAAAATTATCAAAAATGGATCGAATGCAAAATTTTTATCTATAAAAGGAAAGCCAATGAAATCGCCCCATCCCTCAGCGCTTCCGGCCACCGGCTCGATCGGTCTGCCCGGACAGGCCGCGCGTGTCGTTGCAGGTGTGCTTTTGCTGACGCTCAGCGCCAAGGTTCAGATCCCGTTCTGGCCGGTACCAATGACTCTTCAGGTGGCGGCTGTCATGGCCCTCGCTGCTGCCTATGGCCTGCGGTTGGGAACCGCGACTGTGGTGGGCTACCTAGTGGCGGGTGCCCTTGGATTTCCGGTCTTTGCGGGAACGCCCGAAAAGGGCATTGGGCTGGCTTATATGATCGGAGGTACGGGGGGATATCTGCTGGGCTTTGTTGCAGCAGCCGTCATCGTGGGCTGGGCAGCAGATCATCTGCGCAAACTGTTCCTGTGGCCCGCGATGCTGGTGGGGCTGGCGATGATCTATGCGCTGGGCCTTGGCTGGTTGGCGCAATTCGTGCCGGGCGACAAGGTTCTCGCCTATGGATTCATACCGTTCATCGCAGGGGATCTGGTCAAGATCACGCTGGCAAGCGTTGTCGTGCTGGGCCTGCCCACGAGACTGCTCTCGCGCATTCGGGGAACCCGATCCGATGCTTGATGGCCACAAGGACCTGCGGAGCGACTGGACGGTCGACGAGGTGGAGGCGCTGCTGCGCCTTCCCTTGCTGGACCTGATCGGGCGGGCCAGCGCGATACACCGAGCGCATCACGATCCCGAAGACATTCAAAAAGCCAGCCTGCTGTCCATCAAGACCGGTGGCTGTCCCGAAGATTGCGCCTATTGCCCGCAATCGGCGCATCACCGCGAGGTGGAACTGACCAAAGAAAAGCTGATGAACCCGGCGCATGTCCTGTCGCTCGCAAAGCGGGCAAAGGCTGCGGGGGCCGAACGGTTCTGTATGGGCGCAGCCTGGCGGCAGGTGCGCGATGGCCAGGAATTCGACAATGTGCTTGAGATGGTCTCGGGCGTGCGCGACCTGGGGATGGAGGCCTGCGTCACGCTGGGAATGCTCAAGCCGCATCAGGCGCAGAAACTGGCCGAGGCCGGGCTGACCGCCTATAACCATAACCTGGATACCTCGCCCGAGTTTTACGCCGAGATCATCGGAACGCGCACCTATCAAGACCGGCTGGAAACGCTGTCTTATTGTCGGGATGCGGGCATCGATCTGTGCTGCGGCGGCATCATCGGGATGGGCGAAACAATCCGCGACCGGGCGTCGATGCTGCAGGTGCTTGCCGGGTTCGACCCGCACCCCGAAAGCGTCCCGATCAACGTTCTGATCCCGATCAAGGGCACGCCGCTGGCACACCGCAAAAAGGTCGGCATCTTCGATCTGGTGCGGATGGTCGCCACGGCCCGGATCATCATGCCAAAAACCCGTGTCAGACTGTCCGCAGGGCGTTCGGATTTCTCGGCGGCGGAACAGGTCCTGTGTTTTCTGGCAGGGGCAAACTCGGTCTTCTACGGTGACGTGTTGCTGACCGCCCCGAATGCCGGAACCGGGCAGGACCGCGATATGTTCGAGTTGATCGGTGCCCTGAGCGGTGACTGACGCAAAGCGCCGGTGTCAGGTCGCATTGCGCAATGGTTACCATTTGCATATAGGCGACACCGACATGACCAGATATTGCAGGGAGTAAGCTGATGTCCAACACGCAACTGGAAACGGCCATCGAAGCCGCGTGGGACGCGCGCGATACCATCACCCCGGCCACCACCGGTGAACAGCGCGAAGCGATCGAGGATACGCTGAACGCGTTGGACAGCGGCTCTCTGCGGGTGGCCGAGAAGCAGGGCGATGGGTCCTGGCATGTGAACCAGTGGGCCAAGAAGGCGGTTCTGCTGGGCTTCCGCATCAAGGATATGGAGCAGCAGCAGGGCGGCCCGCAAAGCGGTGGCTGGTGGGACAAGGTCGACAGCAAGTTCGCGGGCTGGGGTGACAACCAGTGGCGCGATGCAGGCTTCCGCGCGGTGCCCAACTGCGTGGTGCGCAAATCCGCCTTTATCGCGCCCGGCGTTGTGTTGATGCCATCCTTCGTGAACCTGGGCGCCTATGTGGATGAGGGCACCATGGTCGACACCTGGGCCACCGTCGGCTCCTGCGCCCAGATCGGCAAGAACGTGCATCTGTCCGGCGGCGTCGGCATCGGCGGCGTGTTGGAGCCGATGCAGTCAGGCCCGACGATCATCGAGGACAACTGCTTTATCGGGGCGCGCTCCGAAGTGGTCGAAGGCTGCATCGTGCGCGAAGGCTCGGTTCTGGGCATGGGCGTGTTCATCGGCAAGTCGACCAAGATCGTCGATCGCGAAACCGGTGAGGTCACTTATGGCGAGGTGCCGCCTTATTCCGTGGTCGTGGCGGGCTCGATGCCGTCGAAGAACAACATCAGCCTTTATTGCGCGGTGATCGTGAAGCGGGTGGACGAAAAGACCCGGTCGAAAACCGGCATCAACGAGTTGCTGCGGGACTGACCTGACAGAGTGCTCCGATGGGCTGTGGAGTACACCTCCGCAGCCTGCATTATGTGGCGTCTTCGGATCGGTTATGCAGCATCCGCCCGATTGTGTTCATCAGGATCTGTGCCGCAAGGATAGCGGTGGTGCCTGAATGATCATAGTCGGGGGCGACTTCGACCAGGTCCAACCCGACGATGGTACCCTGCCTGGTCAAGCCATCGAGCAATTCAAGCATCTCATAATAGAGAAACCCGCCATGGCTGGGTGTGCCTGTTCCCGGCGCGATGGACGGATCGAAGCCGTCGATATCGATGGTCACATAGTACCGCATGCCTGCGGGGATGCGGCCCAGCACAGCCTCGACACCCAGCTTGCGGAATTGCCGCACCGATAGAATGTCGGAGCCCATTTTGCGGGCATCCTCATAACCTTCCTTGGTCGTGGAAGAGACGTTGCGGATGCCGATCTGGCTGAGGCCGGTCACATAACCCTTTTCCGCAGCGCGCCGCATCGGATTGCCATGGCCATAGCGGACCCCATGGCGCTCATCGACAAAGTCCAGATGCGCGTCGATCTGGACGATATGAATCGGCCCCTGATCGTCAAAGGCATTCACGCAGGGGATGTTGACCGAATGATCGCCGCCAAGCGTGATCGGGATCGCCCCAGCCTTCAGGATCTGACGCACACCGTATTCGATATTGGCATGGCTTTTCAGCGTATCGGTATGGATGATATCGGCGTCACCGATATCGACCATGCGCACGGCATCAGCGGGCAGGTAGGTGATATCATCCTCATGGTCATAAGCACCACCGTGGCCAAAGGAAAACAGAGTCGACGCCTCGCGGATCGCCCGCGGCCCAAACCGCGCGCCTGCACGCCACTGGGTTCCGAAATCGAACGGTGCGCCAAGGATCGCCACATCGGCATCGATGGCCTCCCAATCCTGCACATATGGCGACTTTCCGAAGGTTGATATGCCAACAAAAGGAAGATTCAGGCGACCTGCCTCATATCCGTGTTGCGTCATATGTGGTCCTTTCGGGTTTCTGCGTGTCAGGCGTTAGGGTCCGGCCGTGCCGATATATGGCAGCAGCCGTTCTCGCAAAGCTATAGACCGTTGGCGCTTTGAGTTCTTGGGTTTTCTGGCCTGCCGGGTGCAGATGAGATCCGGCAAGAGATCAGTAACCAGGATGGGCAGATAGTTCTGGCACCACTTGTTTCTCTATTCGGTCTTCATGGCTTGAGGCTCGCTGAGCTTATGAAACGCTGTGCGGCCATGGGTTGGCCGTACAGTGTTTCGCTACCAGAGATGCCAGTATCAGGCGGCCTGAACGGGATGTGACTCGGTCAGGATCGCATGCAACTTGGCGGGGTCCAGATTGGACCGCAGCTTGTTGCAGATCGCCTGGTCACGCAACGTGCGAGACACCAGCGCCAGCGCCTTGAGGTGTTCGACACCAGCGTCTTCGGGTGCAAAAAGCGCAAAGGCAATATCGACGGGCTGCCGGTCCACGGCGCCGAAATCGATGGGTTTTTCCAGCAGGATGAAGACGCCCGAGACCTTGTCGAGCGTTGTCAGCCGGGCATGCGGCAGGGCGACACCATGCCCGACGCCGGTTGGCCCAAGGCTTTCGCGCTCCAGCAAGGCTTCGACCGTTGCTTCGGGCTTCTGACCATGCACGGCGAAAGCCAGATCGGCGATCTCTTGAAACAGACGCTTCTTGCTCGAAGCTGTTGAGAATACCCTTACAGCTTCGGGTTTGAGGATGCTTGAAAGCTCCATCTGTGCTTGCTCCGCATTTCGTGCCACCGCGAACGGTGACACCTTTGTCTGTCTCTTGCCTATTTACGGGTCGATCCAGCCGATATTGCCGTCTTCGCGGCGATACACGACGTTCAGCCCGTCTTTGTTCTCGTTCCGAAAAACCAGCACTGGGGCGCCGGCCAGTTCCATCTGCATCACGGCCTCACCAACCGACAGGGACGGGATCTGCGTTTCCATTTCTGCCACGATGATGGGTTGCAGAGATGCCGGTTCTGCGGCCTCGGTCGATTCTTCAGATGCGAGGATATAAGACGACGCGCCAAAAAGTTCAACCGGCTCGGAGCGGTCCTTGTGGTGGTCCTTCAACCTGCGCTTGTATCTGCGCAACTGGGTTTCCATCTTGTCGCAGCATCCCTCAAAAGCCGCATAGATTTCAGTGGCATGGGCCTTGGCCTGGGCGGTCAGCCCGGTCGAAAGATGCACGGTTGTTTCGCATACATATTCATGCGCCGAGCGTGAAAACACGACGTTGGCATCGGTTGGGCGCTGGGCATATTTCTGGATGACCTCGCCAAGTTCCGTCTGCACATGAGTCTGCAGAGATTCGCCAATATCAATCTGTTTTCCGCTGATCTGGTAACGCATGTGATCTCCTTCACAATTCACGCCCGTAGTCGCACCAAAAACCGATGCGTCTTTATTTGCGGGCGGTGGGGACAGGCATGGCGCGCGGTTCATGAGCGGGTTTCCCCCCAAAAAAGGGACACCTGGAACCCGTGATAAAGCACAGCTCTGCCATGTCCCAATTGAGGCAAGAGACGGACGGAGAGTCAATGGCAACCGGGCCGAAAATCAGAGATTTCACCCTTTGAATCCGTCAGAACTTTGCGGATCAGGTAATGCGGAAGTTCTCGCCAAGGTAGACTCGCCGCACGTTTTCGTTGTCGACAACTTCGGCAGGCGTGCCCGACATCAAAACCTGCCCGTCGTGCAGAATATAGGCGCGGTCCACAATCTCGAGCGTTTCGCGCACATTGTGGTCGGTGATCAACACGCCGATCCCGCGTTTCTTGAGGTCGGCGACCAGATGCCGGATATCTCCGACGCTGATCGGGTCGACCCCGGCAAAGGGTTCGTCAAGCAGCAGGTATTTGGGCTTGGCGGCCAGGCAGCGGGCAATCTCGACGCGCCGCCGTTCCCCGCCCGACAGCGCCAGCGCAGGTGCGCGGCGCAGATGTTCGATCGAGAAGTCCGACAGCAGCTCTTCCAGTCGTTCCTTGCGTTTGTGGCCATGTTTCTCGGCCACGTCGAGCACGGCCGAGATGTTGTCCTCAACACTCAACCCGCGAAAGATCGACATCTCCTGCGGCAGATAGCCGATGCCAAGGCGCGCGCGGCGATACATCGGCAGGGTGGTGACGTTCTGGCCGTCGATGCTGACTTTTCCGGCCTCGGGAAAGACCAGACCGGCAATGGCATAAAATGTGGTCGTCTTGCCCGATCCGTTCGGCCCCAGTAGCGCGACCACCTCGGACCGGCCCAGCGACATCGACACATCACGGATCACCGTGCGCTTGCTGTAGGACTTGCGCAGCTTGTCGATCCTGAGGCCGGATTTGCCCTCTGTCACGGTCAGATCGGCGCGTGCCATCAGTCGCCTTCCGGGTTCAGGATGGTTTTGACGCGCCCCGTCATCTGCGCCGTGCCGGTCACCAGATTGACCACCATCTCGTTCGAGGTCACCGTATTCTGGCCCTGGGTCAGCAAGACGTCACCGGTCATGACGATCACACCGGATTCGATCGTGTAGTCGGCCCGTTCGGCCTGCGCCGCGTCCGGTCCGCTGACCAGCACGACATCGCCGGTCGCCTCCATCCGCTGAATGCCGGATTTTTCCTTCTCGTAAATCACTAGCACCCGCTTGGCCGACAGGCGCATCTCGCCCTGAGAGATGAAGACATTGCCGGTGAATTCGGCCGAGCCGTCTTCCTGATTGACGTCGAGATTGTCGGCGGTGACTTCGACCGGCAGGCTCGGGTCAGCCTTGACCGCGCCAAACGCGACATTGGCACCCTGCGCCGCAACAGCAGCTCCGAAGAGCGTAATCAACACACAAAGGCACAGGGTACGGAAATGGTTCACAGCTTATCTTTCGGATGTCTTAGGGTCGTATATCAGTTTAACGCCGTTTTTGAATAGAAGATGGACGGGGCCGTCATTGTTTTTTGGCCCCAACTCCATGCTCCCGGCGGTAAATTCCCCGATCGGCCCGTTTCCCGCGATGTCTCCGGGGGCGCTTCCGGCCACCTCTCGCGTCGACGTATTGAGAAGGTCGGTGGTCACTTCCAGCCCGTCGGCTGTGGTGATAACGACATTACCAACGAAGGTGGCGACCTCGTCTTCCATCGACAGATGACCTGAATTGGCGGTCAGGTTGATATGGCCGCCATTGTTCAGTGTCAGCAACGCGCGCAGGTTACTGGCCTCGGCGGGGCTGAAGGCGCCGCCGGGGCTCACAGCATCTGCGGTGAACTGGATCTCTTCGCCCTTTTCGGTGACGCCGCTGAAAAAGGGTTCGGTGATCTGCTGATCCCGGATACGTTCGATCACATCCCCTTCCGCGAAGGGGATCGTGGATTCGGGATCGACACTGTCAGACAGCAGGAAAAGAGAGGATAGCAGCCCCAACGCCGCAAGCGGCAGCAGCACCTTGAGGAACTGCACCAGTCGGGAATGGCTGTCCACCCTGCCGCCCCTTTCAGCCCAGACCGACGCGCAGGCAGTCGTGAATCTTGATCAGGCCGCGTGCGGTCTGGTCCTGTTCGGGGGCAACCACGAAAAGGCAAGTGATCTTGCGCTGATCCATAATCGAGACCGCCTCTTCGGCAAGCGAGTCGGGCGAGATCGTGGTCGGGTCTTCGGTCATCACGTCACCTGCCGTGCGCGTCAGCAGACCGTCCATATGACGCCGTAGGTCACCATCGGTAATGATGCCCAGCAGCGCGTCATCCGGTCCCGTCACACCGGCCACGCCAAAGCCTTTCTGGCTCATTTCAAGCAGCACGTCGCTCATGTCGGTATCCGCTGCGACCAAGGGCAGGTCCTCGCCGGTATGCATCAGGTCACTGACCTTGCTCAGCCGCGCGCCCAGTTTGCCGCCGGGATGGAAGTCTCGGAAATTTTCGGGCCTGAAGTCTCGGTACTTCATCAGCGCGATCGCCAGCGCGTCCCCCATCGCCAGCGTCAGCGTGGTCGAGATCGACGGGACAATCCCATAGCCGCAGGCCTCGCCCAGCGACGGGATCAGCAGATGTACATCCGCTTCCTTCATCAGCGTGCTTTCCGGCTTGCTGGACAACCCGATCAGCGGGATGCCGAAGCGGCGGGTGAAGGCCAGCAGATTGGCCAGTTCGGGCGCTTCGCCCGAATTCGAAATCGCCAGAACCACATCGCCCTTGGACAGCATGCCCAGATCGCCATGGCTGGCCTCGGCGGGGTGCACGAAATAGGCAGGCGTGCCGGTGCTGGCCAGCGTGGCGGCGATCTTGTGGCCGATATGGCCTGATTTTCCGATGCCGCTGACGATCACCCGCCCGGTGGCGTCGAGGATCATCTGGACCGCTTCTTCAAAATGCTCATCCAGCCCGTCGCGAAGCACTTCGAGCGCATTCGCTTCGTCGGTGATGACCTGCCGGGCGACGGTGAGGAGGGGTTTCTGTTCGGTCATGAGTGCGCAAAAATGTCCGTTTCCGGCCACCCGGCCAGATCCAGCCGGGCGCGGGTGGGAAGAAAGTCGAAGCAGGATTGCGCGATGTCGCTACGCCCCTCACGTTCCAGCCGCGCGTTCAGCTTGTCGCGCAACTGATGCAGGTAAAGGACATCCGAGGCCGCATAGTCCAGCTGCGCGTCGCTCAGCGTCTCGGCCCCCCAGTCGCTCATCTGCTGTTGCTTCGAGATATCGATGCTGAGTAGCTCCTGACACAGGTTCTTGAGCCCGTGCCGGTCAGTGTAGGTACGCACCAGACGGCTGGCGATCTTGGTGCAATAGACAGGCGCGGCCAGCGCACCAAAGGCGTGATACATCGCGGCAACGTCGAACCGCCCGAAGTGAAACAGTTTCAGCACATTCGGGTCGGTAAGCATGGCGCAGAGATTGGGGGCCTCGGTCTGGCCCTTCTCGACCTGGATGATATGCGCGTTGCCGTCGCCGCCCGACATCTGAATCACGCAGAGCCTGTCGCGATGCGGGTTCAGCCCCATGGTTTCACAGTCGATGGCCACCACTGGCCCAAGGTCCAGCCCATCGGGCAGATCGTTTTTATAGAGATGATTTGCCACCGGCAGGTCCTTCGTTACATACCCGGCCCGAGATAGGGTGTTTTGGCCCCGAACTCAACCGGGCCGATCCGGCGTGGGCGGGTCCGGTTCCGGCAGGTGGCGGCCATGATCCGAGATGATCACAAATACGTCCGAGCGATCCAGCACCGGGGCCAGCGCACGTGTGGCCTGATGGGTCAGCCGGTCGACCTCAGCCCCGGTCAAGGCGCGCGCCGGTGTCAGGTAGATCGCCACCTGATAAGAGCGGCCCAGCTTGCTTAGAGCCAGATCGACCACCTTGCCCGGCCAGTCCGCGAAGACCTCGCGCAAGGCCCGGCGCGCCTTGACCAGTTCGGAGGGCGGGGCAGTGGCCCCGGCCAGCTCGGCCAGCCCGCTGGTGAAGCTGGTCCAATAGGTGCCAATCGCAAAGCCGCATAACACAATGACGATCAGTGAATCCCCGATCGGCGTGACGGGGGCGAGCACGCTGTCACGCAAATAGTAAACACCGATCAGGCCGATCCCGGCCACCATGGTGACCGCCCCGTCAAAGGCGGCGGAACTGGCCTCGATCCGCAGCATGCCGCTGACCTTCCCGCCTTTGCGCCAGGCCATGTAGTGAAACGCCCAGAGCGCCAGACATGTGGCACTAATCCCCAGGAAATAGATGATGACTGGCCCCATCTGGACCTCGGGAATAGGTTTGCCCATCAGGTAGGCATAGATACGCGTCGCGGCCCCGAGGATGGCGAAGATCACCACGCCCAGCAGGGACAGGGCACGGAAAGTGGTAAAGATCGCCTCATCCGCCGCATAGCCCCAGGGGCGGTGTCGGTCGGGGATGGCGTTGACGCGTTTGCGGATGCGCAGGGCAAAATAGCCCGCCACAAAGCCCACCAGCGAAAACAGCCCGTCCACCAGAATGGCCTGCGAGTTTGACAGCACCGCCACGACGACCCCGGCTGCCCCCATCAGCAGGTTCGCGACCATACTCAGGCGGAAGGCGCGGGCCTCGCTCTGCGCGGCGCTCTTGGCGTGTGACATCCTTGCGTCTCCCTTGATGGTCTCAACTGTATCAATCCGCGAAACCAGCACCCGGTCAATCTGATCGGTGTTGGCCGCTATCCGACGATCACGCAAGAATGATGTTGAATTGCGCGGCTATCTGCCGATGATTGTCCCATTGCGCTTGAGCCGGTTGCGGTTCGGCGTGATATAACATGGCAGAAACATAGTCCCGCGCCGACAAGCGGCGCACCGAGCAGAAAGTGACCGTTCCCATGAAAAGCGTAAAGATTACCGCAGCTGTCGCCCTTGTTGCCCTGAGTGCCTGTACCGATCCGGCAACGCTGGCCTCGCAGACCGATCCGAACAAGAACACCAAGCAGGGCGCCCTGATCGGTGGGCTGGTTGGTGCGGGTGTCGGCGCGATCGCCAATGATTCCGATCCGGGTCTTGGCGCATTGGCCGGGGCCGCGATTGGTGCGGCAGCCGGTGGCATCGCCGGTAACCAATTGGACAAACAGGCCGCCGAGCTGCGCCAGCAACTGGCCAATGACGGCATCACCATCGTCAATCAGGGTGATCGCCTGCTGGTCTCGCTGCCCAGCGACATCACCTTCGACACTGACAGCGCCACCGTGCGTCCCGCCTTGCGGAGCGAGGTGAACAAGGTGGCACAGAACCTGCTGCGCTACCCGGATTCGACCATTCAGGTCGTCGGTCATACCGACAGCGATGGCGATGCCGGGTATAACCTGAACCTGTCCGAGCGGCGCGCCAACTCGGTGGCTGACATCCTGCAGGCGGGCGGCGTGACCTATGACCGGATCACCATCATCGGTCGCGGCGAAGAGGTGCCCATCGCCTCGAATCTGACCACGGCAGGTAAGGCGCAGAACCGGCGGGTCGAGATCTATATCATTCCGCGCAATTCCTGATCGCGGCTCTGCAATTCTCAACACCTGATGCGCGCGGGCAGGGCTTTGGCCTTGCCCGTTCTCGCGCTAGATCAGGGCAAACGCATCTGATGGAGGAATTGCATGTCGACCCCCGTTCTTGTTGGTATTTCCGGATCGCTGCGACGCGAAGCCACCAATCGCAAGCTCATGCGCGAGGCGGCGCGGTTGTTTGGCCCCTCCGAGTTCATCGAAGCTGACCTGAACTTGCCGCTTTATGATGGCGATGTGGAAGCCGACGCAGGCATCCCCGAAGCGGTGCAGGTGCTGACCGATCAGATTGCACAGGCCCATGCCATCGTCATCTCGACCCCGGAATACAACAAGGGCCCCTCTGGCGTGCTGAAAAACGCGCTGGACTGGGTGAGCCGCACCAAGGGCAATCCCTGGGCCGACAAGCCGGTCGCCGTGATGTCCGCCGCCGCAGGCCGCGCGGGCGGCGAGCGGTCGCAGATGATCCTGCGAACCTTTCTGGTGCCGTTCCAGCCCCGCCTGATCACCGGCCCAGAGGTCCATGTGGCCAGTAGCTCGGCCGAGTTTCACGACGATGGCCGGTTGAAGAATGAACGTTATGAACAGTCGTTGCAGGCACTGATGGAGAAGCTGCGTGCTCAGATCGCCTAATTCGCCTTATTAGGCTCTGAAAATGCTGTCTCCCGAGACCCATAACGATCCGCTTGACCCCGCCCGCGCGGCGGCGGGGTTGATCACTCTAGGCCGGTCGGAGAGCGTCGCACCGGGCGATCCCTTGCCGCCGTTCTTTCATCACCTCTATTTCTGGTCTCCTCAGCCGCCGGAGGCTTTGGGCCGCGACGGCCATCCGCGCGTGGGACAGGGCGGGTTGATCCCGGATATGGGCCTGCCGCGCCGGATGTGGGCTGGTGGTCGGCTGACCTTCCACCATCCGCTTCTGGCCGGACAAGACGCCGAGCGGCGCTCGGTTCTGGAAGTGTCGAGCACGAAACATGGCCGTTCCGGCCCGTTGGGGTTCGTCACCTTGCGGCACGATTATCATCAGGGCGGGCGGCTCTGCGTAACGGAGTGGCAGGATCTGGTCTATCGCGAAGACCCTGCGCCGGGAGCGTCGCCCCCCGCGCCGCCCGTCGCGCGCACCGATGAGGCCGAAAGGCGCATCTTCCAGTTCGATAGCACGCTCTTGTTCCGATACTCGGCGCTGACCTTCAACGGCCACCGCATCCACTATGATCTGGACTACGCCCGTGAGGTCGAAGGGTATGCCGGGCTGGTGGTGCATGGGCCGCTGCTGGCGCAGTTGCTGATGCTGTTCGCGCAGGATCTTTGCGGGCCGCTGGCGCGTTTCGGCTTTCGCGCCACCGCACCGCTGACCCATACGGAAACAGCTGAATTGTGCCTCAAGGATCAGGCCCTATGGGTGCGTGGCCCGGATGGGCGCCTGTGTATGGAGGCGCAGTTCAAAGCGATTTCTCAGGCCTGAAATCCTCGGGAATCTCATCCCTGCCTTCCAGCATCAGATCGGCCATCACCTGTGCGATCTTCGGGGCCATGCCAAAGCCGATCTTGAAGCCGCCATTCGCGATGAACTGGCCGGGATGCAGCGGGTGGTCGCCCAGCATCGGCGCGCGGCTGCGTGACCGGGGCCGTACCCCGGCCCAACGCTCGATCACCTCGGCACCGTGCAACACGGGCAGGGCGCGCGTGGCTCGGTCCAGAACATCGTCCAGTACAGAATCGGTAGTGTTAGGGTCGCTATAGTCCCGTTCCGAGGTCGAGCCGATGGCGACCGTGCCATCCGCATGGGGCACGATATGCACCGCATCGGCAAAGATCTGTGGAACCTCGCCCGCGTTGAACCGCAGCAGAGCAGCCTGACCTTTGACGCCGTTACCCACTGTCTTGCCAAAGGCCCGGCTCAGCTCCGCCAGATCATGCACACCGGTGGCGTGCAGAACTTGCCCGGCATCTTCCGCCTCGCGCACAATCTGCGTTCCCAAGGTCGTCAGCGCCGCACTCAGCGCGGCGCAGGCGCGACGTGGATGCATGCGCGCAGTCAGCGTGTCGTGGATCACGTAGCCGGTGGGTGATGCCGGGGCCCAGTTTCCAACCTCGGCTGACGGGCGCACCGACCAGTCCGCCGCGCCTTGCCAAAGCGACCGGGCCGAAACCTCACGCGCGCGCGCCAGATGCAGCGCCTTGTCGTCGAGGATCGGCTGCAATCGCCCCAGCCGCGCATAACCGGGTGAGACGCCGCCCGCGGCCTCAACATCCCGCCAGAACGGTTCGGCCAGCATGAGGCTGTCAAACTGAAAGGCCTTCTTGGCATTCCAGTTTTCCGGCACATGTGGGGCCAAAGCGCCGACCAGACCGCCGGACGATCCCGCACCTGGGCCGTTCGGGTCCACCACCTGCACCTTCGCGCCGCGCCGGGCGCAAACCCACGCGATCGAGAGCCCGAATATGCCCGCTCCGCGAATGGTGATATCGATGCTTGCCAAGATTGCTGCCTTTCTTCAGTGTCGCGCCGTTGCGGATATCTCTAGAGCGCAATCCGACAAGTGTGAAACGGTTTCGGATCAGGCGGTGCTTGGGAAAACGGGTGGATCAGGGCATGAGCGACCAACGCGCCGAACTCAGCTGGACCGAGGCCGGAGTACCGGTGTCGGACCGGTTCGACGACCCCTATTTCTCGCTCCAGAACGGGTTGGAAGAGACACGCCACGTGTTTCTGGCGGGCAATGATCTGCCGGGGCGGTTCGCCGAGGGCTTTCACATTGCTGAGTTGGGTTTTGGGACCGGCCTGAACATGCTGACCGTCTGGGCCGAATGGGAGCGTAGCGGGCAGACCACGCCGCTGCGCTTCACCAGTTTCGAGGCATTCCCGATGGCGCAGGATGAAATGGCCCGCGCCTTGGCCGCCTTCCCTGAGCTTGCGCCTTGGGGGGATCGGTTTCTAAGCGGTTGGGACGGACAGTCCTGCGATTTGGACAATCTTCATCTAAGCGTCATTCACGGCGATGCGCGCGAAACGCTTGGCGCTTGGGATGGGCAGGCGGATGCCTGGTTCCTCGATGGCTTCTCGCCAGCACGTAATCCCGAGCTGTGGCAGCCGGAGTTGATGGCAGAGGTGGCAGCACATACGGGGCAAGGCGGAACAGCGGCGACCTATACGGCGGCCGGTTTCGTGCGACGGGGGCTGGAGGCGGCAGGCTTCTCCGTCACCCGCAGCCCCGGCTATGGCCGCAAGCGGCACATGACCCGCGCGGTGAAAGCGTGAGCCAGCAGAACAACATTCCTGCAGGTATCGCGCTGATGCTCGCGGCGACGGTGATCTTTGCCTTGCAGGACGGCATCTCGCGCCATCTGGCTGGGGCCTACAACACATACATGGTGGTGATGATCCGCTACTGGTTTTTTGCCGCCTTTGTGGTGGCGCTTGCAACGCGCCGGTCTGGTGGGCTGCGGCAAGCGGCGCGCACCGATCAGCTGGGTTTGCAGATCCTGCGCGGGCTGCTTCTGGCCACCGAGGTTTGTGTTGCGGTTTACGGCTTCACCATTCTGGGCCTGATCGACAGCATGGCCGTCTTCATCTGTTATCCGTTGATCATTGCGGCTCTAAGTGGACCTATTCTGGGCGAAAAGGTCGGTTGGCGGCGCTGGATGGCGATTGTTGTCGGCTGCATCGGCGTGCTGATCATCCTGCAACCGGGGCGGGGTGTTTTTAACATCTGGGCAGTGATCCCATTGATCTCGGCCCTGTTGTTTGCGCTTTACGGTTTGCTGACCCGCTATGCCGCCCGCCGCGACAGTGCCGAGACCAGCTTTTTCTGGACCGGTGTCGCAGGGGCAGCCGCGATGACCTGTATCGGGCTCTGGTTCTGGCAACCGATGAGCCCGCCGGACTGGGGCTGGATGGCCGCGCTGTGTGTCAGCGGCGTCCTGGGCCATTGGGTGCTGATCAAATGCTACGAGATGGCCGAAGCCAGCGCGGTGCAGCCCTTCGCCTATTTCCACCTGCTCTGGAGCGCGATCCTCGGCATCGTCGTGTTCAGCGAGCACCTCAGAACATCCGTTGTGGTCGGTGCGTCACTGATCGTTGCGGCGGGGCTGTTCACCTTATGGCGCGAACGCGCTCAGGGTCGATCCCGATAGCTCTGTCGAAAAGGGCACCGGCAGCGGATCTTGCCCCAGCCGTGCGCGGTAAACCGGCAGGCTTTCGGTGACGCGCATCACGTAATTCCGGGTTTCCTTGAAGGGGATGTGCTCGATCCAGTCGACCATGTCCACCGCACTGCGGCGCGGATCGCCGAAGCGCTGCATCCACGAAATCGGGCGGCGAGGCCCGGCATTATACCCGGCGGCCATCATCACCACGTTGCCGTTGAAATCGCCGGCGAGACCCGCAAGGTAGTTTGCGCCCAGCTTGGCATTGTACTTCCAGTCCGAGGTCAGCCGGTCGGTCCTGTGCCCGCCCAGAACGCCCAGATCCTTGGCCACCAGTTTCGCCGTCGCAGGCATCACCTGCATCAGCCCGCGCGCGCCTGCGCCGCTGATCACCACCGGATCGAACTCGCTCTCGCGCCGGGCGATGGCCAGGGTCATTTCCTTTGCCATCGGCAGGTTCAGCTTGGCGACCGGGTGCACCGGGTAGTACGCCGCATGCAGCACCTGACCGGTGCGGGCGGCACGTTTCGAGATCATCACCGCCAGATGAGATTCGCCCTTGTCGATGGCCATCTCGCCCAACTGCGCGGCTTGCACGGAATCCAGGCTCTCGGCCAGGTGGGTCAGGAAACGTTCCGACAAATCCCGCTCGCCGATCTGTTGCAGCAGCAGGCCCGCCTCCAGCACGCTGGAATTGGTGAATGCGGCGTCCTGCCAGGGCGGATGAACGGGCGGGCTGGCCAGATGCGCATCGAAGGGCCGCCCGATCTGTTCTGCGGCCAAAAGCCCATAGAACGAGGTCTGGTAGTCCGCGCCCATCGCATAGGCCTCATGCGCCTTGTCCGCATCACCCGCCGCCGCATAGGCCCGCCCCTTCCAATAGCCCGCACGCCCTTTCGAGATCGGGGATTGGATCGCCGCATCGAAACGCTCGAAATGCTGCGCAGCGGTGTTGGGATCGTTCAGGCGACGCAGCGCGATATAGCCCGCAAGCCATTCCAGATCGGCATAGGCATAGCCCATATCCGGCGTCATGTGATGGCGCGCGGCCATGCGATAGGCCTTTTTAGGGTCTCCATTGCGCATTTCCAGCCGGGTCAGGCGGCGGCGGCGTTCAGCCCATTGATCGGGCTCTCCCAGCGCCTCCGCGCTTGAGGAACGCTCCAGCATCAGATCGATGGCGCTGTCGTCCAGTTCCTTGCGATCTCGCCAAACAAACCGCTCATAGGCGAGGCCAGGAGAGTCCATCAGCGCAGCGGGGATCGCCTTGATCTTGCTATCCACACCCGGTGCCATGCCGCGCAGGGCGATCCGGGCTTCGGCCAGCTTTTGCTGGCCCGAACTGACCAGCGGTAGCATCTGTTTGGCGCTGACCATATGCCCGTCCCACAACATCCGGTCGAGCCGGGCGGCATGATGCGGCTTCAGCAATCGGCTGAAATTCTCCAGATAATTCTTCTGCAACCCGCTGCCCATCGGCATAGTGCGCCAGGCCTTTACCAGTTCCGCCTCGGCATCGCCCTGATGCCCCGTCGATTTCAGCGCCACGACATAGTTCAACGCGCCTTCGGCGGTCTGGGGCGGTTTGCCTGCATAGAAACTCAACACCCGGTCGGGATCGGCATTGGTGAAGCTCGGCTCGCTCTTGCGGCGCAGCCAATCCAGCCCCGGCCAATCGGCGCGCCGGTCCAGAAACACCAGCACATCGCCCGAACTGCCAAACCCGTTGCGCAGCCAATGCCAGACGATGACGTCCCGCGATACCGAGCCGCGCCGGCCCGAAACCCGCAGGGCTTCGTTCCAGTCGCCTTTGCGCATTTGCGCCAAACCGGCACGCAAATCCCCGGCCGGATCGGCCCCTGCGGGGGCGGACGCCCAGAAACCAACACCAATTAGGACGACAAGAGCGGATAGAACGCGTGAGATCACTTGCATTTCCCGGCAAACCAAGGCTAGAGCCTTTCACGATAAGCCGTGCGCCGCCGGGATCAACTCACATTTGTGCCGGTGCGCTTGATTGGCGCGCATTCCGTGCGTCGTGACCGAATTCTAGGGAGCGTTCCATGTTCAAAGGCTCAATGCCTGCCCTCGTCACCCCGTTCCGCAACGGCGAGCTCGATCTGGAAACGCTCAAACGTCTGGTCGAGTGGCATATCAGCGAGGGATCGACCGGTCTGGTGCCCGTGGGCACCACCGGCGAAAGCCCAACGCTGAGCCATGACGAGCATGAGGCCGTGATCGAAGAGGTTGTCAAAACAGCTGCGGGCCGGGTGCCGGTGATTGCGGGGGCGGGATCGAACAACACGATCGAAGCGATCCGCTTTGTCGAATTTGCCGCCCGCATCGGCGCGGATGCGGCGCTTGTGGTCACGCCCTACTACAACAAACCGACCCAACGGGGCATGGTTGCGCATTATACCGCCCTGCATGATTGCGCCGATGTGCCGATCATCATCTACAACATTCCCGGCCGCTCGATTGTCGACATGACGCCCGAAACTATGGGCGCGTTGTCGCAACTGCCCCGCATCGTCGGCGTCAAGGACGCAACCGGTGATCTGGCCCGCGTCAGCCAGCAGCGCGCAAGCTGCGGCAAGGATTTCATCCAGCTCTCGGGCGAGGATGCCACCGCGCTGGGCTTCAACGCCCATGGCGGTGTCGGCTGTATTTCGGTCACCGCAAATGTCGCACCGCGCCTTTGTGCCGAATTCCAGCAGGCCACGCTGCGCGGCGACTATGCGGCGGCGCTCGACTATCAGGACAAGCTGATGCCTCTGCACGAAGCGATCTTCATGGAGCCCGGTTTGGTTGGCGCAAAATACGCCATGAGCAAGCTGGATCTTTGTTCAGAAGAGGTGCGGCTGCCGCTCACCTGCCTCGAAGACGGCACCAAGGATGCCATCGACGCGGCCATGAAACACGCGGGCCTGATCTAAGGCCCATAAGGTCGAGAGGGGGCTGACCCCCTCTCACGTGTTCTCATCTCTTGCCGTAATACAGACCGACGACGTGCTCGGCCTGGGCAAAGAAAAGCCAGCGCGAGGTGGCGACGCCTGCCAGATGAGACAGGACCGCAATCAGCGCGAACAGGTGGCCGAAGGGCAGCAGCAGCAATATCGCCGGTACCACAAAGGCTAGGCCAAAGGCGATGATGCGCAGTTTGTCACTATGCTTGCGGCCCACCACATGCACGAATTCACGCAGCAGATAGTTGGTGCCGGTATGGGGCGGCTCAAACGCGCGGACGCTGCCGCGCGCGCCGAGACCGGTTGCAGTGCCCAGATCCGTGCCTGAATGCGCAAGCGCCCGATCGCCCATCTGCCAATAGCCCAACTGCACCAAAGCCGCGACCAGCAGCAGGGGCAGCGCGGCCCCGACCTGCCCGGCCAGCAAGGCCCCGCCCGCCAGGCTGAAGGACAGGAACACGGCCGGTGTCAGCTTCATATTCCAGCGCGGGATCGTCTTGAGCTGGGTATAGATCATTGAAGTGGTAAAGACGGTCAGAAGGGAAAAAACAGAGCCTAATAGGCCCAGAAACCCCCATCTTTGGCCCAGAAACACCACGCCCAGCGCGTAGAGTCCCATCAGAACCAGCGCGATCACCGCGCACCAGCCCTCGCGGCTGAGCCAGCTGGACTTCCATTGCGTGAACGCTTTCAGCGCGCGCTCGGGATGCCCGAGGTGGAAGGTTGAGGCCATCAGCCCGCCAACCGCCAGCGCGTAGGCGATGGCAAAGAAGGTAAAGGCGACCCAGCCGGTGACGTCCGGCAGGCCCAAGCCCAGAAAGAACAACAGGCCGAACCCCAGACCCGAGAGGGTAGTGAAGACAATTACGGATGGTGCAGGATGCATCAGCGGGATCCTCCGGGCATTTTATCGAGCGCTTTGTCCAGCCAGCCGAGGAACCCACCCGCCTCTTCGGCAACCGGGGCCAGCAGCGGGGCAAGAATGTCGATCTGCTCGTCGATCTGGTCCTTGGGGCGCGGGGGCAGGTATTTGTTCACCGGCTTGGTGTCCATTTCAGGCATCAGGTCCATGCCGCCACGTTCGGCGGTCAGCTTGCTGACATTGCTGTCGGGGTCGGCGAAGTCACCGAAATGCCGCGCACCCGCCGGGCAGGTACGCACGCAAGACGGCACGCGGTCTTCCTCGGGTAGGTTTTCGTTGTAGATGCGGTCGACACATAGCGTGCATTTCTTCATCACGCCCTCGGCCTGATCCAGCTCGCGCGCGCCATAGGGACAAGCCCAGGCGCAAAGACCGCAGCCGATGCAGTCGCTTTCATTGACCAGCACGATCCCATCCTCGACCCGCTTGTAGCTGGCCCCGGTGGGGCAGACGGTGACGCAGGGCGCATCCTCGCAATGCAGGCAGGATTTCGGGAAATGGATCAACTGCGCCGGGCCGGTCTCCGGCTGCACCTCATAGGAATGCACCCGGTTCAGGAAGGTGCCCGAGGGATCGGCGCCATAGGGGTTTTGATCGCTGAGCGGCGCGCCGTAATTCTCGGTGTTCCAGCCTTTGCAGGAAATCACGCAGGCATGGCAGCCGACGCAGGTGTCCAGGTCGATGACCAGGCCCATCTTGCGCTCGGTCGTGGTGGGTAGCTCGGTCATGTGCCTGGCTCCGTGTTGAAACAGTTTCGGGCAAAAGCCGCGATGTCGGCGTTGAACCGATCAGGCTCTTCCCAGAACGGGCTGTGCCCGCAATCTTCGTAGGTGATGGCCCGCGCGCCCGGAAGCACGCGAGCGGCGTCGGCACTTGCCGCCGGAGGCGCGGGGCGATCATGGGCACCGCACAGCACCAGCGCGGGTTTGCTGATTTTGGCCACGTCAGCCCGGTAATCCTCGCTGCGCTGGCGCGATGCCGCGCGAACATGTGGCGGGCAGAGCATGTTGTATCCCACCATCCGGGCCAGATCATCAGGATCGGGTTGATGATGAAAACAGGCTCTAACAAAGCTCAATGTGTCCGCGAGGTTGTCGGCTTGATCTTCGGACAGCATCCCCTTGGCCTGCACGCCAATGTCATGCGCTCTCGCTTCGCGCGCCTCGGGCGCCATATGCGCGCCGGTCCCCACGAAGGAGCCGATAAGGCCGAAACCGGACAGCGCGTCGTCGCCAAAGCACCGGATATAGTCGCATGAAACGGTCCCACCCATCGACCAGCCAATCAGAACTGGATGATCAAGCGCGAGGCTCTCGATTATGGCGGCTATATCGCCTGCCCATGGGGTCGAATTGTCGTAGGCCTCGGGTTCATCCGGTTTGTCCGACGCCCCGTGGCCGCGCAGGTCCGGCATGATCAGCCGGAATTCATCCGCCAGAGGGTACTGTCGCTCCCAACTCAGGTGATGCTGCGACCAGCCATGTATCAACAGGATCGGCGGCGCGTCTTCGGGGCCGAGGTCAAAGACCTCAAGCCCGACGCCCCCATGCCCGGTGATCCGGTGCTGCCTCATTTCGCGACTTTCCAGGCCAGCGCGTCTGGCCCCTGACCAACCGGAGACTTGATCGGCGCAAATTCCGGCTGGCTCTGCGCGTCGCTTGGTGCCGCAGACTTTTCGATCTTTACCTTCAGATCGAACCACGCGGCCTGCCCGGTGACCGGGTCGGAATTGGCCCAGCGCAGCCCGTCGCCCTTGGGCGGCAGCAATTCGTGGATCAGATGGTTGAGCAGGAAGCCTTTGGTGGCCTCTGGTGCGTCGTCGGAAAGCGCCCATGCCCCCTTGCGCTTGCCGATGGCGTTCCAGGTCCAGACGGTGTTTTCGTTGAGCGAAGCCATCTCCATCACCGGTACGGTGATGGCACCATGCGAGGAAGACACTCGCGCCCAGTCGCCGTCACTCAGCCCGTGTTTGTGCATCAGCTTGGTCGGCACGTAAAGCGGGTTGCGCCCATGCAACTGCCGCAGCCAGGCGTTCTGGGTGCCCCAGGAGTGATACATCGCCATCGGCCGCTGTGTCAGCGCGTTGACAGTATAGCCTTCATTGCCAGCCTGATCTGTTTCATACCAGATCGGCAGCGGGTCCAGCTGTTCCTTGATGCGATCGCGCAAGTGATCGGGGGGTTGGCGCTCACCATGCCCCTCAGCGGCCAGTTGGAACTTGCGCATAGGCTCTACATAAAGCTGAAACAGGTAGGGCTGCGGGCTGTCATAGATGCCCATGCCCACCGCCCAGTCCTGATAGGCGCTGTTCCACGGCTTGTAGTAATCTGCGCCATCGGGGATATGCGAGACGTAGAAGCTGCCGTTTTCGATATAGCGGTCCATCTGGTCCGGATTGACCGCGCCGCGCCCTTCCTGATCGCCGTTCTCGCCCCGAAACCCGGCCAGCGGCCCGATGCCCGGCTTGCGTTCATGATTGACGATGTAGTCGGCGTAATCGGTGTATTTGGCCGAACCGTCCTCATTGGTGAAGCCGGGTAGACCCATCTTGTTGGCCAGTTGCACCAGCACGGTCTGGAAGCCGCGCACATCGCGATCAGGCTCTATCACGGGCCATCTGATCGCATCCGCCGCCGCGTCCGCCTCGCAGATCGGGCGGTCGAGCAGCGAGATACAGTCGTGGCGCTCCAGATAGGTTGTGTCAGGCAGGATCAGATCGGCATAAGCCACCATCTCGGACGAATAGGCGTCGGAATAGATGATCCGGGGGATCACATACTCGCCATTCTCATCCTTGTCGGTCAGCATCTCCATGACACCCTTGGTGTTCATGGTCGAGTTCCACGACATGTTGGCCATATACATGAACAGCGTGTCGATCTTGTATGGATCGCCCGCATGCGCGTTTGAGATCACCATATGCATCAGCCCGTGGCTGGACATCGGGTTTTCCCAGGTGAACGCCTTGTCGATCCGCGCCGGGCTGCCATCCTTTTTCAGTGCCAGATGCTCGGGCCCGCGCACGAAACCCAGATGCGGGCCGTCCAGCGGCTGGTTAGGGGTCACGCCCACATGGGGCACCGGATGCGCCTCGACCGGTTTGGGATAGGGCGGTTTAAAGCGGAAGCCGCCGGGCACCTCGACCGTGCCCAGCAGAATCTGCAGCACATGCAGGGCGCGGCAGGTCTGGAACCCGTTGGCATGGGCCGAGATGCCGCGCATGGAGTGCATCGAGACGGGACGGCCGATCATCTTGGAATGCGTCTCGCCCCGGAAATCGGTCCATTCCTTGTCCAACTCGAACGCTTCGTCAAAGGCGACGCGGGCCAGTTCGGCGGCGATCGCGCGGATCTTGCCTGCCGGGATGCCGCAGCGCTCGGCAACCGCCTCGGGCGCGTATTCGTCGCTGAGGTAGCGTTCTGCCATCTGGTGGAAGACCGGGCGATGGGTCACGCCGTCCTTCTCATAGGTGGCCGACAGGTCCGGACGCACGCCTTTCTTGTCGAAGGCGGTCGGTTTGCCGGTATTGCGGTCGATGACCAGCGGTTTGCCATCGCCGTCGCGCAAAAACAGACCCTGTTCCGGGCCTTCCGAGGCGTTTACCAGTACTGGCGCGTTGGTGTAGCGGCTGAGGTAATCGAGGTCGATCTTGCCCGCTTTCATCAGCACATGCACCAGCGCCAGGATGAACAAGCCGTCGGTGCCCGGCGTGATGCCCACCCAGTCATCGGCCACCGCATTATAGCCCGAGCGGATCGGGTTCACCCCGATCACGCGCGCGCCACGGGCCTTGATCTTACCAATACCCATCTTGATCGGGTTGCTGTCATGGTCTTCGGCGACGCCGAACAGCATGAACAGTTTGGTATGCTCCCAATCCGGCTGGCCGAATTCCCAGAAGGCGCCGCCCATCGTGTAGATGCCAGCCGCCGCCATGTTGACCGAGCAGAAACCGCCATGGGCGGCGTAGTTCGGGGTGCCGAAGTTTTGCGCCCAGAAACTGGTGAAGCTCTGCGACTGATCGCGACCGGTGAAAAAGGCCAGTTTCGAGGGGTCATCCTTGCGGATCGGCTCCAGCCAACCGGCGGCGATGTCCAGCGCCTCGTCCCAGCTGATCTCTTCGAACTCTCCAGACCCGCGCGGGCCGACCCGTTTCAGCGGCGCCTTCAGACGCGAGGGCGCATTGACCTGCATGATCCCCGCCGAACCCTTGGCGCACAAGACGCCCTTGTTCACCGGGTGATCCCGATTGCCTTCGATATAGGCAACCTTGCCGTCTTTCATGTGGACGTTGATGCCACACCGGCAGGCGCACATGTAGCAGGTCGTTTTGCGCACCTCGTCGGACACGGCGGGCGAGGTATCGATTTTCGGCTGGTTCATATCGGCCCCTGTCGGTTTCAGTTCGATCCTTCCCACATCCGTGCGAATTCAGGAACATTTTTTTCGTTTTGCCGTTCAGAATTTGCTTTTGTTCTAAGTTTGGGCGTGTCCTGCCTGAACCACCGTGACGGCGATCATGTGAAGCACATCTTCGGCTGAGCACCCGCGCGAAAGGTCATTCGCCGGTTTCGCAAGCCCCTGAAGGACAGGCCCGATCGCCTCGACGCCACCAATGCGCTGCGCGATCTTGTAGCCAAGGTTTCCGGCATCCAGATTGGGGAACACAAATACATTCGCCTGCCCTGCAAGCGGAGAGTCGGAGGCCTTCTTGGCCGCAACCTCGGGCACGAAGGCGGCGTCGAATTGCAACTCGCCGTCGATGAGCAGGTTTGGGTCGGCAGCTTTGGCAAGATTTGTCGCCTCGACCACCTTGGATACGCGGGGATGATCCGCGCTGCCTGCCGTGGAAAAGGACAGCATCGCAACCCGTGGCACTTCGCCCGTCAACGCCGCGTAAGAGGCGGCAGAGCTGCGGGCGATTTCGGACATCTGAGCCGCATCCGGGTCAACGACCAATCCGCAATCGGCAAAGATATGGGCGCCTTTGACCTCGTGATGATCCTTGCAGTAGAGCATCAGGAAGAAGCTGGACACCATGGCTGCGTCCGGTGCCTTGCCGATGATTTGCAGCGCTGCGCGAACCGTGCTTGACGTGGTCTCGACCGCGCCACCAACGGTGCCGTCGGCCAGTCCCTGACGCACCAGCATCGCGGCGTAAACCAGCCTCTGGGTGACCTGCACCCGTGCCTGATCCAGTGTCATGCCCTTGTGCTGGCGCAGCTCAAAAAGCGCTTGCGCAAAGGCGTCGGCATGAGGGGAGTTTGCGGGATCGTGGATATCGATACCGTCCAGATCCGCCCCTCCCTGTGCGGCAAGCAGGGCGGTGACCTTGTCCTGCTCTCCCACCAAGATGATCCGGGCGATACCCTCTGCGCGGGCTTTCATCGCGCCTTCCACCACACGCGGATCATCGCCCTCAGAGAGGGCGATGATCTTGTCGGAGCTGCTTGCAGCCCCGAGAATTGTGCGTAACGGTTGCACGCGTTTACGATCCGGCCTGCGGCTGCATGTCTGCGGCGTCGATTCCGGCCACACGTACCGGTTTCTTCATCGCATCGCGGCGGAACGGATCGCCCAGCTCCTGGTTTATCATGGCTTCGATCAGGGTGGTGATACCGTTTTTCTGATCGATGATCGCCTGATTCAGGGCGGCGGTCAGTTCGTCCTGCGTCCGGGCCACGACACCTTTCAGGCCGCAGGCCTGCGCGATCCCGGCATAGGACACTTCGGTGTCCAGCTCGGTGCCGACGAAGTTGTCATCAAACCACAGGGTCGAGTTCCGCTTTTCCGCACCCCACTGATAGTTGCGGAACACGATCTGCGTGATCGCGGGCCAGTCGCCGCGACCGATCGCGGTCAGCTCGTTGACCGCGATCCCGAAGGCACCGTCACCGGCAAAGCCCACAACCGGAACGTCAGGCTGGCCGATCTTGGCGCCAACGATGGCGGGCAGACCGTAGCCGCAGGGACCGAACAGGCCGGGGGCGAGGTATTTGCGGCCTTCCTCGAACGCGGGGTAGGCGTTGCCGATGGCACAGTTGTTGCCGATATCGGACGAGATGATCGCCTCTTTCGGCAGTGCGGCCTGGATCGCGCGCCATGCCATGCGGGGGCTCATCCAGTCGGGCTTGGCGTCACGCGCGCGCTCGTTCCAGTTGGTGCCCGGATCGTCCTGCTCATGGGTCAGCGAGGTCAGCTCCTGCGCCCAGGCGGATTTCTTCTGCGCGATATTGGCTTTACGCTCTTCGCGACCGGCATCGCCTGCCGTGTCGGACAGCTGCGCCAGAATGCCGTTGGCCACCTTGGCGGCGTCCCCGACGATACCGACAGTGACCTTCTTGGTCAGGCCGATGCGGTCGGGGTTGATGTCGACCTGGATGATCGTCGCGTCGGCGGGCCAGTATTCGATGCCATAACCGGGCAGGGTCGAGAACGGGTTCAGGCGGGTGCCGAGGCACAGGACCACATCCGCTTCCTTGATCAGCTCCATACCCGCTTTCGAGCCGTTATAGCCCAGCGGGCCCGCGAACAGCGGATGGTTGCCCGGGAAAGCGTCATTGTGCTGATAGCCAACGCAGACCGGTGCAGTAAGACGCTCGGCCAGTGCTTTGGAGGCTTCGATACCGCCCTGCGCCAGAACAACGCCGGCACCGTTCAGAATGACAGGGTTCTTGGCTTCGCTGAGGATCGCCGCGGCCTGCGCAACCGAGTTTTCGCCACCCGGAGAGCGTTCGAATTCGATCGGCTGCGGGATTTCAACGTCGATCACCTGGGTCCAGAAATCACGCGGAATGTTCAGTTGCGCCGGGGCGGACAGGCGCTTGGCCTGCGCGATCACGCGGGCCAGAACCTCGGCGACGCGTGTGGGGTCGCGGACTTCTTCCTGATAGGCGACCATGTCTTCGAACAGTTTCATCTGTTCGACTTCCTGGAATCCACCCTGACCGATGGTCTTGTTGGCGGCCTGCGGGGTCACCAGCAGCAGGGGCGTGTGGTTCCAGTAGGCGGTTTTGACGGCGGTCACGAAGTTGGTGATGCCGGGGCCGTTCTGGGCGATCATCATCGACACCTTGCCGGTGGCGCGGGTATAGCCATCGGCCATCATCCCGCCTGAGCCTTCATGCGCGCAATCCCAGAATTTGATGCCAGCAGCAGGAAAGATATCAGAGATCGGCATCATGGCAGAGCCGATGATCCCGAAAGCGTGCTCAATCCCGTGGGACTGCAGTGTTTTCACGAAGGCTTCTTCGGTTGTCATTTTCATGGGATGCGCTCCTGATGGCATAGAAATTGAACGGCATTGCGCCGCGAATTGACGTCGGGTCTAAGCCCTCTTGAATAACCTCAATAGGGCCAGAACCTATCGCCGGTTAGGTCCAGAGGTGTAAACTTTTGCAAATTAATGATATAAATGGTCTCAAAAATCAACATTTTTTGTGGCTTCAGCAATATATCTGATGCCAGTGGCCACTTTGGACCTCGCGATCGAGGAATATCCCAGCCGGTAATACCCGGTTGGCTCATCCGGGCCGCTGAAAAACACCTTGCCGGGTTCGATCAGCACGCTGCGCGCGATCAGGCGGCGCGACAGCTCGTAACTGTCCACGCCGTCCGGTGCCTTCATCCACAAGGACGACCCGCCATAAACGCCGCGCCCCGCAATTGTCAGACCGTGTTCTGCAATGGCCATTTCCATCGCCTCGCGCCGCTGCTTGAGTGCGGCAGAGACCCGGCGGATCTGAGTGTCGTAATGCCCGAGCGACAGAAAATAGGCCGCAGTGCGCTGAATATGCCCCGGCGGGTGGCGCAGGGTCAGCATCCGCAGGGCGCGCACCTCGCGGATGAAGGGCTCAGAACCGACGATGTAACCGATCCGCAGTCCCGGTGACAAAGATTTGGAGAAGCTGCCCACATAGATCACCCGTCCATCGGTATCCAGCGACTTGAGCGAGGGTGAGGGCGCGCCGGCAAAGGCCATCTCGAAATCATAATCATCCTCGACAATCATCGCGTCGATCTCATGTGCCCGCGCCAGCAAGGCCCGCCGACGCTCCAGCGGCATGGTGGCGGTGGTGGGGCTTTGATGGCTGGGCGTGGTGAAGATCACATCGGTGTCGTCGGGCACCGCATCGGGTGGCAACCCGTCCGCATCGACATCCAATGGAGTGATTTGACAGGGCAGACGCCGGAGCATTTCAGTCAGCGCGTAATAGCCGGGGTTTTCAACAGCGGCCCGGCGGCGGTGGTTCAGCAACACCTGCGCCGCCAGCCACAGCGCGTTCTGCGCGCCCAGCGTGATCATTATTTCCTGGGGGCGTGCGGTGATGCCGCGCCGAGGCAGCGTGTGGCGGGCAATGAACTCGATCAGCAGCGGATCGTCCTGATCCGCATAATCGGCGGTGAGCGAGGCGAAATCCTTCTGCCCCAACGCCCGCACTGCACAGAGCCGCCAGTTGGCATGGTCAAACAGGGTCGGGTCGGTCTGCCCGTAGATGAAGGGGTAGGAATAGCTGCGCCAGTCATGCGGTTTCAACAGCATGTCGCCGCCCGAATAGCGCCGCGCGATGGCACGTCCCCAATCCACATTTTCCTCGGTCCGCTCAGGCGGCGCGTAAGAGGGCGGGATTGGCGCGTTCTCTGACACGAAATACCCAGACCGCCCCCGCGAGGTCAGGTAGTCGTTCGACAGCAGTTCGGTATAGGCCAGTGTCACCGTTATCCGGCTGACGCCCAGATGCCCGGCCAGCTTGCGCGAGGATGGCAGCTTTTCCCCCACGCGGAAACGACCCAACAGGATGCCCTCAGCGATCATCTGCTGAATCTGGGCCTGCAAAGTGCCCTGCGCATCCGGTTTCAAAAAAAATGTGTCGACGGCGATCCCCATGGCGCGACCCTAAACTGGACCGAGCGCGGGTGCAATCTGGACCTAACCGGTGGCTGGTTTTCTTTTTTTCCAGATCGCAAGCGGCCCGTTCAGGCAGTCCATGTCGGGATAACAGGCCAGATCCTCCGCCAGCGGTGCGATGACATAGGCACCGGGTTTGAGGGTTTCGACCATCCGTTCCTCCAACTGTCGCTGGATTTCGGGCACGCGGATGGGCCGATAGGAAAAGATAACGTCGTAAGGCGCGTAATCGAAGGTCAAGGCATCGGCGACAAAGATCTCCTCTTCCAGCCCCAGCGCCTGTTGGCCACGCCGGATCAGGTTGTGATCCAGGTCGAAGCCCGCATAGCTGGACCCGTTTAGCAGCCCGGACAGTTTTGTGACGAGCAGATTGCGCCCGGTCGCGCAGCCGATCTCGAGGAACGACACCGGGCGATAGGGCGCCCCTTTGGCAAAGAAATCTGGGTCGTGGGTCAGCATCTCGTCAACGCTGATCAACTGCCGCACGAACCCGTCAAGCGGATGTGGAATGTACCCGTGCGATTCCTCGGGCAGCGCAAAATCGGTCAGCGTATCGTCGGCGGGCACGGCCTGAACACGCTCGTTGATCAGGCCCTGCAGGGTCTTTTGCAGGGCCGCCGCCATTTGCCGCTGGGTGCTGCGTTCGATGTCCAGCCCGGCCTGCGCATGGGTGTATTTGCGCAGCATATCCTCGAACCCGTCCAGTCGGGTGCGCAGCGCTTCAAGCCGGTCCTCGAACACCCGTTGAAATCGCGTGAGCGTCTGTTGCAAGGACCGGAACTTGTGCCGTGTCGAGACCAGCAGGCTGCTTGAGGTGACGGCTTTCTGACCCAGCGCCGCGGTGATCAATTCGGTGATCTGCTTTTCCTGTTTCTGCAGCTTGCCACGGGTCTTTTCCAGATCCTCCTGTGCGGCGTTCAGCGCGTCCAGCGCTTCGTCCATGCGCAACGCGGAATGCAAGAGTTTGAATGGTCTTTCGCTCGGCATCTGATCCTCCGCCCCTCATCTATGCGCGACGTTACAGGAAAACGCGACCATTCAAAGCCTCCGGTGATGGGGGTTGACGATAGAGCAGGTCAAATATAACTATAAAACTAGTTTAATGGAGATTCAAAAATGTGGGAAACAGCAGCAACCGGTTTTGCAGCCATGGGGTCCGAGGCCCGGCTGAAGGTGCTCAGGACCCTGGTGCGGGCGGGCGAGGCCGGTTTGACCGTGGGCGAAATACGCGATCGCACCGGCATCGCGCCGTCGACCCTTGCCCATCACCTGAAGTTTCTGGCCGCAGGTGGTGTGGTGGAACAGAAGAAAATGGGGCGAAACACCATAAACAGAGCCTGCTATGACCAATTGCGAAACCTCGCTGACTTCATTCTTGCAGAATGTTGCGCGGACGATCTGCAGAAGGCGGCAAATGATGGTTGAGCTTACACAAAACCCGCGCGCGTCGCGACGCATGAGACTGCAGCGCCTGAAATCGCCTTGGACTCTGATTGTGCTGATCCTGCTGGCGGTTCTGGCTCTGGACCCCGGTAACTTCGAAACTGTGATCCGATTTGCCATCGGCGCGCTGGCGCATACGGCGCCCTATATCCTGTTTGCGGTGCTGCTGCTGGCCTATCTCAAGGCCACCGGGGCCGAGGTGCTGGTGGCGAAAGCCTTTGAAGGGCGCGAAACCCGCATGATCCTGCTGGCGGCTCTGTTCGGTGGCCTTGCGCCCTTCTGCTCCTGCGAGGTTATTCCCTTCATCGCCGGTCTGCTGGCGCTGGGTGCGCCATTGTCTGCTGTGATGGCCTTCTGGCTCAGCTCGCCCCTGATCGATCCGCCGACCCTGTTGATCACGGCGGGGGCGCTGGGTTGGCCCTTTGCCATTGGCAAAGCCGTTGCAGCGGTGGCGTTGGGCTTGTTCGGTGGGTTTGCGATCAAGGCCCTGATGCGGAGCGGCGCCTTTGCGCAACCACTGCGGTCATACACGCCACCTGGCTGCGGATGTGGCTCTAACAAGACTGAAATCCCTGTCTGGCAGTTCTGGCAGACAGCAGAGCGTCGGGCGCGGTTCCGTTCTGAATTCGCCACCAACGGGCTGTTCCTGCTGAAATGGCTGTCGCTGGCCTATGTGCTTGAAGCGCTCTTGGTCAGCTACGTGCCCGCCGATCTGATCGCGCAGGTTGTCGGCGGCGAGGGTGTGATCCCGATTGCCACCGCAGCGCTTGTGGGCATGCCCGCCTATCTCAACTCCTACGTCGCGCCACCGTTGCTGGCGGGCCTGATGGAGCAGGGGATGAGCGCCGGGGCTGCGATGGCCTTCATGATTGCAGGCGCAGTCAGTTCCATTCCGGCGATGGCGGCTGTCTGGTCACTGGTCAAACCAAGGGTCTTTGCCGCCTATCTGTGCCTCGGCGTCTTGGGTGCGATCCTGTCGGGGATTGTCTTTCAGATGATCTGAGTCGGCACGCAGGAAACCTGAAAGGACACCAATGGGTGCCCTTTTGCGTTGCAGGTTAGCGAATCGGGTCGAACTGCGCGTCCTTGGCGCGGCAATCGCGGATTACGTCGCGCCCGCAAGGCACCGGGTCCAGCGATTTCGACAGGCACAGGCGTGCCTCTTCAATGAAGCCGTCGCGGCAGGTGATGGTGATCATGTCACGCTCCAGCGCCGGGTTGGCTTGCAGGAAGGCCTCCTCCACCACTGCGGCAGGCAGGGTGACCGATTGATCCAGCTTGCGAAAGACCGGCGGGCGGGTGACGGACGCGTAAGCCTGCCGGGACAAATCGAAATACTGCGTCGCAGTCAGGCCCGAACAGGTGCCGTGTTTCTTCCACTGATGCCAGGCCAAACCGGAACTGCCTTGAATATCGGCTATTTCCCGCGTCATCCCGCGCGATGGCGGCGCATGCGGGGTGCGGCAATAGGACGGCCAGCCCTCATGAAATTGCGGCCAGAGCCCGTGCAGAATCCAGCCATGATCCTGTGCGGCGTCGCATTGGTCGGCCCCACGTGCATCGCCCTCGCGCGCGCACCAGTTCGGTGACCAGCTGAGCGACAGGACGTAATAGTCGAACTCTCCCGCCTTCTCACCCTCGGCAAGCAGCGGAACGGCGCTCAGGCACCAGACGAGAAACCAGCGCATTCGGCTCTTCCCTTATTGCAATACCGCGACTATATACGGGCCAAGTTCCCCGACAACGGAAACCTGCCCAAGGGCAACCTGGGCCGCCGAATTCCGGCGACGGGACAGATGTATTCTAAGGAGACAGGCTCATGTCGAAACCCCTGATGGCCAAGGCGACCGCCGTATGGCTGGTGGACAACACCACGATCAGCTTCAAGCAGATCGCGGATTTCGTGGGCATGCACGAGCTGGAAATTCAGGGCATCGCTGATGGTGATGTGGCTACCGGTGTCAAAGGCTTTGATCCGATCGCCAACAACCAGCTGACCCAGGAAGAGATCGACAAGGCCCAGTCGAACCCTCTCTACCGGCTCAAGCTCAAGTTTAATCCGGCCGCCTCGGGCGAGGAAAAGCGCCGTGGCCCGCGTTACACGCCGCTCAGCAAACGCCAGGACCGTCCGGCCTCGATCCTGTGGCTGGTGAAGTTCCACCCCGAACTGAGTGACGGGCAGATTTCCAAACTGGTCGGCACCACCAAGCCGACCATTCAGGCGATCCGCGAGCGGACCCATTGGAACATTTCCAACATCCAACCCATCGACCCGGTGGCGCTGGGGCTTTGCAAGCAATCCGAGCTGGATGCGATCGTGCAGAAAGCCGCTGCCAAGAAAGCCGCCGAAGGTGGCGTGATGAGCGATGATGAGCGCCGCAAGCTGGTCTCGACCGAACAGTCGCTTGAGATGGACGCCGAGCCTCGCATCCCGACCGCGATTGAAGGGCTGGAAACCTTCACGCTGGGCAGCGCCCCGGAAGAGAAGAAAGAAGAGCCGATCGTCGATGCCGACAGCTTCTTCAACCTTCCCAATAGCGATGAGGATGAAGAGGAAGATAACAGCGACGATCCGCGCTACTGATCCTTCGGACATTGATGAACAAAAAAAGGCCACCGGCATTTCCGGTGGCTTTTTTGTTGCTTACAGGGGCGGTTCGATATGCGCGGATCTGACAACCAGAGCGAGTTTTGCGGGCTTGACCCATTCTAGTCTTTGCAGTTGGACTGTTGGGGAGATGCCCCGCGCTACAGGGCATTGGGGCAAACCGTCTTGAGGAGGCAGCGAATGACAAGGTCCAGAATGTATCAGGGTCTGATAACCGGATTGGCGGCGATGATGCTGGCCGTGATGCCAATCTCCGAGGCGCAGGCCAACCACAAGAAAAAGACCGACGACGCGATCAAGGGCGCGCTAATCGGGGCGGGCGTGGGCGCGCTGATCGGCAAGGGCCGGGGCGCTGCGGCAGGCGCCATCCTGGGTGCCGTGATCGGCGCGAACAAGAAATGACGGGGCCAGATATGGCTCTGACAAGGGCAAAAGAGCTTGGGAGGTTCTCCGCGATGTTCAGGAACGGGTTTTCCGGTGCGGCGCTTGTCGCGTTGCTGATGGCTCCGATCGGGGCCAGCGCTGATGAGGCGGCCGACGCGATGGTGCAGGACGCGCTTCCGGTCATGTATCACAGCTGCGCCAGTGTCGTGGAAGAAGGTCATGGCGACGAGGCCTTCGTATATGAGGTGGTCGAGAAAATGACCGCCGTGTCCCTCTACAACCGGCAGATCGATATCACCGCTTTTTCCGACAGTGACGCGGACGCAGCGCAGCTACACGCCGCTTTTGTCGAGGCGCTGGATGCCGGGTGCTCAGCGGATCAAAACGCCTTGCTGGCCGGGGTGGTCGATATTGCGGTCAAGGTGGCGCTGGGGTTGTAAGCTCGATGTCATTGAAACAAAGAGCCCGCCAAATTGGCGGGCTCTATTCGTTTGGTGGCTGGCTTCAGTGCACCACGGCATCATCCGGGCGCGGACGGTCTGACGTGCCCAGCCGGTCGCCGATGATCAACCCGTCCGGGCCTGACGTCACGGGGACGGTTTCGCCATCCTTGATCTCGCCGGCCAGCAGCGCTTCGGCCAGCGGGTTTTGCAATGCGCGCTGGATCACCCGCTTCAGTGGCCGCGCGCCAAAGACCGGATCGTAGCCTTCGCTCGCCAACCATTCCCGTGCGCCCTCGTCCAGCGCTAGGTCGATGTTGCGGGCGGCCAGACGTTTCTGCAGGCGTGCCATCTGGATATCGACGATCCCATCCATATCGCCGCGCTTGAGGCGGTCGAAGATGATGGTTTCGTCCAGACGGTTGAGGAATTCCGGCCGGAAATGCGCCCTGACCGCATCCATCACATCGCGCTGCGCCTGCGCGCTGTCGGCCCCTTCGGGCAACTGGCTGAGCGCTTGCGAGCCGAGGTTCGACGTCAGAATGATCAGCGTCTGTTTGAAGTCCACGGTGCGGCCCTGACCATCGGTCAGCACGCCGTCATCCAGAACCTGCAACAGCACGTTGAACACATCTGGATGAGCCTTTTCGACCTCATCGAACAGCACGACCTGATAGGGCCTGCGCCGGACCGCTTCGGTCAACACACCGCCTTCGTCATACCCGACATAGCCCGGAGGGGCACCGATCAGACGCGCAACCGCGTGCTTCTCCATGAACTCGGACATATCAATGCGGACCATCGCATTGTCGTCGTCGAACAGGAAGTTCGCCACGGCCTTGGTCAGCTCGGTCTTACCCACGCCGGTGGGTCCGAGGAACAGGAACGAACCCAGCGGGCGACCTTCGTCATTCAGACCGGCGCGCGCGCGACGCACGGCATTGGCGACTGCGGTGACCGCTGCATCCTGACCGATGACACGCGCATGCAGATCGTCTTCCATCCGCAGCAGCTTCTCACGCTCACCTTCCAGCATTTTCGAGGTCGGAATGCCGGTCCAGCGCTCCACAACGGAGGCGATCTGCTCCGGCCGCACGGTTTCCTCGGCCATCATCTGGCTGCTTTCGGCGTTTTCGGCCTCGGTCAGCTTCTTCTCAAGCTCAGGGATGACGCCATAAGACAGTTCCCCCGCCTTGGCGAGGTTACCTTCACGCTTGGCGATCTCCAGATCAGCGCGCGCCTTGTCGAGTTGCTCCTTCAGATCGCGGGCACCAGCCAACTTATCGCGTTCGGCTTGCCATTGGGCCGTCATCTCGGCGGATTGCTCTTGCAGGTCGGCCAGATCTTTTTGCAGGGTCTCCAGACGGTCCTTCGAGGCGGTGTCGTCTTCGAGCTTCAGCGCCTCTTCCTCGATCTGCATCTGCAGAATCTGGCGGTCGAGCTGGTCCAGTTCCTCTGGCTTAGAGTCTACTTCCATCCGCAGACGCGAGGCCGCTTCATCGACAAGGTCGATGGCCTTGTCCGGCAGGAACCGGTCAGTGATGTAGCGATGCGATAGGGTCGCAGCCGAGACCAATGCGGAATCGGAAATACGGACTCCGTGGTGCAACTCGTACTTTTCCTTGATGCCGCGCAGGATACTGATCGTGTCCTCAACCGTCGGTTCGGCCACAACAACGGGCTGGAACCGGCGCGCAAGGGCCGCGTCTTTTTCCACGTATTTGCGGTACTCATCCAGCGTGGTCGCACCGATGCAATGCAACTCGCCCCGCGCCAAGGCAGGCTTGATCAGGTTGGCGGCATCCATCGCACCATCGGATTTGCCCGCGCCGACCAGCGTGTGCATCTCGTCGATGAACAAGATGATCTCACCAGCCGCCTCGGTCACTTCGGTCAGAACGGCCTTGAGGCGTTCCTCGAATTCGCCGCGGTATTTCGCACCGGCGATCAGCGCGCCCATGTCGAGCGCCAACAGCTTCTTGTCCTTCAGCGATTCCGGCACGTCACCGTTGATGATGCGCAGGGCCATACCCTCGGCGATTGCAGTCTTACCGACACCGGGTTCACCGATCAGAACCGGATTGTTCTTGGTGCGGCGCGACAGAACCTGCATCGAGCGGCGGATTTCCTCATCCCGCCCAATAATAGGGTCGATTTTGCCTTCGGCGGCGGCCTCGGTCAGGTCGCGCGCGTATTTCTTCAGCGCGTCATAGCCTTCTTCTGCCGATGCGGTGTCAGCGGTGCGGCCTTTGCGGATGTCATTGATCGCCTCGTTCAGAGCCTGCGCCGACACATGCCCGGCCTCCAACGCCTCCTTGGCTTTGGATTTCACCATGCAAAGCGCCATCAGAACCCGCTCGACCGGAACAAAGCTGTCACCGGCTTTCTGGGCGATCTGCTCGGCCTCGGCCAGGACCTTGCCGGTCTGGCCGTCCAGATAGACCTGCGCGGCGTCGCCGCTGACCTTGGGTTGTTTCGATAGGCTGAGTTCCAGCGCCTCGGCCACGCGACCGGGATTGCCGCCGGAGCGGGTGATCAGGTTGCTGGCAAGCCCCTGCTCGTCATCCATCAGAGCCTTGAGAATATGCTCGGGTGTCAGCCTCTGGTGACCTTCGCGAATGGCAATGGTCTGAGCGGCCTGCACGAAGCCTCGTGCCCGCTCGGTGAACTTGTTCAAGTCCATATTGTTCTCCTTTCAAAGCGCCCGGTTCGATTAGCGCCCGCTGGGCGGCACGCTACGGTTTGGGCCTCGGGAAATATTTGGGAAATATCGCTGCCGCTTCAAGAGGCTAGATGGCGAAATCGGCGCGCGGTGCGACTTTTGACCAATGCATGTACTGGTGGCCGGCAACACGGCGTTTCGAAACGCTGTATTCAGGCACCTTGCCAGGCGCTTTTCACGCGCGTCCAAGGCCAGTCGAATGGCCTTGCCGGGACGCGACGAGGTCTCTAATACAGCCGCAGCAAGGAGTTTCCCATGTCCGATGACCGCCTGATTGTCGCCCTTGATGTCCCCGATGCGCTGGCCGGACTTAAGCTGGCAGAGCAGATTGGCGATGCGGTGTCGTTCTACAAGATCGGGCTGGGCATGCTGACCGGCGGTGGGCTGGCACTGGCCAATGAGCTGAAGCAGGAACACGGCAAGCGCATCTTTCTGGACATGAAACTGTTCGACATTGGTGCCACGGTCGAAAATGCGGTGCGCGGTCTGGCGCAATACGATCTGGATTTCCTGACTGTGCATGGCGATCCTTACGTGGTGCGCGCCGCCAAAGAAGGCGCGGCGGGCAAGGACCTGAAGATCCTCGCCGTCACGATCCTGACCTCGTTGGACCGAAACGATCTGGACGCAGCACTTCTGAAACCGGGCGAGGTCAGCAATATGGTCGTCGAACGCGCCGCAAATGCGTTCGAGGCAGGTGCCGATGGCGTTATCGCCTCACCACAGGAGGCCGCGCTGATCCGGGCCCTGCCCGAGGCGCATGGACGGTTGATCGTGACCCCCGGTGTACGTCCCGCCGGGGCCGATCTGGGCGATCAGAAACGGGTGGCGACACCAGCCAACGCTGTGGCGGGGGGCGCCGATCATATCGTGGTCGGGCGCCCGGTTTGGCAGGCAGCACATCCGCAACAGGCAGCGCTGGATATCCTGTCCGAACTCAACAGTCCGCAGGCCCAGACGCCAAACCGGTGAGCCATAGGCCCACTAAAGTATGATGTGCCCGGAAAGGCACATTCCTGACGCTCATTTACATCACACGCAAATTTCTGCTTGGGATTCGCGCCAGTCTGGGCGACTCTCAGCTTGAGACACTCCCCAACGGACCTTTATCTTCCTGTGGTTCGTTACCTCCCCCCGCCAGTTTCGCGGGGGGTCTTTCTTGTTAGAAAGGTCATTCGGGCGAGGCGACTGGCCCCTCGGCAATTTCTGTCAGGTAATCGGACAACCGGGTCTTGAAATGCAATATGCCCTTGGGATGCACAAGATAGGCCTCGGGCGCCATCATGCGCCAGCTTTGACCTTCATCCCCAAGTCGTATTTTATCGATCAGGCCCTCGCCCAGCCGAGCGACAAAGAACCAGTCGCTACCGTAATGGCGTGACCAGATCAGATCGCTTGCCGACAGGCGCAGGCCCACTTCCTCTTGCGTTTCGCGCAACGCACAGGCCTCTGGCGTCTCGTTGCCCTCGCGGCCTCCGCCCGGGAAGTCCCAGCAGCCCGGATAGGGGATATGGGCATAATCGTCACGCTGGATGACGACCAGGTTCTGGCCCAGAAACAGAGCCAGTTTTGCGCCGCGAAAATTGGACATTCTGTAACACCATGTTTTGCCGCGCCAACCTGACAGGGGAAATGCCGCGTGCCAACATCTTCCACTGCTGCGTTGACAGGAGTAGGTTGCGCCCATGCCTGCCCTGTGTCGCGATTGCCTGTCCATGCTGGAAAACACCCGCCGCTGCCCGAACTGCGGCAGCCCGAGGGTGAAGACGCATGCGGAGCTTTTCGATCTGACCATCGCGCATATGGATTGCGACGCGTTCTACGCCTCGGTCGAAAAGCGCGACAACCCCGAGCTAGCCGACAAGCCGGTGATCATTGGCGGTGGCAGGCGGGGTGTTGTTTCCACCGCCTGTTATGTGGCGCGCATCCGGGGCGTGCGCTCGGCGATGCCGATGTTCAAGGCGCTGGCGCTCTGCCCTGATGCGGTGGTAATCAAGCCCCGCATGTCGGTCTATGCAGAGGTTTCGAAACAGATCCGCGCGATGATGGATGAACTGACCCCGGTGGTCGAGCCGCTGTCGCTGGACGAGGCGTTCATGGATCTGAGCGGCACCGAAAGGCTGCATGGTGCGCCGCCTGCGGTGATGCTGGCGGGTCTGGTCAAACGCATGAAGGATGAGCTGGGCCTGACCGGCTCGATCGGGCTGAGCCATAACAAGTTTCTGGCCAAAGTGGCCTCGGACCTCGACAAGCCACGCGGGTTCTCGGTGATCGGCGCGGCAGAGACGGCAGCGTTTCTGCATGACAAGCCGGTGCGGCTGATCTGGGGCATCGGCCCAGCAGGGCAGGAGTCATTGGAAAAGGCCGGAATCCGCACCTTTGCCGACCTGCTGCGCTGGGAGCAGGAGGCGCTGACTGCGCGGTTCGGCTCGATGGGCTACCGGCTATGGCATCTGGCGCGGGGGCAGGACAAGCGGCGGGTCTCGGCCCATGATCCGATCAAGTCGATCAGCAACGAGACCACGTTTTTCGAAGACACCGCCAACACGGATGTGCTGGACGGGCATTTGTGGCGCATGGCCGAAAAGGTCTCGGGCCGGGCCAAGGTGCGCGGGCTGGCCGGGCGGGTGGTGACGCTCAAGCTCAAGCAATCCAACCACAAGATTCTGACCCGCCGGGTATCGCTGCGCGATGCGACGCAGATGGCTGACACGATCTATCGGCAGGCGCGGGCGCTGTTTGATCAACTGGGTGATCGCGGCCCCTACCGTCTGCTGGGCTGTGGCTTGTCGGATTTGTGCTCCGAGGCGGAGGCGGATAAATCCGGTGACCTGCTTGATCCCGGTGCCGCGCAAAGATCGGTGGCAGAGCGCGCGACAGATGACATCCGCAAGCGGTTCGGAAGTGACGCCATCGTCAAGGGTCGCGCGCTGCGATAGCTCAATTTGCGACGGGATCATTCGTGCCGAGAACGCGATAGGCCTCGACCGGATTTGCAAACCCTTTCAGCTTCAGACCGCCTACCGGGTCAGCTGACAGGTGATCTTCGACATCCATAAAGGCCCGCTGGCTGATCAGGATCTCGTCCTGCGCTGCGGCATCGCACAATCGCGAGGCAACGTTCACCACGCCACCGACAGCCGTGTAGTCCGCGCGCCCTTCACGACCGACCAACCCCATCGTTGCATGGCCGCTGGAAATGCCCAGCCCGATCCCCAGCACATGCCCCATCCGACGCCAAGGCGCGCAAACCTCGGCAAACTCCTTTCGGATGTCCAACGCCAGTTTCACGGCATCCAAAACCGGTGCTTCGCAGGGGATGGGATCATTGAAATAGATCATCAGCCCATCGCCCGAGCGAAACCCGATCGTGCCACCGCTGGCCGCGGCCAGCTTGCCGCAGCGATCATGGTAGCGTTGCAGGATATCGATCACGTCTTCGGGGTCCAGCGCCTCTGACAGGGCGGTGAAATTCCGGATGTCGCAGAACAAGCAGGCGATATAGCGTCGATGCGTGCTGAGCAGGTTTTCGCGCCCTCCATCGACCACCGCTTGCGCGATCTGCGGGGCCAGAAACTCCTTGAGCCGTTCAAGCCGACCGATCTGGCCCGCCTGCCGCTCGACCTTGTTTGCCAGCTGCGCATTCAGTTCGGAAATTTCGACAGTCTGAGAGCGGACCTTGCGATTGAGGACCTGCAGCAGAAGGTTCTGGTTCATCAGCGTGGCAATGATCAAAAGAACATAGGCCAGCGCCTCGAACCTGTGATCATAGTGGAAATAGAGCGTCGCGACGAGGACAATATTGGCAAGGCCCGCGATGAGAAGGGGCAAGGCGCTGCCATGCCGCTCGCGGTCCCTGAACACAAAGGCGGTGGCGACAAAAGCCAACATCCACATAAGCACTGCCTGCAAATGCGGGTTGAAGGCCATGCCCTTGATCCCGAAGAACGCCTCAAGCGCCACCCCTACATAGCAGGTCAGAAGTGAGGCAAAGGCAGCGATCGTTGCAGCGGCACCCGGCGACATGCCCGTACGCGCGCGCGTTGTAGAACCCTTGCCTCGGGATTGTGTTGACCTGTCGGTCATGACCGGCGGGATTCCAAGATTGCCCCCTGAATTCAGATCAGGTTAGGCCGGAACCGTGCGTCGGTCAAAACAGCGCCCTGAGGATTATTCCGCTGCCAGGCGCGTTCTATCGGTTCCAATGGCCGCGATATCGGCAATCACGTCGCGCAGGATGTGGCGAAACGTGGCGAACTGCCGATTGGGGCGAATCTGAACCTCATCCATGTATAGCGAGCGATCGATCTCGATCTGTATGGCATGCTGGCCGCGTGACGGACGGCCATAAGTCTGGGTGACATAGGCGCCGGCAAAAGGCGTGTTGCGCGACACCGTTAGCCCAACCGAGGTGAAGGCCGCTTCGATCTGATCGACCAGATCGCTTCTGGCCGAGGCACCGAACCGGTCGCCCAGAACGATTTCGGGTCTCGGCTGCCCGCGACGCGCGATCCCTTCCAGGGCTTCATGCGGCATCGAATGACAATCGACCAGAATCGCCTGCCCGAACCGGTCATGTGATTCCTCCAGCAATGCTTGCAATCGTGCGTGATAGGGATGCCAATGTCGGTCGATCCGGTCCTGCGCCTCTTGCTCGGTCAGCTTTCCGCGATAGATCGCCCGCCCATTGGCCACCACACGGGGGATAACGCCCAGGCCCGAGGTGACACGCGGGTTGTGGCCCTGCCGTCTCGCCCCGTAGATCACCGCCGGGTCCAGTTCATCCACCCCGCGATTAAGGTCGATATAGGCCCGCGGCGCCGCCGCCTTGAGGAATGGCGCGCCATGATCCGGGGCCGCGTCAAAAAGAAGGTCGACAAAGGCGTCCTCAGACGACCGAATCGCATGCCGGTCCAGCACCGATTGCCGCAGAAAGTCGGGCGAGTAGTCGCTGCCGCTATGCGGCGAGGCAAAAACAACGCAGGATGAGCGGTATTCCGGCTCTGAAAGATAGTATGCTGTATCGTGCATCGGCGCTCCTCGTTACGGAATACATAAACCGTAAAAGAGTTCTTTCAAAAGCCCTTGATCCCCCCGACGACTCCTTTTATAGACCCCGCTACCGGCGCGGGGTTCCGCGCCCCATTTCGTTTTGGGGCAGGGCACGCAAAGGTTCGTGGGCGGTTAGCTCAGCGGTAGAGCACTTCGTTGACATCGAAGGGGTCACAAGTTCGATCCTTGTACCGCCCACCATCGTTTCACTGTTTCGGGTCTGACCCGGGGCACCCGCTAACCCAGGCGCTGGCCACTCCTTGAAGAAGGCGCCGCAGATTGGAGACAGACCATGAAGGTCAAGAACTCGCTCCGCTCGCTCAAGAACCGGCACCGCGATTGCCGGATTGTGCGTCGCAAAGGCCGCGTCTACGTGATCAACAAGACGCAGCGCAAGTTCAAAGCCCGCCAAGGCTGAGAACTGCACTTCATTATACGAAAGAACCGCGCCTTCCAGCGCGGTTTTTTTGTTGGGGCAGCGCTAGGTCGGGTACGTGGGATCTGGCGGTCGTTTGCAGATACACATGCCAACGCGGTCCTCCTGCATATTTACTTGCAAATAGGCAACTTTAGGTCCGGTTGTTTCGGAAGGGATTGACGCCACTCATTAATGATCGGTTGAAGGGTTTGCTTTGGCCAAAATCTTGGAGTTCCGATTGACCTCAGGCAAGCTGCGTTCCAGTAAAGCCCGGCTTTGACGGGTGACTGTCCGCGCTTAACGGAGTTCGCAACTGCGTCGATGTCGCGCGATTCCGGATAAATATAGAGTGTCGTTGGCTTCTTCTCGACTAACGCAAGAATCTCCTTGGAGGCAGATCGCGACCAGGTCGTGCAGCCGTTGCTGCGACCTGAGGTATAGTCAACGAGTCTTCCGTAGGGCACATATCCTTCGCCATCGGCATAGCGGCTTTTGGGGTTCTTGAGGCGACATTGCCATTTCAAGAACATGGCCCGATGCCCTCCGATTGCCCTTTCTCGCGCGTTGCTTGTCTCGCCTTCACCGTCAAAGAGGAGGAAAGTGCGGTGAAACGGCTTCGCCACCCCTGAAGCGTTATAGTAACCCTTGAAGGATGTGCGTGTTTCGGCGGTTATGTAGGAGCCGCCAGCCGTCAGTTTTGATCCTTCGGCGTTGCTGAAGTTTTTCGCGCATTGCCGACCGTTGGAAAAGTTGGCGCGTCGCAATTTGCGCCCATTGCCGTATCCTGAAGACACGGCTTGGAAAGACCTCTTTGCCTCGCAAATTACGTAAAAACGCTTGTTTGCACGTCCGTCTGACAAAGTACTTGGTCGCGTTGCGTCCATTGCAAGATAGCAAGGGTTTCTGACAGCACCTGTTCGAACCTTGTCTTGGTGCAAGGCGCGTGCACGCTCAAGGACTACGGGGGCGATCTGGCCGTCCCCTGTGCCGACGTGTTTTTGCAACCAAGCGGGGATGGCGGATGAGAGCGCAGATGCCTGACTTGGAGCCGTTATCACCAAAACTCCCAGAGTCGCAGCGACGGCTGCGTGACGAAGTGAATTCAAGATCAATGGAATTGTCTCCTGACTGCGTACCTCAGCAAGAGCTTAACAGAAATCGCACCGAACGGCTCAATAACCCGACGATTTTGGTCGGATGGCGGTTTGTGGGTCTTGGGTGTGACATTGTTGAGACGCCAGCACTACTAGTATTGCTTCGGCCCAGAGCTCAAACCGGTTGTTCTTAACCTCCGTAACAACGATGCCAAGTTCTGTAAGTGGTCAGCCCGCAGCTTCGAGTATTTGCACGCGCGTGACGTTCCCGGCAGACCCGTAGACGCGGACAAGGACGAAACCGATATACTGACTGCGAATGCGTTCAACTGTATGATGGCTGCGGGAATAGTCACATTTGCCTGAGATCATGGCTCGGCGAGCAGGCGTAGTGAAAAAACCATCCGGCTGTTCTTGATCCGGATTTCCGAATTTGTGAACATTTGCGCGGTCTTGCTGCACGATGGCGCAGACATCGTCTAGCGGTTGTCCAGATGAGCTATAGGTGTCGCGCGGGCTTAGCGTTGCGTAGTATTCTAGCATCAGCTCTTCGGCGGAGGCCATAAGGGGGCTGAGGGTTAGCAAGAGTGCAAGAACGAGCGACAGAACTTTCATTGAGTTCCTCCAATTTGAAATCCCGGCAACGCCAGGCGCGTTTCATTGAAGATAAGCACAGGAAAGGCTCAGGATACTACTGTTTTGCGACGAACACCTTGGGGCCAAAGCGCAGCTTGGCCGTGATGCCGCACGTTGCAGATAAGAGCTCAAAGCCACTGGTGACAAATTTTTTTCACGCGCGTGCCTATCCGTAGAATTTGCCGTTGGATGATAACGGCGACATGACTGACTGATTTTGTCGGAATTCCTTGCATCTCCCTCAGAATCGTTTAATTGACCAAATCAGTCGGGTTATGGCCCGCCACCATTTTCAATGTTGGGACACATCATGCTGAAATCTTCATCCGCCATTGCCGCTGCGCTGGTTGCGACGCTGGCCTCTGCCGCTGCGGCCGAGGGCGAACTGAACCTCTACTCATCGCGCCACTACGACACCGACGAGCGACTCTATACCGATTTCGAAGAGGCCACCGGCATCAAGATCAACCGGATCGAGGGCAAGGCTGATGAACTGATCGAGCGGATGAAGGCCGAGGGTGCGAACTCTCCCGCCGACATTCTGCTGACCGTCGACACTTCGCGTCTGGAGCGCGCCAAGGATGCAGGTGTGCTGCAATCCATCGACAGCGCGGTTCTGGAAGAGCGTATTCCGGCGAACCTGCAGGACAGCGACAATCAGTGGTACGGGTTCTCGCAGCGTGCCCGCATCATCTTCTTTGACAAGAACGACGTTGCAAACCCGCCGATGACCTATGTCGACCTGGCGAAACCGGAATACAAGGGCATGGTCTGCCACCGCTCGTCGTCGAACGTGTACAGCCAGACGCTGTTGTCGGCGGTGATCGAAAACCATGGCGCTGAGGCTGCCAAGGGTTGGGCACAAGGTATGGTCGACAACTTCGCGCGCGACCCGCAAGGCGGCGATACCGATCAGCTGCGCGGCATCGTTTCGGGTGAATGCGACATCTCGGTCGCCAACACCTATTACTTCGCGCGCGCACTGCGGAAAGACGTGAAAGGCCTGACGCCCGAAATCGAGATGATCGGCTGGGTCTTCCCGGCACAACAGGCTGAAGGTGCGCATATGAACCTGTCGGGCGGTGGTGTTGCGGCCCATGCGCCGAACAAGGACAACGCGGTTCTGTTCTTGGAATACCTCGCCAGCGATCAGGCGCAGCAGTATTTCTCGGCCGGCAATGACGAATTCCCCGCCGTCGAGGGCGTCGCTCTGGCCGAATCGGTGCAGAAGCTGGGTGAATTCAAAGCCGACGAGGTGGACCTGTCCGCCGTTGCCAAGAACGTTCCCGAAGCGCAGAAGATCTTCAACGAAGTTGGCTGGAACTAAGCTCTCTCCAACGGATTTTGACGGCGCGGGTCATTGGCCCGCGCCGTTCTTTGTTGTAGGGGGCCGCTGTGTCGTTGCCCGGCGGCGGGAAAGCCTGCTAGTGTCAACGCAATACCAGCAAGTTGGAGCATCGGGTCGTCCGATATTGAAATGTCATGGCGAAGGCGTGTGTTCTGATTTCCGACATCACCGGCAGCACCAAGCTGTATGAAAGCGTCACCCAGCGCGAGGCGCTGAATCAGATCAGTCTGGTTCTGGCGCGGATGCGGTCGATCATCGAGGCGCATCAGGGCAATTGCGTGAAATCGCAGGGCGACGATACCCTCAGCTTCTTTGACCATCCCGACCATGCCTTTCTAGCCGCCAAGCAAATGGTCGAGGAAGAGTGGTCGCATGGTATGTCGGTCCATGCGGGTCTGTTCTTTGGCGAGATTCTGAGCATGGACAACGACATCTATGGCGATGCGGTGAATACCTCGGCCCGGCTGGCTTCGCTGGCCAAGCCGGGCGAATTGCTGATCGGGGATGAAGGTTATGATCAACTCTCCTCGGGGCATCAGTCGTATTTCGTGTCGATGGGTGGGCTCAAGCTGAAGGGAAAGAAGGCGGCGACGCGGGTTTATTCCTACATGGCCAGCCAGATCGCCACGCAGACGGTCGTGTTCGGTGCCACCGGGCCGCAGATGGGGCGGCGCACGGAAAGCGCCGAGATTGCCGCAAATGGTCAGAGTTGGTCGATCAGCGAAGGGGAGAGCCTGACCATCGGCCGATCCGAGGAGTGCGACATCACGCTCCCGCATGGCTGGATTTCGCGTCAGCATGGCAAGCTGGAACTGAGGGGCGCGCAGCTTGAATACACCGATCACAGCTCCTCGGGCAGTTCGGTTCTGACGTCGGACGGGCAGGAGTTTGACGTTCACCGCCGGGCCACCTTGCTGAACGGCGAGGGCAGGCTGCTGTTTGGAACACGCGACCGCGCAATCACGGATTCCGCACTGACCTATGCGACCAACGATCTGATCCCCGACTGAGCGCAATCCGAAAAGCGGGCCCCGGTTTTAGGATCAAATTGCGCGCCGTTTCATGTGCTATCTGCGCCCGACCTGACGGCAGATCAGGATCACCGGCAAAAGCCCCACCGCCACGATGACCAGTGACGGCACCGCCGCGCCCTCCAGCCGTTCGTCCGAGGCCAGCCGATAGGCCTGCACCGCCAGCGTGTCGAAGTTGAACGGGCGCATGATCAGCGTTGCGGGCAGTTCTTTCATCACGTCGACAAAGACGATCAGCAAGGCCGTCAGCAGCGAGGGCGTCAGGATCGGCAGATGCACACGGCGCAGCGTTCCCAGCGGCGATTGCCCCAACGACCGCGCCGCGGCATCCATGTTCGAATGCACCATGCTCTGACCGCCCTCATAGGCGCTGAGCGCGGCGGCCAGGAACCGCACCATATAGGCCGCGACCAGCAACCAGATCGACCCGGTAACCAGCAGCCCGGTCGAGATATCGAAGGTCGCGCGCATCCAGGCATCCAGCGCATTGTCGAAGGCAGCAAAAGGCACCATCAGGCCAACCGCGATCACCCCTCCGGGTACCGCATAGCCAAGCCGCGCCAGATAGGCGGCGCTGGCGCTTTGTCGCCCTGGCCTGACCCGCTTGTAGAACCCGATGCAGGTGGCGGCGGTCACGGTGACAAGCGCGGCGGCCCCGGCCAGGGTCAGCGAGTTCTGGACGAAACCGACATAGCGTCGTGAGAGCAGGTTCTGTTCGGACTCCAGCCCCATCTCAACCAAGATGACCACCGGTAGCAGGAACCCGAAAATGACCGGAACGGCACAAAGCAGGAAGGCGAGCACCGCCTTGCCGCCTGTCAGCTGTGCCGCCGGGCGGGCGGTCTGGCGCTGGCCGGTCTGGTAGAATTTCGATTTGCCGCGCTGCATCCGCTCGCTCACCGCCAGAAGCAATGCAAAGCCCAGTAAACACAGAGCAAGCTGCGCTGCCGCCGCCCGGTCGCCCATCGAGAACCAGCTGGTGTAGATGCCGGTGGCAAAGGTCTGCACACCGAAATAGGACACCGTGCCGAAATCGGCGATCGTCTCCATCACCGCCAGCAACACGCCCCCGGCGATGGCAGGTCGCGCCATGGGCAGCGACACGCGATAAAAGGCCCGCCACGGGCTGGACCCCAGCGCGCGCGCGGCCAGAAAGGCGGCTGCGCTTTGCTGCAGGAAGGCGGCGCGCGCCAGCAGATAGACATAAGGGTACAGCACCAGGATCAGCATGATCGCCGCGCCCTCGGTCGAGCGGATCTCGGGGAACCAGTAGTCGCGCGGCCCCCAGCCGGTTACGTCGCGAAGGGTGGTCTGCACGATGCCGGGATGGTCCAGAATGAAAGTATAGGCATAGGCCAGCACATAGGCCGGAAAGGCCAGCGGCAGCACCAGCGCAATCTCAAGCAGGCGCACGCCGGGAAACCGGGTCATGGTCACCAGCCAGGCAGCCCCGACCCCAAGGCAGAAAGTGCCGATTGCCACCAGAGCAACCAGCAACACCGTTGTGCCCAGATAGCGGGGCATCACCGTTGCAGCCAGATGCGTGACCGTGTCGGTGCCGCCGGTTACGGCAGCCAGCACCACGGCCAGCATCGGCAGCAGGCAGGCGGCGGCGATCGCGAAGGACGCCAGACCCAGAATCCGCGTGCCCCGCGCATTGCGGTGCCGAGAGCCATTCTCCGAGTATTCGATGTCTGCCATGCGATCCGGTCAACAAAGAGGGGGCGCCCTGAAAGACGCCCCGCTTCTATTGGTTAAAACGGCGCAAAACGCCAGAGCGAATGCTCAGTCGTAGCTGCGCTGATCCTCAATCACCAGACCGTCGCGGGGCAGGGAACCGGGGGCGACCACCTCGATCGCGCCCTTGAGTTTCAGCACCTCGGCCACCGATCTTGCATAGGCGTCGCCATCCCCGCCCGCGCTTTCGATCTGCACCGTCATCGTGTCCATCTCACCCTGCCGCGCGGCAATGACGCGCGCTTTGACGATCTCGTCATGCTTTTCGACCAGTGCCGCCACCTGTTCGGGCCGTACGAACATTCCCTTGATCTTGGTGGTCTGGTCGGCGCGGCCCATCCAGCCCTTGATGCGTATGTTGGTGCGGCCGCAGGGGCTGATGCCGGGCATCACCGCGCTGAGGTCACCTGTCGCGAAACGGATCAGCGGATAATCCGGGTTCAGCGTGGTCACGACGACCTCGCCCACTTCGCCGGGGGCAACGGGTGTCCCTGTGCCGGGGGTCACGATCTCGACGATCACATGCTCGTCGATGATCATCCCCTCCATTGCGGCGCTTTCATAGGCGATGTTGCCCAGATCGGCGGTTGCGTAGCATTGCAGACAGGTGATGCCACGATCCTTGTACTCCTGCCGCAGGCTCGGGAACAACGCGCCGCCGCCAACAGCCGCTTTGGTGAAATCGAGCGTGACGCCCATCTCATCCGCCTTGTCGAGGATAATTTTCAGATAATCCGGCGTGCCCGCATAAGCGGTACAGCCGATATCGTGCGCGGCTGTCACCTGCAGCTCGGTCTGGCCGGTGCCCGCAGGCAGCACGGCGGCCCCAACCGCGCATGCGCCGCTTTCAAAGATCATGCCTGCAGGCGTGAGGTGATAGCCAAAGCAGTTCTGGATGATATCGCCCTGTCCGATGCCCAGCGCATGCAGGAACCGCCCCATCCGCCACCAGTCATGGTCGGTGCTGCCTGGTTCATAAACCGGGCCCGGTGACTGGAAGATGTGATGAAACCCGCTGGCCGGTTTCACGGTGAACCCGCCAAAGGGGCGCTGCGCCGCCTGCGCCTGTGTCAGATCGGATTTGCGCAAAACCGGCAGGGCTGTCAGTGCCTCCACCGACGTGATGGCCTGTGCGTCCACATCCGCAATCAGCGTCGCATAGCCCGGTGCGCTTTGCGCATGGGCGACCTGCTGTGGCAACACTTGCGCCAGATCGGCGGCGCGTTGATCGGCTGAGCGGGTTTCCAGGTCGTCGAAATGAGTCATGGTCTGATCCCTCATCAGCTCAGCCACCGCTTGCGGCGGCGATAGGAACGCACATCACGAAAGCTCTTGCGCCCTTCCTCGGACATACCGAGGTAGAATTCCTTGACGTCGGGGTTCTCGCGCAGCTCTGCCGCGGGGCCGTCCATCACGACCCGGCCGGATTCCAGAATATAGCCATAATGGGCAAAGCGCAGAGCCACATTGGTGTTCTGTTCTGCCAGCAGGAACGAGACGCCTTCTTTCTCGTTGAGGTCCTTCACGATGCCGAAAATCTCTTCGACAAGCTGTGGTGCAAGCCCCATCGAGGGTTCGTCCAACAGGATGGTTTCCGGCTTGGACATCAGTGCGCGGCCAATGGCGACCATCTGCTGTTCGCCGCCCGAGGTATAGCCCGCCTGGCTTTTGCGGCGCTCTTTGAGGCGCGGGAAATAGGTATAGACCAGCTCAAGGTCCTGCATCATCTGGGCTTTGCCGGCTTTGCGGGTGTAATAGCCGGTCAGCAGGTTCTCCTCGACCGTCAGATGTTCGAAACAGTGGCGGCCTTCCATCACCTGAATGACGCCACGCCGCACCAGATCAGCAGGGTCCGAGCCGTGCACCTCTTTGCCGCGATACTTGACCGAGCCTTTGGTGACCTCACCGCGTTCCGAATGCAGCAGATTGGAAATCGCTTTCAGCGTGGTTGTCTTGCCTGCCCCGTTGCCACCTAGCAACGCGGTGATCCCGCCTTTGGGAACATTCAGGCTGACGCCCTTCAGCACGAGGATCACGTGATTGTAGATCACTTCGATATTGTTGACCTCAAGCAGGGTTTCGGTCTGCACCTCGGTCTGTGTCGCTGTATCCAGCATCAGAGTGTCCTTACGCGGTTTGTCGGGTCTTGCGGTAGGTGGGCAAGGTGCGGCGGCGTACCGCCGCACCCGTTGGCTTAGCAGTTCGGCGAAATGTTGTTTTCGCCTGCATAGGCACTGGAATCTGCGTCGATCAGCGGACCGATCACATCGCCATCTGTCGGTTTGAAGTCAGAAATCATCGACCACGTCTTGTTCGCCGCATCCCACTGGGTCACGCCGACCAGTGCGTCACCGCCATGGTTTTGACAGTTCACCGAGAAGGTTGGGCCGAAATTGGGCAGACCCAGTTCAGCCATCTTGGCCTCGGTGATTTCCAGCGCTTCCATGCCATCACGCATCTGCGCCGAGGTGATCTCAGCCGTGCCATGGATTTCCTGCGCCTTCTTGGCGGCCTCGGCGGCCAGCATCGCGGCATAGAGACCCCGGTTATACAGAACCGTTCCAACCTGATCGCCTGCGCCTGCGGCCTTACCAGCATCGACGACATATTTCTGGATGTCTTCGAAGACCGGGAAATCGGTGCCCACATTGTGGAAGGTCAGCGCCTTGTATCCGTTTGCCGCATCGCCTGCCGGCGTGACGTCATGTTCCGCGCCGGACCACCAGACACCGATGAAATTCTCCATCGGGAAGCGAATATTGGCCGCTTCCTGAACCGCAACCTGGTTCATCACGCCCCAGCCCCACATCAGCACATAGTCCGGCTTATCGCGGCGGATCTGCAGCCATTGCGATTTCTGTTCCTGGCCGGGGTGATCCACCGGCAGCGCCACCAGCTCAAACCCGTGCTTTTCGGATAGCTCTTCCAGTGTTCGGATCGGTTCCTTGCCATAGGCAGAGTTGTGATAGACCAGTGCAATCTTCTTGCCGCTCAGATCGCCGCCGTTTTCATCCAACAGATAGTTCACCGCACCCGAGGCACCATCCCAGTAGTTGGCCGGGTAGTTGAAGACATGGCTGAACACATCGCCATTCTTGGCCGAGGTTCGACCATACCCCATCGAGTGGATCGGAATGTCGTCAGCAGTGGCCTTGGGGATGAGCTGATAGGTGATCCCTGTCGACAGGGGTTGATAGACCAGCGCGCCCTCGCCCTTGGTCGCCTCGTAGCATTCGACGCCTTTCTCGGTATTGTAGCCGGTTTCACATTCCGGCACGCTTGTCATAACGCCGCCAATACCGCCATCGCGCTCATTCAGCAGGGTGAAGTAGTCGGCATAGCCGTCGGCAAAGGGAATGCCACCTGCCGCATAGGGGCCGGTGCGATAGCTGAGCGACGGAAAGACAAGATCCGCCATAACAGGCCCGGCCGCCATCACAGCGCCAAGTGCCAATGTGGTGAGTTTGATCTTCATCGGTTGGTTTCCTCCCTGGTATTGTCCGATGTTTCTGCGCCCCGGTTCCGGTTGGGGCCATCCGTAGGGCGGGGCCGATGCCCCGTCATCGTGTCAGTGCGGGAACGGCCACAGCCGCAGTTTCTCTTTCGCCACGCGCCAGAGTTGGGCCAGCCCGTGCGGTTCAAGGATCAGGAACATGATGATAAGCGCGCCAACGATGACCAATTGCAAATGCGCGACGATATCGGTGGGCCAGCCCAGCATGTCTGCGCCCACAACCTTCAGCACCACCGGCAACAGCACAAGGAAAGCGGCCCCTGCGAAAGAGCCAAAAATAGACCCTAACCCTCCAATAATGACCATGAACAACACCAGGAACGATTTCTGGATGCCAAAGACTTCGCCCACTTCGACCGCGCCCAGATAAATCGCGAAGAACAGCGCGCCCGAGATGCCGACAAAGAAGGAACTGACGGCAAAGGCGGTCAGCTTGGCCTTGAGCGGGTTCACCCCGATGATCTCTGCCGCGATATCCATATCGCGAATTGCCATCCAGGAGCGCCCGATCGTGCCGCGTGTAAGATTGCGGGCGATCAAGGCGCAGATGCTCAGGAAGATCAGGCAGAACAAATAGGTGGCCCAGGCCGGCGCATTGGGGCCGGTGATGATGATGCCAAAGACATCACGCTCCGGAGAGTTGATCTGCCCCGAGGCGGAGTAATTGTAGAACCACGGCACCCGGTTGAAGAGCCAGACCAGAAAGAACTGCGCGGCCAGCGTCGCCACCGCCAGATAAAACCCCTTGATCCTGAGCGATGGCAGGCCAAACAACACGCCCACCAAAGCGGTGATACCGCCCGCCAGGATCACATGGATGAACATGCTGACATCGGGAAAGGCGGTCATCAGTTTGTAACAGGCATAGGCCCCCACCGCCATGAAGCCACCGGTGCCCAGGCTGACCTGCCCGCAATAGCCGGTCAGGATGTTCAGCCCGATGGCGGCAATCGCATAGATCAGGAAGGGCAGCAGGATCGCGTTTGCCCAATAATCGTTGATCAGAAACGGCACCACGCCAAAGGCAACGGCCAGCACCACGTAATACCGATAGCGGTCAAAGCGGATGGGAAAGGTCTGGCTGTCCTGTTGGTAGGAGATTTTGAAATCGCCAGCTTCACGATAGAACATGTCTTACTTTCCCCATTCCTGCTGTGCCAGGTCGCGGGCAACAGCGCCCAGTTGGTTGGATCTTTTTGCGTACCCGTTCGCCTCGGAATCGCGCGCGAGTTTCACGTAGGCGGCGATACCGGTCACGAGACCAGCAAAGGCGAGCAAGGCTGCGATCACCAATTGACCATTTGTCAGATCATCCGAGGTGAGTGCGATATAGCCAAAGGCCCAGAAACCGGCCCATGCGATCACGTTGATGATGGCGATCAGCTTTTTCATGCGCTGTCTCCATTGAAGGAGCGGGCTTCTCCGGGCCAGTCCGCGCCTTGTGGGTTCACCAGACAGAATCTGTGTCCGGTGGGCGCTTGCATCACGATCCATGTGCGCACCCGTGCAACCTCGGTAGCGCCCAGCCCCTTGAGCCGCTCGCACTCGGACTCCAGATCATCGGTTTCGATGTCCAGATGCACACGCGGTTCATGATCCACGGCCTGGAGCAGCACCTTCGGATAGCCCTGATGTCCCTCGAAAGAAGCGTATTTGCCCCGCTCATCCAGCTTGGCTTCTTTGCCAAGCATGGCAGACCAGAAACCGGTGGCGTCAGACAGGTCATCGGTCTTGCAGTCGATACAGATCACGCCGATACGGGATTTGTGCGCCATGCTCACACCCTCTCGATGATCTTTTCGCCAAACAGACCCTGGGGTCGGAAGACGAGGAAGACCAGCGCCAGCACATAAGCGAACCAGTTCTCGGTGGCGCCGCCAACCAGCGGCCCGATGGCAAATTCGAACAGTTTCTCGCCCACACCGATGATCAGCCCGCCGACGATGGCTCCGGGGATAGAGGTGAAGCCGCCCAGCATGAGTACCGGAAGCGCTTTCAATGCGATCAGCGACAGCGAGAACTGCACGCCCGATTTGGTGCCCCACATGATGCCCGCCACCAGCGCGACAAAGCCTGCGACCGACCATACCATCACCCAGATGAAGTTCAGCGAGATACCCACCGACAGGGCCGCCTGATGGTCATCGGCCACCGCGCGCATGGCGCGGCCTTCCTTGGTGTATTGGCTGAAAGCGACCAAAGCGACCACCAGCAGAGCAGCCACAACTGTCGCGACGATGTCGAGATTGTCGATGAAGAAACCATAACCAAAGATGTTGAACGTGGTCTCGTCGATCCACAGGTTGATGCCCTGCGGCAGGCCAACATCCAGCGATTTGATCTCGGACCCCCACATCAGGTCGGCGAAACCTTCAAGGAAATATGCCAGTCCGATTGTCGCCATGAACAGGATGATCGGCTCCTGATTGACCAGATGGCGCATCACGAATTGCTGGACGCACCAGGCCAGCAGCACCATCACCGCCATGGTCAGCAGTATTGCGATGATCGCAGGCACCTGCCAGCCGAAATGGGTGATATGAGCGCCGAAAATCGCATTGATCAAATGGCTGAACGGCACCTGGCCATTCATGATCCCCACCAGTGTCATCGCCGCAAAAAGCGCCATGACACCTTGGGCATAGTTGAAAATACCCGAGGCCTTGAAGATCAACACAAAGCCGAGTGCAACCAGCGCATAAAGCACACCGGCCATCAACCCGTTCAGGATGACCTCCATCGCAAAGACAAGTTGTTCAGGCATTGGTGGTCCTCCCCGCAAATTTCTTGGAAGAAATTTGCCAAGAATTTTCGAAAATTATTGGTTCTCTTGATTGGTCAGTCATGCGACACTCCCAGATAGGCGTCGATAACCTCCTGATTGCTGCGCACCTCGTCGGGCGTGCCATCGCCGATCTTCTTGCCATAATCCATCACCACCACCCGGTCGCTCAGATCCATGACAACGCCCATATCGTGTTCGATCAGCGCGATAGTGGTGCCGAATTCGTCATTCACATCCAGAATGAACCGGGACATGTCCTCTTTTTCTTCGACATTCATCCCGGCCATCGGCTCATCCAGAAGCAAGAGCTTCGGCTCAGCCGCCAGCGCGCGCGCCAGTTCGACCCGCTTTTTCAACCCGTAGGGCAACCGTGCGACCGGCGTCTTGCGGATATGCTGGATCTCCAGAAAGTCGATGATCCGCTCGACCGCGGCCCGGTTCTCGGTTTCTTCCGCCTCTGCGCGCCCCTTCCAGAGAGCCTGCTGGAAGATATTGGTCTTCATGAAGTTGAGCCGCCCGGTCATCACATTGTCCAGCACGCTCATGCCTTCGAACAGCGCGATGTTCTGAAAGGTGCGTGCAATACCCTGACGGGCAACCTCATAAGGTTTCATCGGCGGGCGCTTCGCTCCCCGGAACCAGACCTCGCCCTCCTGCGGCACATAAAACCCCGAGATCACGTTCAGCATCGAGGATTTGCCAGCCCCGTTGGGGCCAATAATGGCGCGAATCTCACCCTCGCGAATGTCAAACGAGATATCCTTGATCGCAACCACACCGCCAAAGCGCAGCGTGATATTCTTCATCTCCATCACCACGCCACCGATCTTGCGGCCATCTTCGGTGATGTATCCGTCCGAGGCATCAAGCATGAGCCGATCCTTCGCTGTTCAAATCAATACGGGATGGCGGGCGGGGCGATGGCCGAAGGCCGAGCGGCGAACGACATCCCATCATTCAGCGGCCATCTGCTGTGCAATTGGCACCACCGCCGCGTCGCGGATGTTCAGCGTTGCACTGATCGATCCCTTGCGGCCATCTTCATAGGTCACTTCCGTCACCGTTGAGACATTGTTGGACCCGTCATAAAGCGCGGCGATGATATCGGCGAATTTCTCCTCCACGATCCGGCGGCGGACCTTGCGTGTGCGGGTCATTTCGCCGTCATCGGCATCGAGTTCCTTATGCAGCACCACAAAGCGATGCACCTGGCAGCCCGACAGCATCGGATCTTCGGCAACCGAGCGGTTCACAGTCTCTACATGCTCCTGAATCGTCTCTAACACGCGGGGATGGCCCGCAAGTTCCTGATAGGAGGCATAGGCGATGTTGTTGCGTTCGGCCCAATTCCCGACCGCGGTCAGATCGATGTTGATAAAAGCGACACAACGGTCACGGCCATTGCCGAACAGCACCGCCTCTAGAATGTCGGGATAGAACTTGAGCTTGTTCTCAACATATTTTGGCGCGAACATCGCGCCATCGGCCATTTTGCCCACATCCTTGGCGCGGTCGATGATCCGCAGATGGCCGGAATCCTCTTCGATGAACCCCGCGTCTCCGGTGGCCACCCAGCCCTCGGCATCCTTGGTCGAGGCGGTGGAGTCGGGGTTGTTGTAATACTCAACAAAAACACCGGGCGAGCGATAGAAGATTTCGCCGCTGTCATCGATGCGAATCTCCACATCCGGTGCAGGCACGCCCACAGTATCGGCCCGGACCTCGCCATCAGGCTGTACGGTGATGAACACGGTGGCCTCGGTCTGGCCATAGAGCTGTTTCAGATTGATGCCCAGCGAGCGGTAGAACTCGAAAATTTCGGGCCCGATCGCCTCGCCCGCCGTATAGCCCACGCGCACCCGTCCCAGCCCAAGCGTGTCCTTTAGCGGACCATAGACCAATGCGTTGCCGATGGCATATTTCAGGCGATCCGCCAGCCCGACCGGCTTGCCGTCCAGAATCAGCCCACCAACCTTTTTGGCGTGGGACATGAAGTGGTGGAACATGCGCTTTTTAAGGGTGCCCGCATCCTCCATCCGGATCATCACGCTGGTCAGCTGTGTCTCGAACACGCGGGGTGGGGCGAAGAAATAGGTCGGGCCGATTTCGCGCAGATCGGTGATCATCGTATCGGCGCTTTCAGGGCAGTTTACGCAGAAACCGCACCAATAAGCCTGCCCGATGGAGAAGATGAAATCGCCGACCCAGGCCATCGGCAGGTATGACAGGATGTCCTCTTTGCTGGTCAGCCCATCGAATTCCGAGACGTTCTTGGCGCTTTCGATCACGTTGCGGTTCGACAGCACCACGCCCTTGGGCTTGCCGGTGGTCCCCGACGTATAGAGCATCACGCAGGTGCTGTCATAGGTCAGCTTGCCCCGACGTTCGTTCAGGTCGGTGATCCATTCGTCATAGGCAGCACGTCCCTGATCCTGCACATGGCTGAACTGGTGCAATTGGTGGTGGTCATACTTCCGCATCCCTCGCGCGTCGAGATAGATCAGATGTTCGAACTGATGCAGCTGATCCTGGATCTCGATGACCTTGTCGGCCTGCTCCTGATCGCTGGCGATCACAAAACGTGCGCCGCAATGGCTCAGCACGTAGGCCATCTCTTCAGCCACCGCGTCCTGATAGAGCGGCACCGGAACCGCGCCAACAGATTGCGCAGCCACCATCGACCAGTACAGGTAAGGACGGTTGCGCCCGATAATGGCGATGAAGTCGCCCTCTCGCACGCCCAGATTGATCAGGCCCAGCGCCAGAGCCTCGATTTCTTTTTGGGTTTCGGCCCAGCTCCAGCATTGCCAGATGCCGAGTTCCTTTTCGCGATAGGCCGGCGCATCCGCGAAAGCCGTTGCATTGCGTTCAAGCAGCGCCGGAAGGGATTGCAACCCTTCGGCACCCGACTGCGTGGTAGCCAAAATTCTTCTCCTCCCAATCCGGTCATTTGCATCGACCGGAAAGATCGCTTGGTGCGATTCTGCCCCTATTAGGAACGTCGCAAAATCTTGCGGTCAACTTTTTCCTGATGTTTTCCCAAATCTTACGAATTGTAACAGCGCATCTCAGCGTCCAAATGCCCCTGTGCCGCGGGGCGATCCGGTGCTAGGTCTTTGGCCGGGAGGTGGCCCTTGGACCAGAGCGACCAGCGCGCGAAACGCATGACAACAGCCGGCTTGAACCTGATCGCACAGGCGCTGTCGATCTATGACAGCGAGTTGCGATTGGTGCTGTCGAACCGGCGCTTTCAGGAAATGTTCGACCTGCCTGATGATCTGGTTACGTCGGGTGCGAGCTTTGCCGACACGATCCGGTTCATTGCCGCGAAGGGCGAATATGGCACAACCCATGACATTGAAGATCTGGTCAAGGATCGCGTCGATCAGGCGCTTGCCTTCGAGCCGCATTATCTGGAACGCGAGCGGCCAAACGGGCAGGTGATCTCGATCGAGGGATCGCCGCTGCCGCAGGGCGGCTGGGTGGCGGTCTATACTGACATCACCCGAACCAAGCGGGTGGAGGAACTGCTGCAATCGCGGTCCGAGGAACTCTCGGATCAATTGATAGCTCATGCCGAAGAGCTGTCCGCGACCAACAGGCAATTGGCCGCCAGTAACAAGGCGCTGGAAGAAACCAAGCGGCAATTGACCGAGATCGAGGCGCGCACCCGCCTGACGACCGAGATGATGCCCGCACATATCGCTCATGTGGATGCAGACGGCCACTACACCTATTCGAACCGGCGACTGAGCGCGGTGATGCCGGGGCGTCCGTCGGACATCCTCGGTCTGCATATCTCTGACGCTCTTGGCCGCACCGCCTACGCGCGGATCGAGCCCTATCTGACCGCCGCCTATGGTGGTGAGAATACAGTGTTCGAGTTTACCGAAGACCACGATTCCCGCCGCATTAGGGTCGCTTTTACCTCTGATCAGAGCGGTGGCGTCTTTATTCTGTCGATGGATATCACCGAAGAAACCCAGGCCCGCGTCGCGCTGCAGCAGTCACGGCGGCGCGCGCTGGCCGCGCAGATGACCAGCGGGTTGGCGCATGATTTCTCGAACCTGCTCACCATCATCCTCGGGATGCAGGGCAAGCTGGAAAAGATGAGCCTGCCGCCTGAGGCCGCCGAGCTTGTGGCGGCCACCCAGACCGCCGCTCGCCGGGGTGGGCGGCTGCTGAACAGGCTTGCCGACATGACCGGAACCCGCACGTTACGGCCCGAGGCGGTGGATATGGGAGGCATCCTGCAGGACCTCAAATTGCTGGCAACGCCGTCGCTGCCGCGCGGCGTGGGGCTGTCGGTGCTGGATCACACCAGAGGCCTACACCTGATGCTCGATCCCGGCATGGTGCAGGATGCGCTGCTCAACCTCGTTCTGAACGCCCGCGATGCCTGCGGGGCCACGGGCCAGATCACTGTCAGTGCCCATTGCATCGGGCAAACCTGGCTGGAACTGGCGGTCACGGATACCGGGCCCGGCTTCTCTGAAAAGGCTCTAAATAGGGCATTGAACCCGTTTTTTACCACCAAGGGCGGCGAGGGGTCCGGACTTGGCCTGCCGATGGTTTATGACACAGTCAAACTTGCAGGTGGCGATCTGCAACTGTCGAACACGCCGGCGGGCGCCAGCGTTGTGGTACGCCTGCCTTATCGCCTTGCCCCCGATAAGAAAGGCGGATTGGCCCTGCTGGTCGAGGATAACGAAGACCTGCGCGCAGGGTTCCGTGACATGCTGGTCGAACTGGGCCATTCGGTGATTGAGGCGACCTCGGCGGATGAGGCCTGCGCGCTGGCGGCTGATATCGGCGACATTTCGGTGGTTCTGTCCGATATCCGGCTTGAAGGTGATGCGACGGGGTTGGATCTGATGACGCGGCTACCCACCGATCTGCCCTGCATTCTGATGACCTCGCTGCCTGCCTCCGACCCGCTTTACCGCGACGCGATCGCGCGCGCGCCGGTCTTGCGCAAACCGTTCGGAACCGATCAATTGTCGGCACTGATCCACAAAGAGGCCCGGACGTGACCGACGCATTGGTGACCATCCTCGATGATGAACCCGCGATCCGCCAGATCCTGACTGAGGCGCTGGAAGAGGCGGGGTTTCGCACCCAGTGCTTTGCCCGCGCCCGCGAATTCGAAGCCTCGCTGAAACGGGTGACGCCGGATCTGTGCTTGGTCGATCTGTCGCTGCCCGACACTGATGGATTGGCATTGGTCCATCGGCTGGCACTGGAACAGGGTGCGGCGGTCATCATCATCTCGGGCCGGGCACAGGTGCAGGACCGGGTTACCGGGTTGGAACTGGGCGCGGATGACTACATCACCAAACCCTTCGATCCGGCCGAGGTTGTGGCACGGGTGCGCGCGCGTCTGCGTGGCCCGAAGACGCCCGCGCCCGCAGGCGAGACGGCGCATTTCAACGGCTGGACCGCGCATTTTGACCGTTATCTGCTGGAGGACAGCGATGGCTGCGAAACGCCGTTTTCCCATGCCGAGGGCGAGGTGTTGCGGCTGTTTCTGGAAAGCCCCAAACGGCTGATCAGCCGCGCTCAGATGCAGGAGACGTTGGGCGGTGCGGCGGGTGAGAGCTTTGACCGCGCTATGGATGTGCGCATATCCCGGCTGCGCACCAAGCTGTGTGAAGACCCAAAGAATCCCCGGCTGATCAAGACGATCTATGGCGCGGGATATATCTTTTTAGGCGATGTCGAGTGGCTCTAATAGGGTCAAATCGGGCAACAAAGTCGTTATTGAGGGCTGCGTTCGTGCCGACGCAAAGGTTCGGCTTAAAATGTCGCGCGCGGCTATGGCCGCATGAAGCTTGTGTGGCTGCGAGAGTCGCTTGACAGACTCAGGTAGCAAGGGCTAGCGGTTGTGTGATGGTTCTCACACCACATCTGTGGTTGGGATGAAAAGGGAACGCGGTGCGGCCTCGCATGGGCCAAATCCGCGACTGCCCCCGCAACTGTAAGCGGAGAGCGATGCCGAAAGACCACTGGCCAAACGGCCGGGAAGGACGGCAAAGCGATGACCCGCAAGTCAGGAGACCTGCCATCGGAACTGAAACTCGAACGCGGGCGGGGTGTCCGGTGCGGGTCTGATGACTGCACAAGGTCACGGACGTCCACCTCCCCTTTCCGCTAGCGCGGAGGGCGCGATGTGATCTGGACGAAGAACAACCAAACTTTTGCGGCGACGCAGTGTCTAAGAACGGGAAAGCCCTGTCCGGCACTGGCGCGCATGGTCGACAGGCTGGCCACCGCCATGTCATCGACCCGTTCTGTGACGGCGGCGGATTTCGAGATCGAGGGCAACGCGCAGCTTGTCCATTGCGGGCACGATTGCAGCGCTGTCTACCGGGCCAATCATGCGCGCATTCGGATGTATGCGGGCGTTGCGGAAACCACCGATCTGGACGTCATGGCCCTCTATGCGGATGCGATGATGGACCCGGAGGGGCAAGGTTTTCCCGCTCCGGGCATCACGCCGCCCTGCGCCATGGTCGAAGTACGCCTGCCCCAGATTGAGCAGGCGCACCCGGCGCATGCCGCCGCGTGAACCGCTATGGCACTGTGACTGTGACCTGATCGGGATGTAACGCGGCCCAGTCTTCCATGATCTGAGTCAGTGCGGGATCGCTGCTGGCTTCGATCTGGTTGCGTCCCAGTGGCGCGCCCGCTTCCAGCGCTGCCGTCACGCAGGCGGCGTGGTCCCGGTGCTTGCGCTCCGGGTTATTTTCAGCCCCGTGCAGGATGGTCGAGATTAGCCCGCCGCCATAACCGTTCACATGGGTCAGATCAGGGGACAGCGTCAAAAGATAGTGCATCATCTCCGGTAACCCTTCCCATCCGGCGACCTGCAAGGCGGTGAGCCCTTCACGATCCGGTGCCTCAGGGTTCAGCCCAAGCGCAACAAGGCGTTTCACATGCTCCAGCTTACCGGGCAGATGCAGAATGGTGCGGATCAGGGTGCGGTATTCTTCAGGCAGCTTCGTCGGGTCCAGATGCGCGCCGGGCTGCAACCGCCCCTCTGCCGCCTGCGCGAGCAATTCTTCTTCTGGGGTGAGGCGCTGAACGTTGCCCGCAGCCTCAATCGCACGGGCGAGCGGTACATTCCCATAAACTCGCGCGAACCCATAAGCAGAATAGCCTTTATAGAGCCTATTTGGATCGGCACCACCGGCCATCAGCAGTTCTATCATCGGGCCGTCACACATCCGTCGCGCGGCCTGATGCAGGGCAGGCATGACCCAGGGTTCCTCTCCGCCAACCGGCGCGTCGTTGAACTCTTCGACCTGCCCGCCATGGTCCAGCAGCAGGCGCACCGCCTCATGGTCGTTGAAGTCCAGCGCGCGCAGCAACGCGTTGGTTCCGCGTGGGTCGGCACCGGCGGCCAGCAGTATTTGCAGGCCTTTGTGGTGACCCAGTTCGGTGGCGTGATAGAGCGATTCCCCGTCATTTGGATTGGCCCCGTGATCCAGCAACCACTGGGCAAGGACCATGTTATCGGCATGGCCAATCGCCCCGTATAGAGCCGAAAGCAGATGTGGACTGCCTGGTTCCGAGGGGTAGCCGTCATTCACGTCCGCGCCCGCCGCAAGCAGCGCGTTTGCCACGGCGATCATGTCGCGTTCCAACTCAGGGTGGGATTGGATGTGTCTGGAAAAGGCCAGATGCAGGATCGGTCTGCGGGGGCCTTGCACGGTTTGGTGGACGATGCTCGAATCTCGGTTCAACCAGTCTCTGACCGCATCAATCCGATAGAGCGCGCAAAGCAGGCCGAAGGCGTCATCCGCCAGATCAGGCGTTTGCGTCAGCAATTGCGCCACACGCCAGTCGGCCCCCTGAAACAGCGCCAGTTTGAGCTGTTCAGCACGCGCCTCTCGCTGCATGTCTGCGGTCTCGATGCTGAACTTCATCTTGGGCCAGCTTTCATACCCTGCCTCGCGGGCGATCACGTGCAAGGCCACGCTATGGGGGAGTGTTGGCGTCTGTCCCAGAACAGCATTAGCGCGCTCTATTGCGCGCGCATCCCCTGCTGCAAAGGCTTTTCTGAGCGTCTTTGCCTGACGGCGGCGGTGGTCAAGAGAATGGGTCATGGGTTTTCCTCAAACAGCCCCGGTGGTCCGCTGATCGGGGAGAGAAAAAACCGCATATCGCGTTGGTCGGTGAAGGGGGCTGATACAGCTTTCCGCGGACCCGGTTGCCGCCCAGTCGGCACCGGTATCATATGGCGCGACGCGGAGCAGGACAAGTTCGGGGACGTGCGGCCATAGCCCATTGCATCTGTTCGTCGGTTTCCACGGCACAGGGACGCAGGGCGCGCAGACGGGTCAGAGCGGCCTCGGGCGCCTCGCCGCATTCGATCATCAGTCGCAAGGCCACCATGCCGGACCGACCGCAGCCGCCTCGGCAATGCACCAGAACCCGTCCGCCGCCGCTCAGCGCGTGGCGGGCATCGGCGCTTACATCGGGCCATGCCTGTTGAATGGCAAAGGGCGGCGCGGTGAAATCCCTCACCGGCAGATGCGCCCACCGGCTGGCGCGGCTTTGAATATCGGCACCAAATTGCAATGCGCCGGTCTCGAACATCTCCAATTCGGTGGTCATCGAGATCACGAGGCCCGGTTTCCACTCTGCAATCTGTGCCAGATCGCTTTCATAATCCCCCGACCGACCGGGCAAAGGCGACAACGCCAGCGTCCCACCGCCAACCTGCAGCGCGTGAATAATCATATGCGACATAAGGCGGTCCCCCTCCCGGCCGCGTTTCAAAACCACTATTCCAATGTGCCCTTTGTAAAGGCGGCCCCCAACTTTCCCAAGGGTTTTAAAACCACGCGCGAGGTGGACGCGGGGGGGGCGGCACACTAGGCTCCGGCGTCAGGAACGAATCCGCCAGAGCAGACATGACCGACACGCCCAGCCCCGCCTATCAGGTTCTCGCCCGCAAATACCGCCCGGAAACCTTTGCCGACCTGGTCGGGCAGGATGCGATGGTGCGCACGCTGAAAAACGCGTTCGAGGCGGACCGGATCGCGCAGGCCTTTGTGATGACCGGCATTCGCGGGACCGGCAAGACCACCACTGCCAGGATCATCGCCAAGGGCATGAACTGCATCGGACCAGATGGCAATGGCGCCCCGACCACCGAGCCTTGCGGCCAGTGCGAGCATTGCGTCGCGATCATGGAAGGCCGCCATGTCGATGTGATGGAGATGGACGCTGCCAGCCGCACCGGCGTGAACGACATTCGCGAGATCATCGATTCCGTGCGCTACCGTGCGGCCTCGGCGCGCTACAAGATCTACATCATCGACGAGGTTCACATGCTCTCGACCAGCGCCTTCAACGCGCTGCTCAAGACGCTTGAGGAACCGCCCGAGCATGTGAAGTTCATCTTCGCGACCACCGAGATCCGCAAGGTCCCGGTGACGGTTCTGTCGCGATGCCAGCGGTTTGACCTGCGCCGGATCGAGCCGGAGGAGATGATTGCGCTGATACGCAAGATCGCCACGGCCGAAGGCGCCGAAATTGCCGAGGACGCGCTGGCGCTGATCACGCGGGCAGCGGAAGGGTCGGCGCGGGACGCGACCTCGCTGCTGGATCAGGCGATCTCGCACGGGGCGGGCGAAACCACGGCGGAACAGGTGCGTGCCATGCTTGGCCTAGCCGACCGGGGCCGGGTGCTGGACCTGATGGACATGATCCTGCGTGGCGATGCGGCGGGTGCCTTGACCGAGCTCAGCGCGCAATATGCCGAAGGGGCCGATCCGCTGGCGGTGCTGCGCGATCTGGCCGAAATCACGCATTGGGTATCGGTCGTCAAGATCACGCCCGATGCCGCCGAAGACCCGACCGTGTCGCCCGACGAACGCAGTCGGGGTGCCCAGATGGCCGAAGCCCTACCGATGCGGGTGCTGACCCGGATGTGGCAGATGCTGTTGAAAGCGCTGGAGGAAGTGACCGCCGCCCCCAACGCGATGATGGCTGCTGAAATGGCGATCATCCGGCTGACCCATGTAGCCGATCTACCCACGCCCGAGGAGTTGGTGCGCAAGCTGCAGGACGCCCCCCCGCCACCGACGCCGGGCGGTCCCGGTGGAGGGCGTGCGATGCAACCTGCCAGCGCGCCGGTGGCGCGCGCTGCCCCGGTCTCTGCCGCGCCGGCGAGTGGCGTCGGCAATGCCCCGACGGCGATGTTGGCGCAGGATGTGGAACAGGCGCTGGCACGCTATCCGACATTCGAGCATGTGGTCGAACTGATCCGCGCCCATCGCGACGTGAAACTGCTGGTCGAGGTGGAAACCGGCGTGCGACTGGTCTCCTACCAGCCCGGCCGCATCGAATTTACGCCGACCGATCAGGCTCCCACCGATCTGGCGCAGCGGTTGGGTTCGCGGCTGCAAAGCTGGACCGGCAACCGTTGGGCCGTTTCGGTGATCTCGGATGGCACAGAGCCTACGATTGCCGAAATCCGTGATGCTGCAGACCTGGCCCTGAAGCAGGAGGCCGAAGCGCATCCGATGGTACAGGCGGTGCTGGCGCAGTTCCCCAAGGCCCGGATTACCAACATCGAAACGCCCGAACAACGTGCGGCCAAGGTCGAGACCGAAGCGCTGCCCGAGGTCGAGGATGAATGGGACCCGTTCGAAGACGGGTAAGCGACGCCCTTGTGGTGCGCTCGAGTGGTGCGTATCTAGGCGACAAATACAGTTAACGGAGGCACTCGATGCTCAAAGGACTTGGCGGGCTTGGCGATATGGCCAAGATGATGAAATCGGCGCAGGAATTGCAGACCAAGATGACCCAGATGCAGGAAGACCTGCATGACATCATGGTGGTCGGTGAATCCGGGGCCGGGCTGGTCAAGGCCACCGCCTCGGCCAAGGGTGAGCTGAAGGGACTCGATATCGATCCGTCGATCTTCAATGGCGACGACAAGGAAGTGGTCGAGGACCTGATCCTGGCGGCCATCAAGGACGCGCAATCCAAAGCCTCGGATCGGGCGCAGGCCGAGATGGGCAAGCTGACCGAAGGCATGGGCCTGCCTGCGGATATGAAATTCCCGTTCTGACCCGCTCGTGAGTTCGACCCGCGACATCGACAACCTGATCGAGCTGATGGCCAAGCTGCCCGGGCTTGGCCCTCGTTCGGCGCGGCGCGCGGTCCTGCATCTGATCCGCAAGCGGGCGCTGTTGCTGACCCCGCTGGCGGATTCGATCAGTGTCGTGGCCGAAACCGCGCGCGAATGCCTCAATTGCGGCAATGTCGGCACCGCTGATATCTGCGACATCTGCGAGAGCGAGAAACGCGCGACCGGAGAGCTATGCGTGGTCGAGGACGTGGCCGACCTCTGGGCGATGGAACGCGCGGGTGTGTTCAAGGGCCGCTACCATGTGCTGGGCGGGACATTGTCGGCGCTGGACGGGGTCGGCCCGGACGATCTGCGTATCCCGCGGCTCAGAGACCGTGTGGCAAGCGAAAGCATCACCGAGGTGATCCTGGCGCTGAATGCCACCGTCGACGGCCAGACAACGGCGCATTATATCGCTGATCAGCTTGAGGGGCAGGTGCGTCTTACCTCGCTGGCGCAGGGCGTGCCCATCGGGGGCGAACTGGATTATCTCGATGATGGGACGATCACTGCAGCCCTTAGGGCACGGAAAGACTTATAAAACGCCGCGCATTAACGCTGTTTAATGTGACCGAGACCGTTTTAGAAACCCCAGCCCCCATATCCCTTTCGATTGCAAACTGTCGCTGCGCCGGCGGCTTCAGCAAGAAAGGAAACTGTCATGACCCAGTCGAAGGGGATCGAAGAGGGCAAGCTCAGGGCGTTGTATGAGCGCGCCTGGAGGGACGAGGAATTTGCCGCGCGTCTGAACAGTGACGCGAAATCTGCGGTCGCGGAGTATCTGGGCGACCTGCCCGAAGATATCTCGCTCGAAGTCGTGCGGGATAGTGATTGCGTGAAATATCTGCATATTCCGGCCGCACCGGTTGAGGGCGAGATATCCGAGATCGACCTGCTGCAAGCACAGGGCGGATCTACGCCTGCCTGTGTCAGCGTCTCCGTGACACTCACGGCTGTCTCTGTGACCGGCGGGATATCCGCCCTGAGCTTCATTACACCAAATTGACTAGAGCCCTGTGCTTTATGAGGTGACCGGGAAGGCACGAGAGGTTAGCCAACCCCGCGCTCTTCCCACTGGTTACGCTCCTGCCAGATCAGGCGCAGGGCTTCGGCCTGACCGGTGAAATAAGTGTCCAGCGCCTCGCAGCCCCAGATTCGGTCACAACGGAAATGGCGGAACCCGTCGCGCAACTCGCACCACGCGGCGAGCATGGTGCAATCGAGGTGATAAATCAGCGCGACGGGGCGGACGACGCGCTCTGTCTCGCGGTCTTCGGCGTCGCGATAGGTCAGGCGCAGCTTGCGTTCGTCCCGGATAGCGGCGCGCAGGTCGGCTTTGGACACACAGCCAAGCGCCGGATCATCGGGCGGGGCACCCCAGGGCGCGACCTGCAGCCATTCGGCCGGGTCGTGCAAGGCGTCGATCTTCTGGCAGATGCGGCTGGCGGCCTGTTGCAGCGCGCTGTCACCGGTGCGGGCCAGCATCGACAGCCCTACGCGCAGCGCCTCGACCTCTTCCTCGTCGAAATTCAGCGGCGGCAGATCATAGCCGCGCCGCATGACATAGCCAAGACCGGGCGCGCCCTCGATCGGCGTGCGCATGGCCTGAAGGGCCGCGATGTCGCGATAAATCGTGCGCTCGGACACTTCCAGCCTGCTGGCAAGCGTTTCAGCGGTCATCGGCTTTTCCGAGGCACGCAGAATCTGGATCAGTTCGAACAACCGGGTCGAGCGGCGCATCTTGTCTCCTCATGCTCCTGACAGGTTAGCACATGATCCTGACAACGGGGTGGCAGGAGCGATGTGGTGTTCTGGTGTCAGTGTTCAAGAACGGAGCAGAGCCATGAGTAGTTATGACCATCAGACCATGATGCAATTGAAACTGGGGCGCTGGAGCGACCAGAAGCCACTGCGTACCTATGAGTTGGAGCGCGAATGGTTGGAGCGGAAGAAGGGCAGTGATTACAAGATCGCCAAGCCACCCCGCAAGCGCTTGTCGTTTTTGCGGCGGTTTGGGCGTCAAAGGCCCGATCTGGCCGCCTCGTAAGCCAGCAGCGCGCGCTTGACCGGCAGACCCCAGTGATAGCCGCCCAAGCCCCCCGATTTGCGCAAAGCGCGGTGGCAGGGGATCAGCCAGCTGATCGGGTTGCGCCCCACCGCCGTGCCAACCGCGCGTACTGCGCGCGGTTGGCCGATGGCCTCGGCGATCTCGGAATAGGTCGTGACATGGCCCGAGGGGATACGCAGAAGCGCCTCCCACACCTTGATCTGCAAAGGCGAGCCGATCAAATAGAGCGGTGTCGGGTCGAGTTTTTCGCTTTCGGCCCCAAAGGCGCTGAGCACCCAGGGGCGCAGCCGCATCGGGTCTTCGATGAACTCTGCCTGTGGCCAGCGCGAGATCAGGTCTTCCATCGCGGCTTCTTCGCCGGTTTCAGCGGCAAAACCGATGCCGCAAATGCCCTTGTCGGTGCCCATCACCAGAGAAGCGCCAAACGGGCTTTCGAACCACCCCCAATAGATCACCAGCCCGTTGCCCTTGCGGGCATATTCGCCCGGGCTCATGGATTCCCAACGCATGAAGAGGTCATGCAACCGGCCCCCGCCGGACAATCCGACGCTATGGGCGGCATCCAGCGTGGTGAACCGGTCATGCAGCAACGCCTTGGCATGGCCGAGCGCCAGATATTGCTGGTATTTCTTGGGCGACACCCCGACCCAGCGCGAAAACAGGCGCTGGAAATGGGCCGGGCTCATATCCATCTGGCGGGCCAGTTCCTCCAGCGACAGCGACTCGCCGCCCCGATCGATCACCTCAATCGCGCGGCGCATGACGCCGTAGTGATAGCCCTCTTCCCCGGTTCGAATGTTCATTGCGCACCTCAAGTCTTGTTGGTCTCAGCCTATCCGCTTGGCGGTGTGCTACGCGACCCGGAACTTGCGCTTTTCGATCTATTGTCGCGCGGCAAAGAACCGGTAGAGCGCCGCGCGATGTGCGGAGCGGGTCGTGACCTCGGACACCAGAAAATCGCGGACCTCGGACAGGACAGAATGGGCGTTTTCGGTGATAATGCCGCCATGGGCCATCAAGATGCGGTCGAAGTCCCAAGTATTGATATGATCGAGGCTGCGTTTTGCGGCCTCGGCATCTGTTGTATACATCCGAAACTCGGGCGAGGGCAGGGGGCGGCCAAAGATATGAAATGCCTTGGATAACTGCCGCGTGGCACCTGACTTTACCGTCTCATCGGCAAGGTTTTCGACAAGATCGGCAACGATGAGGGTCCGACTTGCGATATGCAGGAACACCACCTCTGAAAAGAAGATATTGCCCTGTGTCAGAGCCTGTTTCAGTACCGGCGACCAATCGGGATGTGGATCATCCTCCACTACACCGGCAAAGGCGATTTCCGGGCAGCGTTCGGGCAGACCGGGTGCGGCCCAGATCTGCGCCCGCGGGTAGGCCTCGGCAAAGCTTGCCAGACCCTGATTATGAATCTTGTTGGGCGCGGCCACATGGCGAACCGGTCCCAGCGCATCCAGTTCCTGACGCAAATCGCCCGTCAGGACCAATGGCGAGATCACCAGCAACCCGCCATCTGGCAGTTCCACAACGCTCATCCGTGTCTGGATGCCGCAGCCGTAGAAGGTCACATCTGCCTCGCCATAATGCAGGCCACCCCTCAGCGAAACCAGCATGCGAGTACCCTCCCTATCGCGAAATTGCCACGCCCATGGTCGCGGCTTTGCGCCAAATGGCAAGTCTGACTTGCCCGCTCCGAGGACAACGGGCATATGCACCCCCATGGCGCGCCAACTCGACTATCATACCATCCGTGAGATTTTCACCAGGTTTCAGGAAGCAGACCCCGAACCCAAGGGTGAGCTTGAACATGTCAACGTCTATACGCTGGTTGTCGCCGTCGCACTGTCGGCGCAGGCGACCGATGTCGGCGTGAACAAGGCTACCCGCGCGTTGTTCCAGATCGCCGATACCCCGCAGAAGATGCTGGACCTAGGCGAAGAGGGGCTGATCGAGCATATCAAGACCATCGGGCTTTATCGCAACAAGGCCAAGAACGTCATCAAGATGAGTCGCATTCTGGTCGAAGACTATGGCGGAGAGGTTCCGAACTCCCGCGCGGCGCTGCAATCGCTGCCGGGCGTGGGGCGCAAGACCGCCAATGTGGTTCTGAACATGTGGTGGCGCCAGCCCGCGCAGGCGGTGGACACCCATATCTTTCGCGTCGGCAACCGCACGGGCATCTGCCCCGGCAAGGATGTGGATGCGGTTGAGCGCGCCATCGAAGACAATATTCCGGCCGATTTCCAGCTTCATGCCCATCACTGGCTGATCCTGCATGGCCGCTATCACTGCAAGGCGCGTAAGCCGCTTTGCGGGACCTGCATCATTCGAGACCTGTGTGAATTCGAGGACAAAAATCTATGAAAACCTATCAGATCGTCGGGATCGGCAACGCAGTCGTGGACGTGATCAGCCAATCCGACGACAGCTTTCTCGACCTCATGGGGATCGAAAAGGGCATCATGCAACTGGTCGAGCGCGAGCGCGGCGAGGTGCTCTATGCCGGGATGGAAAGCCGCGTTCAGACGCCGGGCGGCTCGGTTGCCAACACCATTGCGGGTGCTGGCGCGCTGGGGTTGGAGGCTGCGTTCATAGGCCGCGTGCATGATGACGCGCTGGGCCGGTTCTATGCCGAGGCGATGCAGAATGATGGCGTCGATTTCGTGAACGCACCGGTGCCGGGGGGCGAATTGCCCACCTCCCGCTCGATGATCTTCGTCTCGCCGGATGGCGAACGGTCGATGAACACCTATCTGGGGATCTCCTCGGAACTGAGTTCGCAGGACGTCTCCAAGGATGTGGCGGGCAAGGCCAGCATCATGTTCCTCGAAGGGTATCTTTTCGACAAGGACAAAGGCAAAACCGCGTTTCTAGAGGCCGCGCGGGATTGTCACGAGGGCGGCGGCAAGACCGGTATCGCTATTTCCGATCCGTTCTGCGTCGAACGTCACCGCGCCGATTTCCTGTCGCTGATCGAGAACGAGCTGGATTTCGTGATCGGCAACGAGGCCGAGATCTGCTCGCTCTTTGAGACCGAGGATACTGAAGAGGCGCTGAAACGCACCGCCGCAATCTGCCCGCTTGTGGTCTGTACCCGCTCCGGCGACGGCGTGACTGTGGTCAACGGGACAGAGCGGATCGATGTGCCGGTCGAGAAAATCGTGCCGGTGGATGCCACCGGGGCCGGTGATCAGTTTGCCGCTGGGTTTCTGTACGGTCTGGCCACTTCGCGCGATCTTGAGACCTGCGCCAAAATGGGCAATGTCTGCGCCCGCGAGGTGATCAGCCATATCGGCCCGCGCCCGGAGGTCAGCGTTCTTGACCTGCTGCGCGCCGAAGGGCTGGTCTAGGACTCCGGCACGGTCTGACGTTCATTCAGCGCCCAATCGTATTTGTAGGCTCGAACGCGGGGATTTTCGCGCAGTCGGGCCTGCAAGTCCGGTGCGGCGGCTTGTGATATCTGGGCGATCACCGCGCGTTCATTGGGGCCGAAATCCTCGCGGAACCAGATATAGATCTTGGACAGGATAAGGCGCCCGTTGTCGTCGAACCGCACGCCGCGCGGATCGTTCACATAGGCCCGTTCGGCCGCGGCCAGATCACGCTCCAGCGTGTTGGCCTGCCAGGCGCGGTCCATCAGGTTCGGGCAGCCAACCGCGGCGCAGTTCAATGCGTAGTGGATGCGCGGCTCATTGTAGGTGGGCCGGATGATGCGGTGTTCGATATCGTTCAGGGTCAGGGTTTGACCAGAGACAACTACCAGCGGCCGATCCCAGGGACCGAAAGACAGCGCACCATCGGTGATGTCACGGATCGAGGCGACCGGATAGTTTTCCAAAATCACATCCACCGTCAGCGCGTTATAGAGGTTGATCCAGTACGCCAATTGCTGATCCCGGGTCAGGCGGGAGGGATCGACGCCCTGCAACTCGGCGATGTATCCATCCAGGCGGGCGCGGTCACGCTCCGTCACCTGCGCATAGGCCACCCGGTTCACACCGCGCTCATCTGGGGCGACGTAGGTTTGTAGGAAGCTGTTCCAAGCGCTGTGGTTCACGCGCTGACCCGGCGGTGCGGCGGCAGGGGTCCAGGTCTGAGCCGCCAGAGGTTCGGGTGCGGGCAGCGCCACCCGTTCGATACTTGCACACGCCGCCAGCAGCGGCAGTAGCAACAGGATCAGCAGTTTTCTCATGTCGGATTGCCTTTGTCTTTCTTGCGCCTGGCCCGGAGTTGACCCTTGAGCCGTTTCATCGGGGCGCTGGCGGGGTCTTGCAGCTTTGGCAAGTCGGCTTCACCAGACAGATCGCGCACTGCAGAATTCCACCACCGGGTGCCTTTTGCGGTGCCGATCTGATCAGGCGTGGCCAGATGCATGTCGCGCTGGGCATTGTGGACACACATCGACAGCGGGCCGTTTGCCGTCGCCACCATGAAAACGCAGGAGGCGCAGCGGTCCTGTTCCAGCGCATCGGCGCCCATGAAATTGTGAACAAAAACGGCCTGCCGCTGTACCCGACCACGGGCGCGCCACAGCCCGGCTCCCAGTCGCGCGATACGCCCGGCCAGATAGATCGCTGCCCTCAGCGCCAGCATCGGGCTGGCCCGGAGCGTGCGGAGTATGCTGGCGCGCGTATCCAAATGCCCGTCATCTGAGCGATCCGCCCGCTCCAGCTGCGCGATCACGTCGCGCACAAGGGCGTCATTGGACAGCAGCGAGATGGCACGCCCCCCGGCGCGCAGGACGCTGGCATAACGATTGCACTTGGAATGACCGACCGCTGCTGCATCAAAATGCAGCTCTGTTTCATAGCCCTGTTCGACGGCGCGCATGACGCTGTCCTGGGTGATAGCATTGGGGCGGAACCGCAGCACGCCGCGTCCGGTTTCCGCCTGCAACTGAAACGACACAAACGCCACTTCGGGCTGATCGCGCAGGAAACGGGCGAGGTCGGGAATCTGTGTGATGTTGCCGCCGAACACGGTGGTGTTGAACAGGATACGCAATCCCAGCCCGCGCGCGGCCTCGATATAGCTCAGCCGCACGGCGTTCAGTGCGGCCTCATCCTCATAGCCCGCCCGTTCTTGCGTCATGTCGACATGAAAGGCCACGTCATCCAGACCGGCTGCGGCCAGCCGCGCCAGAAACTCCCGCCGTGCCCGGATGCCGTTGGTCATCAGGCAGGACCGCATGCCCAGCCGGCGGATCTCGTGGCAGAGCGCCTCAAGATCCTCAAGTTTGCGAAGGGTCGGATCGCCGCCGGAAAGCTGTACCGACACGCCGGGGCCATAATGGCTGTGGATCGTGGCAAGACGCGCGAACAGCACCGAGAGCGGCGGATCATACGTCATCTCGGCCCGGTCCGAGAGGTAGCAGAGCGTGCAATCCAGATTGCAGCGCTGCGTGACCTCAAGCGCGACACAGGCAATTGGATAGAACCGCCCGGCAGTCTGCGATGCACCGTATTCACCACAGTTCTGCAATCCTTCGCGCAGGGGCGCGCGGCGATCCTGGCCTGCAAACCTGCGCCCGGCAGGGGCAATCCGGGTCCAATCGACAATCTCGGGTGCGACAACATCTTTCATTCCGCCAGAGCTAGGCGGATATGCGCAGGGCCGCTACGGGACTCACGGCAAGTTGTCGAATGCTCAGTTTCTGGTGAGGCTCAAGTGATCGGCGAAGGCGGCAAGCACACGCTCATAGACCTCCCGTTTGAAGGGCACGATTTCCTCGATCAATCGCGACGGCTCCTGCCATTTCCAGCGGGTGAACTCGGGATGTTCGGTCTGGATGTCGATTTGATCGTCGCGTCCCTGGAACCGGATCAGGAACCATTTCTGCTCCTGCCCGCGATAGCGCCCTTTCCAGATCTTCGGGACAATGTCATGGGGCAAATCATAGGGCAGCCATCCCTCGGTCTCGGCAATGATCTCAGCCAGATCGGCGGTCACGCCGGTTTCTTCCCAAAGCTCGCGCAGGGCCGCATCGCGCGGGTCCTCGCCCTTGTCGACGCCACCCTGGGGCATCTGCCAGGCCTCGGTGTAACGGTCGTTGCGCTGACCAACAAAGACCTTGCCCTCGCCATTGATCAACATCAACCCGACGCAGGGGCGATAGGGCAGCTTTGCAATCTCGTCTGGTGTCATGGCGACCTCTGAGTGATCCTGCAGGGTCTTTAGCAATGTGGAGCAGGATCGGAAAGCAACTTACGTCGAGTTTGGTTTCAACGGTGCTCCCCAAGCTGCCGCTGGGTTTCGTGTCAAAAACGAATACAGAAGACGTTTTATTCGGGGCGACGGTGGCGACGGAACCGGGAGCAAAGCCTGCCTTGGACGCGCTTAATCACGGTCACCATCATGCAGGTCCCGGCTGTCTGGCGGGGCCTGATCCCTGTCTTCCATGCCATAATCGCGCATCACATGCGCCACTCGCAGCCGGTAGCCCGCAAATATCCCGGTGCGCCCCTTGCTCTGTGCCGCGCGATGCTGCGTCAAGGCGCGCCAGTTCGCCACCGCGTCCTCGTCTTCCCAGAATGACAGCGACAGCAGCTTGTCGGGAGTGGTCAGGCTGCGGAACCGTTCAACCGAGATGAAGCCCGGTACCTGATCCAGCAGCGGGCGCAGGTCGGTGGCCACTTCCATATAGGCGTCGAATTGCCCCTCGGCGGGTTCCACTTCGAAAATGACGGCAATCATGTGCTGGCTCCATGCGGGGTGGATGCCAGTTTCAGCCAGGTCCGGTCCTCTCGCAACAGGAAGTTTTCGCGCCGGGCGAAAGCATAGTTTTCCTGCCCCAGCGGGTCCGCCGCCAGCCGTTCGCGATAGGCTTCATAGGCGGCGAGGCTGGGGATGTTGTAGATGCCATAGGCCAGCGAGGTTGATCCTTCATGCGGGGCGAAATAGCCGATCAGATCGGCGCCGCAGCGTGGAATGGCCTGACCCCAGTTGCGGGCGTATTCTTCGAATTGCGCTTTCTTGGCGGGGTCTATTCTGTAGCGGATAATGCAGGTCAGCATGGTGGCCTCTGTGGATTGCGATGTGAACGGTTTAGCAGCTTTCTTTTTGTCCATGCTTCGGTTACCATCGAAGTATGAAAGACGGACCTGATATCGCCCGCATTGCCGCGCTGATCGGGGATCCGGCGCGGGCCAACATGCTGGGCGCGCTGATGTCCGGCAAGGCGCTGACCGCAAGTGAGCTGGCGCATGAGGCCGGGATCACCCCGCAAACCGCCAGCAGCCACTTGCGAAAACTGCTGGAGGGCGGGTTGGTGCGCCTGCGTGGGCAGGGGCGGCACCGTTATTATGCGCTGTCGGGTCATGATGTGGCCGAGACGCTGGAAAGCCTGATGGGGCTGGCCGCCGGGCGGGGCCATCTGCGCACCCGAACCGGTCCGCGCGATGCAGCGCTGCGCAAGGCGCGGGTCTGTTACAACCATCTGGCCGGAGAACGCGGCGTTGCCCTCTACAGGTCGATGATTGCTGAAAAGCTGTTGGTTGAAGCGGATGATGATGTGAGCCTCACGCCAAAGGGCGAAGGATTTGCCGAGGAGTTCGGTATTGATATGGCGGCGCTGCGCTCGAAACGCGCGCCGCTTTGCCGTCCGTGTCTGGACTGGAGCGCGCGCGAGCATCACCTTGCCGGGTCCTTTGGTCGCGCGATGCTGACCCGGATGGAGGCGTTGGGCTGGCTCACCCGCCAGCCCCACAGCCGGGTCATCCGCTTCACGACGCAGGGCGAAGCGGCGTTTGACGCCCGATTTCCAAGCTGAGCCGCTTTATTCGACCGTGATGGTGATCACCTCGGACACCACCGGCGTTGCGTGGGGAACGTGACTGTGGTCACCCATCACCAGTTGCAGCGTATGCGGACCCGGCGCGAGATCCAGCGTCACCTCGGTCTGTCCGCCACCGAAGTGTATGTGGTTGTCATCTGCTGGTAACCCGTAGGCTAGTTCGTCGGCACCATCCTCGCCTTCGCCCAGTGGTGGGCGGTCGATCAGCAAGTGGTGATGGCCAGTGTTCTCGGCCTCGGTACCCGCCGGTGCCACGCCCATGCCGCTGAGGCCAAAGACCACGGTGACCGGCGAACTGACGGTGTCACCATCGGCAATATTGACGAAATAGACCTTGGCACCCGCAGGTGCAGGCGTCTCGCCACCCGCCAGCGCAGGCAGGGCGAAGAGGCTGGCGGCCAGCGCGATCGCGGTTACTCTCATGTTGTCCTCCCATGTTTCACTCTTAATTCGGATACTTAGATCATTGCAGCACAGGGTCGAGCGGAACAGGTTTCTTTCTGTCTGCCCGGCAATCCCGGAGGCCGGAAACCACTGTTTCCCTGTTTCCCTGTCGCAAACGATCCCTGACAAAACCGCGATATTATCCCATCCGTGCCCCGATCTCGCCCAGATTGAGCGTCATTGCTGGCTGAGAGAAGGAATAAGCCGAGGGAACGGGAATGGATCGACTGACCGAAATGGAGGCCTTTGCCAACGTCGTGGATCAAGGCGGGTTCACGGATGCGGCCAAAAAGATGGGCATCTCGAAATCGGCCGTGTCCAAGCACGTCTCAAGCCTTGAGGCCCGTCTTGGTGCAAGGCTGCTGAACCGCACCACGCGCCGGGTGTCCCCGACCGAGATCGGGCTGGCCTATTATGACCGCGCGCGCCGGGTTCTAAACGATGCGGGCGAAGCGGATGCGCTGGTGACCTCAATGCAATCGGCGCCCTCGGGCCTTCTGCGGGTCAGTGTGGCAACCGATTTCGGTGTCAATCACCTGTCGCCGGTCCTGTCCGAATTCCTGTCAGATTTCCCCGATATCTCGGTCAACATGGTGCTTAACAACCGCTATGTGGAACTGATCTCGGAAGGGTTCGACATGGCGCTGCGCATTGGCGAGCTGGATGACAGCACCCTGCGCGCCCGCAAGCTGACCGAAACCACCAAACGCATGGTCGCCTCGCCTTCCTATTTCCAGCAATATGGCCGACCGCAAAAGATCGACGATCTGAACGAGCACAAGCTGTTGCACTATTCCAGCCAGTCCAGCGGCAATGTCTGGCGTCTGACCGCGCCGTCCGGCGAAAAACGTCAGGTACGCACAAGCGGCTGGCTGAGCGTCAATGACGGCCAGTCCCTGCTGAACGCGGCGATCACGGGCCTGGGGATCGCCCATCTGCCCAGCTATCTTTATGCCGATGCCATGAAACAGGGTCTGGTCGAGGATGCGATGCCATCACTGCCGGACGAGGTGCAGGGCATCTATGCGGTCTATCCGCCGGGACGGTTCACCCAGCCCAAAGTGCGCGCTTTCATTGATTTTCTGGTCCATGCCTTTGCCGAGAAAGGCCCCATGGACTGGTGAGTTTCACCGCCTCCCTCGGTGACTTTTCCTGCCCGCGCCCCGGCGCGGGCCTTTTTCGCGCGATCACCTCAGGCGCGCGGATCAGGGCTGCAGCAGGATTACCTCAACCCGTCGATTGGCCTCACGCCCTTCTGGTGTAAGATTTGTGGTCCGGGGCGCAAGATAGCCCATCCCCTCGGCATCAATACGGTCCGACGCGATCCCGTAGCGGGTCAGCAACCTGTCGCGCACCGCCTCGGCCCGGCGTTTGCTGAGAGCAATATTGCTCTCTAACTGGCCAACCGTATCGGTGTGTCCCACAATGGCGACCCGCATGCTCGGCGCACGCTCCATCGCACCGGCCAATGCCTCCAGTGAGGCATAGTTGCCATCGCTCAGCCTGTTGGCCCCGGTGGCAAATTCCAGTTCCGGCAGAACCGCATGGCCGGTCTGGTCGAGTTCGGACAATAGATCGCGGGGCGGGGGTGCTTCCGTTTCCGGCGTGGCTGGTTTGGTATCAGGCACGATGTCGGATGTCCCGGCAGGCGTCACCTCAATGACCTGAACAAAGGCGTCGGATTGGGTGCGGCTGACCAGAACGCTGATCGCGTCGCCCTCGCGCATGGCGGACAGAAATCTGAAATCGTCCAGCGTCACATACATGTCGGGCGCGGGGATCACCTCGGTCGCGAAGCGAAAGTCGAACCCGCCACAGGCCCGGGCCACGCAGTCGAGCGCGATCTCATAGCCCGCCTCGGCCAATTGCGCACGGATCGGGTCCAGCACTTGCAATGTAGAGCCGTTATAGCCGTTCAGCCGCCAGGCACGCCGATCGACCCGGCCCTCGAACGCCTTGACCGGCAGCACCCCGTCCGAGATTACGCCCACCGGCAGATCGTAGCTGTCCAGCAGATCGATGCGCTCGGTCACCTGACGGGCCTGATCCGGCAGCACCGGCACTAGCGCCTGCGCAGCGGTGGCGGCAAACAGATAAATTAGGGTCGCGCGAAAGATCATCTGTGCTGCGCGTGGTAGTCTTCGTTCGGACGCATGCCGGTGGCACTGGCCACCCGGTTCGACATGTTGAAGAAACCGGTCACATTGATGATGTCCCAGATATCACGGTCGGTAAAGCCAACGTCGCGCAGCGCCTGCCGGTCGGCCTCGCTGGTCTCGGCGCTGGCCTTGGTGACCTTGTCGGCAAAATCCAGCATTACCCTCTGGCGCGGCTCTAACGGGGCCACGTGGTGGTTCATCACCAGCATTTCGCCCAATTGCGGATCGCCCGACAATTGCCGCACCGCCGCGCCATGGGCCACGAGGCAATAGAAGCACTTGTTGATCGAGGACACGACCACCGCGATCATCTCGCGCTCCAGCTTGCTGAGCCCGCTTTCGGCCAGCATCACGTCGTTATACATCGCGGTAAAGGCGTTGAGCTTGTCGATATCAAAGGCGTTCGCCTTCAACACATTCGGGATCATCCCCAGTTTTTCCTGACAGATGTCGAAATATTTCTGCGTCTCTTCGGGCAGCGGGTCCACCATGGGCAGGTTCAGCGCGGTGGGGGATGGGGCATCGGTCAAGTGGACTCTCCTGTCTGGTCCAGAACGCGGTAATGATAGCGGCCTGCGATCTGCATCCCAAGCGATTGGTAGAGCGCATTTGCCCCGGTATTTGCCTTGGTGCAGATCACGCTAAGGGTTTCGGCCCCGTTGTCCAACGCCCAGAACGCTGCCGCGCGCATGGCCCATTTGCCCAGCCCGTTGCGTTGGTGCTCGGGCAGGATTTCCAGCGCATGTACCATCGCCATTTTGTCATGAATCGCGACGAAGCCGGTACCGGCGGGTTTGTCCTTGCGGCGGATCAGCAGCCCGGTCTTGGGACCGCACGCGCGCTGCATAACTGCCCAGCGGGGCGGGCCGATCCCAGCGCGGGCCCAGATTTCGTTCATGACCGCCAGCGGTTCCCACACGGCAAAGACAGTGACCCGAGGCACGGGTGTGTCGGTCAGCATGGTTGCGGGGCAGGTGTAGATGTTGACGGGATCAAGGATGCGATAGCCGCGCGCGTCTAACTGGGCATCGAGCGCGGTATCATCGGGCCGGATCATGAAGAGGCATTTCTGTCCCATCCCACGCATCCGCTCCTCTGCCCCGGCGATCTGTTCTGCGGTGACCGCGCCTTGCACCGTGGTCGCCGAAACCCGGCTGCCGCCGCCTTGTCCCTCGCGCAGAAGAAAAGCGCCATCCTGGATGTAGCGGGCCGCAGGCCAGGTACCGTCAACAATGGCGGGCCAGTCCGCGCTCACAGGGCAAGCTCTTGGGCGAGGCGGGTGACGGCGGCGTCGATGCGCACGCCGTTGGTGCCGCGCACCACGACGTTGGCGCCAAATACGCCATTCAACTGGAATGGATAACAGCCGACCGACAGATCGTCGAAATCCGAGGCCAGCTGCGACAGCGTATCGGCAATCTCGCCTTCGCCGCGGTTCACCCGCAGGCTTTGTGACAAGAGCGGTTCACCTCCGGTCAGGGTGGGCAGCACCGAGGCGACCATGGCCTGAAAGATGGTCGGAATGCCCGCCATCACATGCACGTTGCCCAATGTGAAGCCCGGCGCGGTCGAGACCGGGTTGTCGATGAGGCTTGCCCCCTCGGGGATGCGCGCCATCCGCAAGCGGGCGGCGTTCAACTCCAGCCCGGTACGCTCGTAATGCGCCTCAAGCAGGGCGCGGGCATCGTCGCGGATATCGATGCGGGCACCAAAGGCACGGGCGATGCAATCGGCGGTGATATCGTCATGGGTCGGCCCGATGCCGCCGCTGGTGAAGACATGATCATGGGCCTCGGACAGGGCTCGGACGGCGGGTTCGATGGCATCGGCCTCGTCGCTGACAACCCGCACCTCTTTCAGGTCGATGCCGTGCTTGGTCAGTTCACCAGCCAGATGATGCATGTTGGCGTCGCGCGTGCGACCTGACAGGATCTCATCTCCGATCACGAGCATGGCGGCGGTAGGATTGGTCATGACATCCCTCACTTGAATGGTGCTCACCGCATCTATAGGCCTGCGCCCATGCGCTTTCAAACCCCTCTTGTGCCCGCAACCCTGATCAGACGCTACAAACGGTTTCTCGCCGACTGCCGGTTGCAGGACGGGCAGGAGGTGACCGCCCATTGTGCCAATCCCGGTTCGATGATGGGGCTGGCCGATCCGGGCACAAAGATCTGGTTGGAACCGAACGACGATCCGAAAAAAAAGCTCAAATATGGCTGGCGGTTGGTCGATCACGGGGGCGGGCATTTCACCGGTGTTGATACCTCGGTTCCCAACAAGGCGCTTCGGGTGGCTTTTGAGGCGGGAGAGATCGCGGAACTGGCCGCTTATGAAACCGTCCGCCCCGAGGTCAAATATGGGCAGAACAGCCGCATCGACTTTCTGCTGACGCAAGCTGGCCTGCCTGATGCCTATGTCGAGGTCAAAAGCGTCACGCTCTCGCGCCAACCCGGTCTGGCCGAGTTCCCCGATAGCGTAACGGCGCGTGGCACCAAGCACCTGCAGGAACTGGCTGCCATGGCTGAAACCGGGCATCGTGCGATCATGCTCTATCTGATACAGCGCACCGATTGCGCGCGATTTGCACTCGCGGCGGATATCGATCCGGCCTATGCGGCGGCGTTTGAGCAGGCGCAAAAGGCGGGTGTCGAGATTCTGATACGTAGAACCCGTATAACACCTGCGGAAATCACCGTTGGAGACGCGCTCTGAGCTCAGAACGCGCGCCCTCTGGTTCTTTCCGCGCAAGACGATTAAATAGGGGCCAAAGATGGAACTTAGGAGTGGTCTTTTGAAAAAGGACCTTCGCGGCCGCCTGACCAAGGACGGCATACGCATATACGAACAGGGCGATTTCGCCGGAATGCACGCAGCGGGCGCATTGGCCGCGCGTATCCTCGACGATGTTGCCGCTCATGTTTTTCCCGGCCAGACCACTGGCGAGATCGACCGCCTGATCACCGCCATGGTAGAGGAGGCGGGCGCGACCTCGGCCACGATCGGTTACAAGGGCTATCAGCATGCCAGCTGTATCAGCGTCAACCACGTGGTTTGCCATGGCATTCCCGGCGAAAAGAAGCTCAAGGATGGCGACATCCTGAATGTCGATGTGACCGTCATTGTTGATGGCTGGTTCGGGGATACCTCGCGCATGTATGTGGCGGGCAAACTGCCCCGCAAGGCCGAACGGCTGATCCAGGTGACCCATGACGCGCTGTTCAAGGGCATCGATATGGTCAAGCCGGGCAACACCTTCGGCGATATCGGTCATGCGATTCAGGCCTATGTCGAATCCCATCGGATGAGCGTTGTGCGCGATTTTTGCGGGCACGGTCTGGGTCGGGTGTTTCACGCGCCGCCCAATGTGCTGCATTATGGGCGTCCGGGCACCGGCGCGGTTCTGGAAGAGGGCATGTTCTTTACCATCGAGCCGATGGTCAATCTGGGACGGCCCGAAACCAAGACGCTTTCTGATGACTGGACGGCGGTGACCCGCGACAAGTCGCTCTCGGCGCAGTTTGAGCATTCGGTGGGCGTGACGGCGGACGGGGTTGATATCTTTACCCTATCGCCCGGTAACAGGTTCCACCCGACCTATTCGTCCTGATCCTTCTCCGCTTGCGCGCGTAGAAGGCTCAGCAGCATGGTTTCCCCGCCCCACGGGGTAACCGCATCCTGAATGAAGATCGCGCCTTGGCGCGGCGTCGGCTTTTTGCCGGTCGCGTCCTTCGTTTTTGATGTCAGCGGCGCGAGGCGCCCGGTCCAGACGGTATCCATGGGCCATAGACTAACACAGAGATGTCAGAGCGCCAAAAGCTCTGGCACATCGTTCATGTGGTGGAACACTTCGGCGCCCAGATCCCGCAGTTCTGCGCCGTCGCTATGAGCAGCATAAGCGAGGCAGCGCATCCCGGCGCGGATTGCGGCGGTTACGCCGCTGGGGCTGTCTTCGACGACAACCGGGGTTTGTGCTCCAAAATGGAGCGCGGCAAGCTGAAACAGGCCGGGATCGGGCTTGGCGATGCCGTGCACATGGGCGGAGAACATTCGGTCGTTGAACCGAGGCCAAAGGCCGTTCTGGCCCAGCGTGATCTCCATCTTAGCTTCGTGACCATTGGAGGCAACGCAGAACGGCGTGCCATGCATATCCAACCTGTCCAGAAGATCGGGAACGCCTTCGATGACAGGGCAACCCGCGCGCAGTCGCGCGTAGATTTCGCCATAGATCTCATCGATCCAGTTATCGTGCAGGTCCGCGCCCAGCTCGCGCGCTTTTTTCATAACGCCGGTCATCGTGCCGCCCACAAAAAAGCCGAGCGCATCCTCCAGACCCAATTCCAGCCCGTAGCGCGCCAGATTGTCGATCAGACACTGGTTGGTCATTGTTTCACTGTCCACAAGCACGCCATCGCAGTCGAAAATCACCAGATCATGCATGTTGAGCGTCTGCTTTCGAGATGTGATCCCGCCACATCAGCGAGATATGGGTGTCGCCGTATTTGCGCTGATCGTGCAGCGAAAACCCGTCCGGGGCGGCCATCGGCTGGTTTTCTTCCCAGACAATCAGCGCGTCATCCGCGATCCAACCACCCTCAAGCGCTGCGTTCAGCGCCTTTTGCCCAAGGTTCTTGCCATAAGGCGGGTCGAGGAAGATCAGGGTATAGGCGGCATAGGGGTTCTGCGGCAGGCGCGTGGCATCCCGGCGCAGCAGATTGGTCTGCGTCGCACTGCGCGTGATCTCTATATTCTTGCGTATCAGGCTCTGCGCTGCGCGGCCGTCATCGACGAAGGTGACATGAGCCGCGCCGCGCGACAGGGCCTCAAGCCCCAGCGCGCCGGTGCCCGCGAACAAGTCCAGAACCCGCGCCTCGGGCAGGGCACCGGTATGAGCCAGCACGTTGAACAGGCTCTCGCGGACCCGGTCGGTTGTCGGGCGCAGATGCGCGCCTGCATCACCCTTGCCAACCGAGGCCAGCGCCCGCCCCCGGAACTGTCCGGCGACGATCCTCACGCCTTCAACAAGGGTTTCAGGTCCGCGTCGGGGTCGGCGACGATGGCCGGATCAGCGGTCTTGCCCATATCGATCAGTCGCTTGCCGACCATATAGGCGCGCGGGTCATTCATCGCATCCACGGCCACAAGCTGATCGCCGCGATAATACCAGAACGATTTGCTCTGTCCGCTGCCATCGCGGGTGATCACCCGGTCATAGCCGGTGTTCAGTCCCGCGATCTGAAGTTTCACGTCATACTGATCGGACCAGAACCAGGGCTGCGCCACGTAAGGTTTCTCGGCACCCAGCATATTGGCGGCGACAATCTCGGCCTGGTCGATGGCGTTGGGCACGCTTTCCAGCCGGATCCGCGCGCCTTGATGTGGGAACGAGGCGCAATCCCCTGCCGCCCAGATATGGGGGTCCGAGGTGCGGCCAAAATCATCGGTGTGAATGCCGTTGTCGAGGGTCAGACCCGCCGCCTCGGCAAGTTCCGTCGCCGGGACGATCCCGACGCCAACGACCACGAAATCAACCGCGATCTGCGATCCATCCGTCAGCACGGCGCCGGTCACTTTGCCCGCTTCGCCGGTCAGACGATCCAGCCCGACGCCCTCGCGGAGATCGACGCCATGACGCTCATGCAGTGCGCGGAAATAGTCGCTGGTTTCGGGCGCGGCGACCCGTTGCAGGATGCGGTCGGCCATCTCGACCAGTGTCACTTTCACACCCTTCTTGGCGCAGACCGCTGCGGCCTCAAGCCCGATATAACCACCGCCCACGATCAGCACCTGCGCGTGTTCGCGCAGCGCCGGGGCCATCGCGTCGATCCCGGCATGATCGCGCACCACATGGACGCCCTCCAGATCGCCACCGATTGCGGCTGGCAGGCGGCGTGGATGCGAGCCTGTGGTCAGAGCAAGCTGGTCATAGCTGAGTGTTTCGCCCTCCAGCGTCACGGTTCTTGCGACCGGATCGATCGCCTTGACGTGCTGGTCCAGTTTGAGGGTGATGTTGTTCTCGGCGTAAAAGCTCTCGGGGCGCAGAAACAGGCGTTCTTTTTCCATCTCGCCCAGCAGATAGGCCTTGGACAGCGGCGGGCGCTGATAGGGCAGGATGGGCTCGGCTCCGATCAGCGTTATGTCGCCGTCGAACCCGTCCTTGCGCAGTTTGGCAACCAGTGACGATCCCGCCTGTCCTGCGCCGATCACGACAATATGGCTCATTTTCTCTCGCCCGATCCGATAATGATGGTATCACGTCTGCGTCCAGCTATATGCAAGCGAACGACGTTCCGCAAATCCAACCAAAAGGAAAAAACAAGATGATTTCAGTTGGTGACACTCTGCCCGACGCGACCATGACCCGGATAGGGTCCGAAGGGCCTGAACCGGTGACACTTTCCGACAAGATAAACGGGCGCAAGGTGGTAGTTTTTGCGGTGCCCGGCGCCTATACGCCGACCTGCAGCTCGGCCCATGTACCCAGCTTCATCCGCACCAAGGCTGCCTTTGGCGACAAAGGTGTCGACGAGATCATCTGCGTGTCGGTAAACGATCCCTTTGTGATGCATGCCTGGGGTGAGGCGACCGGTGCGACCGAGGCCGGACTGACCATGCTGGCGGATGCGGAAAGCAGCTTTACCGATGCAATCGGTATGCGATTTGACGCGCCACCCGCCGGGCTGATCGCGCGCTCCAAGCGCTATGCGATGCTGGTCGACAACGGCAAGGTTGTGGCGCTGCATGTGGAGGATAATCCGGGCGTCTGCGAAACCTCCGCCGGCGAAGCGCTTCTGGATGAAATGTAAGCGTTAGATTAAATTTGTGGGAATGGGGGCCAAAAACTCCCCCGTTCCCGATCTATTGGCTTGCCTGCTGCACGAAAGGGTTGTTCTCTGGGGCTCAGCACGGGAGGTCACATGACATGAATCGAACGCTGGCTATTTTTTCAATGCTCGCTATGGGCGTATTGCAGGCCTGCGGACCTGCGGCAACGCCAGAGCAGCAGCGCCAACGGGAACACGAAATTGCCTGTCTGAGCGGCTCGCTTGGCGGCGCGCTGATCGGCGGGGCGATTGGCAGTCAATTCGGCGGTGGGACGGGTCGAACCATCCTGACTGCAGCGGGCGCCGGTACAGGCGCTGTGGCGGGCAACCGCTATGCTTGCGGATAAGGAGGGCAAGACAATGACAATGAGCAAAGTCTTTCTGACCGGTGCCCTGCTGGGCCTGGCCTGGGCTGCATCGGCCCAAGCGGATGAGATCGGCGAGGCCAGTCTCGCGGCCCTCGACAAGAACGACGACGGGATCGTGTCCGGACCCGAGTATCAGGATTTCTCCAACTTCGCGTTTGATCAGATGGACACCAACAAGAACGGGAGCCTGAGCGCCGCAGAAATGGATGCGGCGGGAGCGGGCGATCATATGTCCAGCACCGATGCCAACGGGGACGGCAAAGTCTCGAAAACCGAGCTGTCAGAACAGATGGCCGAGGATTTCAACGCCGCCGACAAGGACGGTGACGGGCGGTTGAACTGAACTAAGGGTTTAATTTGAATCGGGCCGGGCGCTGACCAGAGCCCGGTTTCCCTTTGCGCCACGATTGCCTCAGACCAGCGAATCCATCTTGCGTGCCAGCTTGGCGTCCAGCGATGACAGGCCATCGACGTCATGGGTGGTCAGCACCACCTGCACCGTTTTGTAGACGTTGCTCCATTCGGGGTGGTGGTTCCATTTCTCGGCCCAGATCGCCGCCCGCGTCATCCAGCCGAACGCATCGACAAAATTGTCAAAGATATAGGTCTTGGTGATAGCGTCGCGATCCTCGATCATTGTCCAGCCATTGTCGAACAGGGGCTGCAGCAGAGGGCCACGTGTTTCGTCGCTGAGGCGTTCGGTCATTGCTGTTCCTCCACATCTGGTTTTCTGAACGGGCCATAGTCGGTCAGCAGTTCGATCTCTTCGTCAATTGCTTCGCGCTCGGCATCAAGATAGCGCGCGATGGCATCGGCGAAATTCGGGTCCCCGACCCAATGCAGCGAGTGGGTCTGTGTGGGAAGATAGCCGCGCGCCAGTTTGTGTTCACCCTGCGCGCCGGCTTCGACTCGCTTCAGACCAAGGGCAATTGCCAGATCGATGGCCCTATAATAGCACAGCTCGAAATGCAGGCAGGGGTGATGTTCGATACAGCCCCAATAGCGCCCGTATAGCGTCTCGCGACCGATGAAATTCAGCGCACCGGCAATTGGAACGCCGTCACGTTCGGCAAAAACCAGTGCGATATCATCGGCCATCGTCTCATGCCCTAGATCGAAGAACGGTCGCGTCAGATAGGGCGAGCCCCATTTTCGGGCGCCGGTGTCCTGATAGAAGGTCCAGAAGGCGTCCCAATGTTCGGGTCGCAACTGAGCACCGGTATAGGTGCGAATCTCGCCGCCAAACCCTTGTGCCTGCCTGCGTTCCTTACGCAGCGTCTTGCGTTTGCGCGAGGACAGCGCGGCTAGAAACCCGTCGAAATCGGCATACCCGTCATTGAGCCAGTGAAATTGCTGCGTCGTGCGATGCATCAGGCCCATCTGCGTGCCCGCTTCAACCTCGGCCTCGGTGCAGAAGGTGACGTGCAGGGACGATATCTGATTTTCTGAGGCAAGCTGCACTGCGCCCTGGGTTAGTGCCGATATGCCGACGGTCTCATAGCCGGGTCGGGTCAGAAACCGGCGGCCGGTGGCGGGGGTGAAGGGCGCGGCGATCTGCAGCTTCGGGTAGTAGCGCCCGCCGGCATGTTCATAGGCATGGGCCCAGTTGTGATCGAAGATATACTCGCCCTGGCTGTGCGACTTGGCATACATCGGCGCCGCCGCAACCATCTGCCCGTCCAGATGGACTGTCAGATATTGCGGTTGCCAGCCGGTGCCGGGCCCCACCGATCCGCTCTCTTCCAGAGCGGATAAGAACCTGTGGGTGGTGAATGGATCAAAGGAGCGCCCGCCATCAGTGGCCTCGGGGCAGGCGCACGCATCCCACTCCGCCGCCGCCACCTGCGACAGGGACCCAAGAACCCGAACTTCGACCTGCGCCTGATCCATCTGTCCTCCGCACCTTGGTGTTTATCTGTGTCCTGCTTGGCGCGCTTCAACCCGGATGGGCGGCAAGATAGCCTTCGAATGTCACATTGTCGGCCACCGCGCGGGCTTTCGCCTCTTGCTCGGGGCTGCGAACTGTCCAGCAGAGAATCGGCACGCCCTGCGCCTTCAACTCGGCCACGCGGGGCCGATCCAGATCACCGGCCTCATGGCTGATGAAGCTCGCCTGGGCCGTGTCGTAATCGGGGATCTCGCGCAGATGGTCGCGAGTGGCGGCAGAGAGCGGCCACTTTTCCGCCCGATAAGAGCTGGTGACCAGCCCGCGCGGGAGGTCTGGGGCCAGCCGCGCCATCTCGGCCACGCTGTTGGGGTTGAAGGACATCACCGCGACCGGGCCGGAATAGCCCGTCAAAGCCTGTGCCGTGGCCCTTTCCAACGGGCCGACGTTCGGTCCCATGCCGCCGTCCTGATCCTTCAATTCGATCAGCAGCGGCACCTGACCCGCCACAAGTTCCAGTATCTCGGGCAGGCCGGGGATACCCTCGCCATCGCCATGCAGCAGCGGCGTGGCGCTGGCTTCGGCCGCAACCAAGGACCGGATCACGCCCGGCTGACCTGCGAGGCGCGCCAGCTCATAGTCGTGAAACACCATGGCCTGCTCGTCACGGGTCAGTTGCAGGTCGATCTCGATCCCGTAACCGGCTGTGATCGCGGCCCGGATCGCGGCCCGGCTGTTTTCCGGGCGGCCCTGACTGACATCGTGCAGAGCCCGGTGCGTGATCGGTGCGCCCAGAAAGGCGGCGGGCAATTCAGGCCGCATCAGCTCACCTCGAAGATGCCTTCGATTTCAACGGCGACACCGAAAGGCAGCGAGGCCGCGCTGACCGCAGACCGCGAATGTCGCCCGGCATCGCCCAAAGCCTCGACCATGAAATCCGACGCGCCGTTGATGACCTTGGGTTGATCGCCGAAATCCGCGGTCGAGTTCACAAAACCGCCCAGTTTGATCACCCGCACTAACCGCTCAATATCGCCGTCACAAGCCGCGCGTACCTGGGCGAGCAGGTTGATCGCGCAGACACGCGCCGCTTCGGCCCCGGCCTCGACCTCCATATCGTCGCCCAGCTTGCCTTTGATCAGGCCGCTTTCGTTCATCGAGATCTGGCCCGATACATACACAATGTTGCCGGTCTTGACGAAAGGCACATAATTCGCTGCTGGCGCGGGCGCGTCCGGCAGTGTGACACCAAGGCTTTTCAGCTTTTCAGCGAAACTCATGATCCGTGTTCCTTTTGGTTGCTGGTTTGGCCGGACGCTAGCGGCGAACCGGCATAGGGGGAAGCCCGAAAAGTGCGGGCCTTACGCGGGAATTCGCGCGGTAGGTTTTGCGGAACGGCGTGAAACCCCGCCTAAGCCGAGCGCGAGAACACGATTTTACCAACTCGGTTTTAAATTCTTCTCAGATCAACTATGTGTGCCTGATACACCCGTTTGCGGGTTTGCGTTTCAATCGCAAATAAAATTACGGAACCATTCGAGCGGACCAAGATCTAAATGCGTTATCTGACTTCTTCCTGGCGGCTGCTTTGTGCGCTGACGCTGGCTGCTCTGATGGCAGGCTGCGCAACCAAAACCCCCGAACAACGCGCCCGCGGCGAGATATTTGATCCCTACGAAAATACCAACCGCTCGATCCATGCGTTCAACCGGGGCGTCGACAAGGCCATTTTCCGCCCGGCGTCCAAAGGCTATGTCAAGGTCGTTCCAGCGCCCGTGGTGACCGGGTTCAGCAATTTCGCGGAAAACCTGTCCTATCCCGGTCAGGCGCTTGATTTTCTGCTACAGGGCAATCCGCGCGAGGCGGGCATTGCCGCCGGTCGGTTTCTGCTGAACACGACTTATGGGCTGGCGGGCTTTTTTGATCCCGCTTCCGAGATGAACATCCCGCGCGTCGATACCAATTTCGGCGAAACGCTGCATGTCTGGGGCTTTGGCGAGGGGGCCTATGTGGAACTGCCGCTTTATGGGCCCAGCACCACCCGTGACGCCGTGGGCGTTGTCACCAACGCCATCACCAATCCGCTGGGGTTCGGCATTGTGCGGCCCGTCGAAAATGTCGGTGTCTATGCCGAGGTGCTGCGCCGCATGGGCGATCGTGGCAATTTTTCTGACACGGTTGATTCGATCCTCTATGGCAGTGCTGACAGCTACGCGCAGGCCCGCTTAATCTATCTTCAAAATCGCCGTTTCGAACTTGCGAATAGCGGCAGCGGTTCTACGTTAGACCTTTACGCCGATCCCTATGCCGAGTTCGACACGGGGACGGATGTGTATGATGACCCGTATGAGGACCCCTATGCGCAGTAATACGATTTCCCGCCGTTCTTTTGTGATGACCGCCATGGCTGGTCTGGGGGCTGGCCTTGGGGCCGGTCTGGTGCCGATGCCCGCTTTGGCGTTGACCGAACAAAGCGCTCGCGCGCTGGTTGATGAGGTTGTTGCCAACATCAACCAAGTCATCGCCTCGGGCAAATCCCAGAACGCGATGATCAAGGACTTCGAACGCATCTTCGTGCGTTATGCGGATGTGCCAATCATGGCGCGCTATGCGTTGGGGCCGGATGCCCGTACGGCCTCTAGGTCACAGTTGCGGTCGTTCACCACAGCGTTCCAGAGCTATATCTCGCGCAAATACGGGCGCCGGTTCCGCGAGTTCGTTGGCGGCCGGGTCGAGGTAAAATCGACCCGCAAGATCAAGGCCGGGTACGAGATCAGAAGCACAGCGTATCTGCAGGGCCAGGCACCGTTTGAGGTCACGTTCCTCGTCTCGGACAAGTCCGGCAGCGAAAAGTTCTTCAACATGTTCATCGAAGGCGTGAACCTGCTGCTGACCGAGCGGACCGAAATCGGCGCGATGCTGGATCAGCGCAAAGGCAATCTGGATCAGTTGATCAAGGATCTGCCCAAAGCCGGATAAGACGGCCTGTGCCGGTACAGGCCCCGCATGCGCGGGGCCTTATCTGTTTCCGCCAAAGATATCTTTGAGCAGTTTGTCCACGGCTTTGCCGAGGCCGCCGCCGCTGCGCTTTTTCTGGCGTTTGGGTTCGGCGACGCGGGTGGGTTGCACCGGTTGGGCCATGGGCAGCGGTTTGGGCTCGATCCCTTCGTTGACGCGGATCATGGTCTCGCGCCAGATCTCGGCGGGTAACCCGCCACCTGTCACGCCGGAGAGCGGCGTGTTGTCATCATAGCCCATCCACACGCCGGTTACATAATCGGCGGTAAAGCCGATAAACCAGGCATCGCGCGCGGCCTGGGTGGTGCCGGTCTTGCCGGCGGCCTGCCTGTCGGGCAGTCGTGCCCGTTTGCCCGACCCTTCCGAGACCACCTTTTCCATCATCCAGATCAGCTGCTGCGCCGCTTCGGTCCGGATCACCCGCTCGCCGATCCCGCCAGTATTGTCGATCAGCGACTCGCTGTCGCCCAGCAGGGTCAGCTTTTCCATGCCATAAGGCGTCACTGAAGAGCCGCCATTGAGGATGCCGGCATAGGCCCCGGTCATTTCCAGCAGGGTGCTTTCAGACGCGCCAAGTGCCAGCGCCGGGCCGTCGGCCAACTCGTTGTCGATCCCGAACTCGCTTGCCACCAGCCGCACCTTGTCGCGACCGGAAATCTCGGACACTTTCACGGCGGGCACATTCAGCGAGTCTTTCAGGGCCCGCGTCAGCGATACCCGACCGTAATGTTTGTTGGTATAGTTCTTCGGGCACCATTGGCCAGAGCCGGGAATGCTCATGCAATAGGGCTCGTCCACCACGGTATCGAGCGGGGAATAGCCAAGTTCAAGCGCGGTGGCATAGACGAAGGGTTTGAATGACGACCCGGTCTGCCGCTTGGCTTGCGTCGCGCGATTGAAGGCACCGTTCACCCGGGTTTCGCGACCACCCACCATGGCACGCACCGCACCATCGGCCGACATCACGATGATGGCCGCCTGCGCCTTGGACCCTTCGCGCACCTTTTCCTGGAACACGAACTGCATCGCCTCTTCGGCAGAGCGCTGAATGCGCGGATCAAGCGTCGAGCGGATGATCACGTCTTCGGTGGTGTTGCCGCCGAAAAAGCCCGGCAATTCGCTCATGATCCAGTCGGCGAAATAGCCACCGGCACGGGCGGCGGCGGCCTCGGACAGGCGCGCGGGATTGTTGCGGGCGTCATTGGCTTGCGCGGCAGTCAGATAGCCCTGATTTTCCATCAACCCGACAATCAACCGCGCGCGTTCCTGCGAGCGTTTGAGGTTGTTGGTGGGCGCATAGCGGGTGGGGGCGACCAGAAGCCCGGCCAGCATCGCGGCCTCGGCGGGGTCGACCTCGGCGGCGGATTTGCCGAAATAGCGCTGGCTGGCTGCCTCGAACCCACGCGCACCGGCGCCCAGAAAGGCGCGGTTGAGATAGATGGTCAGCACCTCGTCCTTGGTATACTTGGCCTCCATCGCCAGCGCATAGATCGCTTCTTTGGCCTTGCGCCAGAGTGAACCCTGGCGGCAGTCGCTTTCATAGGCGGCCTCGGACTCCCACTCTTTTGGATCATAAGGCACGCCAAGACACAGCAGCTTGGCGGTCTGCTGGGTGATGGTCGAGCCGCCATGGCCCGACAGCGGGCCGCGCCCCTCGCGCAGGTTGATGCTGACCGCGCTGGCGACGCCCCGGGGGCTGACGCCGAAATGGCGGTAGAATCGCTTGTCCTCGGTCGCCACAACGGCGTTCTTGAGATAGGGCGAGACCGTGTCGGCGGTGATCGCCCCGCCAAACTGATCGCCGCGCCAGGCAAAGACGCGCCCATCCCGGTCCAACACCGTGACTGACCCGCGCGCGCGTCCGTCCAGCAGTGCGCTGGGCTCGGGCAGGGTGGTATAGACATAGCCCACCGCCAGCGCGATCAGCAGCCCGGCAACCAGTCCGACCCGCCAGGTAAAACCCCAGATCAGCCGGAATACCCAGCGAAACAGCCGCTGAAACAGCCCGACGATACCGCCACGGGTCTTGCGTGCCGTGCGCCGCGCTGGTTTGCGCCGTGTCTTGGCGGCTGTCTTCTTCTTCGGTGCCGCCCGTTTTTTCGGCTTCGGCTTGGTTCCCGACGAATACCGCCTGTCCGCAACCAATGGCGGCTTTCGTCGTTTGGAATCGCTCATGTCTGACTCTGCCCGGTTCTTGTCTTTTGGCCACAATACCCTGCCCGCAACGGCGTGTTGAGGGGATATTCTGTAGAAAATCGACCTTTCATAAACGTCTAAAAATTAATCAAACTGGTCAATTTGTGCAAAAAATATGCAACATCGGCGTTCGAAACCCCTTTTGAATATGCCCTTTCGTTCCCTGTCCCAACAATTCCGTGAAGTTTCTGCGCATGCAAAATGCCGGGCTGCCCGGCGGAGTGAAGGGGAACAACGTGAAACTCATCATAGCGACAATCAAACCGTTCAAGCTGGAGGAGGTCCGCGAAGCGCTGACCGACGCTGGTGTGCGCGGGATGATGGTAACGGAAATCAAGGGCTTCGGGTCGCAATCAGGACATACCGAGATCTATCGCGGCGCGGAATACGCAGTGAATTTCGTGCCCAAGATCAAGCTCGAAATCGTCGTGGCGGCAAGCATGGTCGATCAGGTGATCGACACGATCGCGACCACCGCCAAGACCGGAAAAATCGGTGACGGCAAGATCTTCGTACTTGACGTGCAGCAGGCGGTCCGCGTCCGCACCGGCGAAACCAACGAAGACGCCATCTGAGCGCAGCCATACCAATTCCAGGGACAAAAACATGAACCTTCTAAAATCACTCATTCCTGCCGCCGCGATCTGCGCGGTGCCGCAGATGGGGCTTGCGCAAGAGGCCGCCGCCACGGGCGAGGCCGCGCAGCATACGCAATATATCTTCACCACGCTGCTGTTCTTGATGGCAGGCTTCCTTGTTTTCTTCATGGCAGCTGGTTTTGCCATGCTGGAAGGCGGCCTGGTGCGGTCGAAAAACGTGGCCATGCAGATGATCAAGAACGTGGCGCTGTTTTCCTTCGCCGCGATCATGTACTGGCTCATCGGTTTCAACCTGATGTATCCCGGCGACGGCTGGACCATCGCAGGCTGGGTCGGCCCGTTCTTCTCGACCACCGTCCTTGATCCTGTGGGAGTGGGCGCCGATGCAGCGGCTCTGGACTATGCCTCGATCGGGTCGGATTTCTTCTTCCAGCTGGTGTTTGTCGCCGCAACCGCGTCGATCGTTTCCGGTGCCGTGGCAGAACGGATCAAGCTGTGGCCGTTCCTGATATTCGTGATCGTACTGACCGGTGTCATGTACCCGATCTCGGGGTCCTGGCAGTGGGGCGGCGGCTGGCTGTCCGAGGCTGGCTTCTCTGACTTCGCCGGCTCGACCATCGTGCACTCTGTTGGCGGCTGGGCTGCTCTGGCAGGCGCGCTCATCCTCGGTCCGCGGATCGGCAAGTACAAAGACGGCAAGGTCCACCCGATGCCCGGTTCGAACCTGGCGCTGGCGACCCTGGGTACGTTTATCCTGTGGCTGGGTTGGTTCGGCTTCAACGGTGGTTCGCAGTTGGCGATGGGCACCGTGGGTGACGTATCGGACGTATCGCGCATCTTTGCCAACACCAACATGGCCGCAGCCTCGGGCGCTGTCGCAGCCCTTATCCTGACGCAGGTGCTGTACAAGAAGCCTGACCTGACCATGGTGCTGAACGGTGCGCTGGCCGGTCTGGTGTCGATCACGGCTGAGCCGCTGGCCCCGACCCTGTTCGGCGCGCTGTGGATCGGTGCAGTGGGTGGCGTCATCGTGGTCTTCGCGGTCCCGATGCTGGACAAGTTCAAGATCGACGACGTTGTTGGCGCCATCCCGGTTCACCTGTTTGCCGGTATCTGGGGCACCATCGCCGTGATCTTCTATGGTGAGGCCAGCCTGGGCACGCAATTGCTGGGGATCGTTGCCTACGGTGTGTTCACCTTTGTCGGCGCTCTGATCCTGTGGACCATCCTGAAGGCCACTGTCGGCATCCGCGTCAGCGAAGAAGACGAGATCAACGGCCTCGATATGGCGGAGCTGGGCATGGAAGCCTATCCGGAGTTTTCGAAAGGCTGATCAAGTCAAACCGAACTGGCTCGGGCTTGCCCCGAGCCAGTTCAATTTAGAACCGTTTTCCAGCAACTGTATTTTCCATGTGAATTGAGCGCTCCACGTTGCCGACCTTTATCAGGCTGCAAAGCAACGCCCGCGCACCGATGTAGTCACCGACCTGCCCGGCAGTCACGAACAAGCTAAGAGGCCGCCATTCGCCAGCGTGCTTGAATCAATGGTGGGCCATGGTTCAGCAAAAAGAGATCAGGCATGTCACCGCTCTGTATTTCTGTAGTGACTCAAGATACGCCACTGAAATCGATGGGGTCTGAGCCTGAAGAGGCAGCGCAGGCAAGACCGGACAGGTTCTGGCCAATAAATTCTTGACACTGTTCGGCAGCGAACCGCAGTCTGGTTGGCAGGGGTTGGCATTGTCGCGGACATGGTCATGCGGAATGCGTGTTTCAAAGTATCTGTTTTTTCTAATCTTTTTCTGGAGCGCTGGGGGTATTGATGGACGATCCTAAACTTGTTGAAGACATTGTTCACGCGCTCGATATCGAAGGCGGCAGTACCGAGCGACGACCGGTTCACACGATTGGCGTCGGCGCTACAGGTTTTTTCGAGCCGTCCCCGGTGGCCAAGGACTTCTGCACGGCAGAGCATTTTCAACCCACCGAGAAGCCCTTGGATGTCGCTGTCCGGTTCTCCAACGGGATGGGTTTAGTCGAAGAGCATGATGGCTGGTCGGATGTGCGCGGCATGGCGGTGCGCTTCAAGCTGAGCAATGACCGGGCCACCGATCTCATTTCAATGACGCTGCCCGTGTTTTTTGCGCCAACACCCGATACCTTTTTGCAATTCGCTCTGGCGGCACGTCCAAAGGAATGCCATCGCGAAACCCCCTGGCAAAAGATCCGGGATTTCCTCAAGCTGCAGTTACCGATGCCCGACCCTTATCCGGGACAGGAAACGCGCCCCAACGAAGGAGCCACGGAATTTGCAGACAAGCACGCCTTTGCTCAGCCGGGGGTTCTTCAGGCCTCGGTGATCGGAGCCCCGGTGAGCTATGTTCGGGCGTCATATCATGCTGTTCACACCTTCATCGTGACTGATCCGGATGGCACTGATCGCTGGGTTCGGTTCAACTGGCAGCCCATCGCCGGGGTTCTCAACACAAACCCGCTGGACCCACCTGTGGACGTCTATTTGAAGGAAGATCTTGAGAAGCGGCTCGCAAATGGCATTGAGCGGTTTTCGCTCATGATGACCATTGGTGAAACAGGCGATGATTTCAACGATTCCACCAAGCAATGGCCACCGCATCGCAAGCGGGTGATGATGGGCTTGCTGACCCTCAAAGAGGTACCAGAGGATCAGGAAGCGCATGCCGAGAAATTGAGCTTCAACCCGTGGCTTCTGACCGATGGTATCAGACCGTCCGAAGATCCCGTGCTGAAGATCCGCAAGGATGTCTATGAATTTTCAAGCAAACGGCGGGGCGGCATTCCCTGCCCGTTCAGCAGAACGGAGGGCTAGAGCATGAGCGATGATGGCGGATGGCTAAACAGATATGTCAACAGCCTGCCAGAGCGGGGCTGGTTCAAGTTCCTGTCCAAATACGTGGTGGTGCCCTATTGGGTCTGGCGCGAGCCCAAACCGAAATTACCGGGTGGGCCACGCCCGTCTTCGCAACCCAGCGACAACGTGCAACGCATGATGAACCTGCTGATGCCCCTGAAGGATACCTCGCCCATAGGTCGCGCCAAGGCGGTTATGGCGCTTGCGCAAAACGTGGATGAGATTTTCGCGGGCCTCGACAACGTGGGAACGGTTCACTCAGCGCGGTTTCTGCTGGTCGAAGACTATATCTGCATGATCTCGGTCTATGACGGAGATTTCAGCAACTACATCCGCGATTTCATCGCCACTATCGGCAGCGTTTTTGATGATCTCATGCATCTGGTTGAAGGGGGCGAAGCGCTTTTCCCCTGCGAAGATCACGTTGAGGAGTTCATCGACTGGGTCAAGGCGCATGACCTGTTTCAAGCCCCCGATTACGCGATCAACCTGTTTCACGTGCAGGATGCAGCGGCGGGTCGATCACCGGACGCCCCTCCTCATGAGCTTATGTCGCTGCCACGCGAATTGATCCTGCAGCTTCATGCCAATCGCAATATTTCACTGGGCGGCGGCTATCGTGGCTATCCCGGATATTCGGCCGCGCAGGTGCGCGACAAGTTGGGAGTAGGCTGGTGAACGCTGTATTTGACCCCGAAGAGCTGCAGGGTAACATCCTGCGCGGTTATCGCAACAACATGGTCCGCCATCTTGTCCTCGAAGTTTCGGACCGGGCAAAGGCACGGCAGTTTCTGGCCGCGTCCGCAGATGGCACCAGTAGCGAGATACCCGCAATCACCCGTTCGGCGAATTGGAAAGAAAAGCCCAAACTCTGCTTCAATATCGGTGTGACCTTTGAGGGGTTGCGCGCGCTGGGGACCGCCAGCCGCGACCTTGACAGCTTTCCGATAGAATACGCCGAGGGTATGGCCAAGCGCGCAGTCAAGCTGGGCGATTTCGGAGAAAGCGCGCCCGAGCATTGGCCCGCGCCCTTCGATCAGGCAGACCGGGTACACATTATCGCTTCGCTTTATTCAGACGAGGAGCAATATCTCGATCAGACCGAAGCACAGGTGGCAAAGGCATTCACCGTTCTGGGCGTGCGCAACGGGCGTAACCTGCCCGATGACAAGGTGTTTTTCGGCTATGTCGACAGCATCTCGCAGCCCAGGTTCCGCCACGTCTTCGACCCTGCGCAAATCAAGGTCGATGAGCCCAAGGATCCACTGGGAACCGTTCTTTTGGGGCATCCGACGCATTTTGAGGGGATGCTATTCAGTATTCCCCAACCGGATGTGCTGGGCCGCAACGGGGCCTTCAACGCCTTTCGTGTGCTCCAGCAGGATGCCAAGGGATTCGAGGATTACCTTGATAAGGCCGCCACGCAACTGCTCGACCATCCCAAGGGCGACCTTTTGCTGGCACCCGAAGATGAAAAGCGGGTCGGAAAGGATCTGGATCGCCATGGCGCCCTGCGCGAAGTCGTGGCAGCCCAGATGTGCGGCCGCTGGCGCAACGGTGTCCCTTACGAACTTTCGCCCGATGCGCAATGTCCTGAGGAAGAGGTTTCGCCGACCAATTACAATTATACCCGCACCTCGCGTTGCCCGGCTGGCGCCCATATGCGCCGCGTCAATCCACGTGGTGGCCCCATCGTTCAGCGTGTTGCCAATTACTCAAGACGGCTGGTGCGTCGGGGCATGTCTTATGGCCCCGATTTCGACCCCGAAAACCGGGACGATGCAGAACGCGGTTTGCTGGGGAACTTCATTGGCGCGAATTACGGAGCGCAGTTCGAGGCGGTTGTGTGCGATTGGCTGAATTTCGGTCTGCAGGACCCCGAAATCACCGGCACGAACGATCCTTTGCTCGGCGCCAATGTGCCCGAAACCAGCGCGTTTGAACTGACGTTGAAAGACGGCGGTCGCATCCGCCTAAACGGGTTTCCTCGTTTCGTCAAAACACGCGGCGGGGCCTATACTTTTCTTCCGAGCCTTCCGGCGATCCGCTACCTTGCGCAACTGTCGGATTAGGTCGACGGGCGTGGTCCCGTCCATGCACCCAGCTCTTGCAGGGCGTCCTCGATCCGCGTGAGCATGGGCGAGGCACCGGTCGGTTCGATCAGGCGATGGGCGGTCATCAAATGCCCAACCGCCTGTTCGTTTTTCTTCTTGAGCTTGTAGAGGAGGCCAAGAATCATCTCTCCGCGGGCGAAATGGTGTCCATCCGGGTCGAATTGTGTGTTTGTGCGCAGCTTTTCAATCAGCGAGATAATACGCTTTTTACCAAACAGGATGATGCCTGCGAGCGTCCGGAAATTGCGCATCAAGACGCCGAACGAGGCGCCGCCCTCACCCGTCAGGATCAGCAGATATACCTCGCTGAGAAGCAGGCGGTTCCAGTCCGCCGCGATCTGTGCCCCCTCGGCTTCACGATTTTCGATAGTCGCCTTTATCTGTTGCAGCCCCTCGCTCACACGACCTTCCATCGCTAGAGCGACACCAAGCATCGTCTGGGGAACGCCAGCAAAGAGAAGCCAGCCATTGGCCTCGCACATATCAACATAGCCTTGCACAGCTTCGCGCGCACCGGGTCGCTCAAGCGGCACAAGGGCGGCCACTCTGGAGGATTCCGCAATGGCCTTCTCGAACTCTGCGCGCGACAGCCGCAGCGCTTCTTCCGATAATTCCAGCGCGCTCTGGTGGTCGTCGGTTACGACCGCGATCAGCGCTTTCATGGCCGTTCCATACCCGAGCGCGCGTGGATCGTTGTTCTTTTCGCCATCTGCCACCATGCGCGCTGCGGTTTCCCGCGCTTTGATAACCCGACCGCGCGTCAGCTCGTTCCAACCGAGGGTCGCGAAATAGAAGTTTTGCAGATAGGCGTCGTCGAATTTGGTCAATGCGGCTTCGATTTCGGCCGTTCTGGCGGCGAACTCGGCATTGGACAGTGGGGCGCAATAAATCCCGACAGACAGTTCGTTGACCATGGCGTAAGCGACGGATTTCGGATCGCCGACGCGCTTTGCCATCTCGGTAAGTTCCCGTTGAACGCTGAGCGCCTCAAGAAACTGGCTGTTGCAGACAAGGCAAGACACATAGTGATGCAGGAACAGAACGTGGTCGCCATTCTCCCCCATCTCGTTCAGGATTGGCCTGACCCTTGGGGCCAGCTCGATCATGGTCGTGACATCCAGAGAGATATTCGAGCACAGCGCATAATTGGCCAGGAAATTGGCAAAGGCGTCATCGCTGGCGCAAGTCGGGTCCTGTTCATAAAGCGCCAGAGCATCCGCAAAATACTGGTTCGCTTGGTCGTGCGAAAACACGCCGAGGCTTTTGGCCCCGGCAAGCGCGCTGTATTCAAAAGCCAGATCGGTGCGCGGCGTTTGCATATAGTGATGGGCGAGCGTCTCGGCGGCTTCGGGAAGCCGGTTGGAGTTGCGCTTTTCCAACGCCTCGGCGATCGCGAGATGTAACTCGGAGCGCCGGTTCGCAACGAGGCTGTTGTAAACCGTCTCACGCAACAGGACATGCTTGAACATATAATCCGAGGACTCGGCCTTGCGAAACACGATATCGAGCGCCTGCAGCCGCTGCAGCGCTGCGCCGGTTTCGTCGGGCTGCTCGACAACCATCGACAACAATCCGGGATCGAACCCGCGTCCGATGGCGGCGGCGGCCTGCAATAGCGCGCGATCCTTCGGCTGAAGCTGCTCGATACGCGCCGAGAGCAGGCTTTGCATGCTTGCCGGCAGCTCGTCGCCGCCGGGTTGGTTTTCAAAAACCACCTGGCCCTCTTCGACCCGCAGCGCGCCTTTTTCCGTCAGGAAACTCAGGATTTCTTCGCCAAAAAGCGGATTGCCCCCTGATCGGTCGACCACTTCTTTGATCAATGCATCGGGCAGGGTGTCAACCTTGAGCCGGGATTGAACAAGATGGTGAATATCCCCTTCGGTCAGCGGCTTGAGTTTCAGGGTCGAAACCGAGGGGTTATCTTTCCACTCCGGTGTGTATTCCGGTCGACGGGTGTTGAGAATAAGCAAATTATCCAGATCGCCGCCGTCGACCAGTTTGGACATCATGGTTTCTGACGCGCCATCGATCCAATGGGTGTCTTCGACCAAAAGCACCACGCGGCCCATTTGGCATTGCGCCTTCAAAAGCGCGGGCAGCAGGTCGCGTGTTCGCAAACCGATCAAAACGCCATCGAGGCCATCCAATGTCCCTTCGGGTGGCTTCAGACCCAGCAGGTTCATCAAGAGCCCGAGGTTTTCAAGCGTATCCTGTCCGGCATGCTGCAACCCGGCCTGTAGCTTCCGCTCGATCTCTTCGGGTTCGTCATCTTGGTTGATACCAAAAGACCCGCGCACAACTTCGAGGAATGGCAAGAACGGCACCTGTTGGCCGTCTGTGGTGCACTGCCCTGTCAGGATGACGGTTTCCTTGGCCTTCGCGCGATCCAGAAACTCCACAACGAGGCGGGTTTTGCCCAGCCCCGGTTCGGCAACAAGGTCGATAACTCGCAATCCGTCGCGCGTCTGATCCAGCGCCTCGGAAAGCGCGGAAAGTTCGGCATCGCGCCCGACATACTGGCTCAGGCCACGCGCAAGAGACGCATCAAAACGCGTCGCGCCTTCGCGGATCGACTGCAACTGCCACAGCTTCTGCTGCTTGGCCACGCCCTTGATCGTGTGCTCGCCTTCAAAGCTCAGGTCGACCAACCACTCGACCAGCGCGCGCGTGGTATCGCAGATCAGACACCCGCCCTCGGGCGCCAGGGACTGAATGCGCGCGGCGAGATTGACGCTGTTGCCCACCGCCGTCATCTGCCCGTCGGCACCCTCGACTGCGGCCATGACCACGGAACCGGAGCTGACGCCAACCCGCATGATCGGCCGCACGCCGAACCGTTTTTCGATGTCATCCTCGGAGGCAGTGAACAAAGCCTGGATCGCCATGGCGGCCTTGCAGGCCCTTAACCCGGCATCTTCCAACGCGTCGGGAATGCCAAAAACCGCCATGATGCTGTCGCCCGCAAACCCCCGGATGACACCGCCATGTTCCTCTATGACACCGGATAGCATGCCATAGATCATACTGGTAAAATGAGCGGTGGTTTCCGCACCCAGTTTTTCGACAATGGGCGTATAGCCCACCATGTCGGTAAACAGCACCGAAACCAGACGACGCTCGCCGAGCCTTGGTGACGATGTGTCCGTGATTTGGGTGTTATTCGTCATTGCGGTAGGTTCATAGCACGACAAATACGGCGCGTGCTACTGTTTGCGGCACCCGACACCCACCCGCCAATTCACGACAGGTTTACCCACGCGACATGCAATGTCACATGGACACTGAAAACACCTGCTGCCTGACCCTCAGGCAGTGAAATTCAACTTGAGACCGGGCCGCGGCCAGCGCGTTTTGTAGATCTTGCCGGTGCTCGACGCGGTGATCCAAACGTCTCGCAGATCCGCACCGCCAAAGCAGAGGTTGGTCGTGAAAAGGTCGGGCACGGCCAGATGCTCTGTCGTGCCATCCGCACTAAAGATGGTGATGCCACCGTTGAAGATCGTGCCGACACACACACGCCCGTCCGCCTCGACCTTCAGACTGTCAAGCCACTGATACCCCGGAAGGGTTTGAACCACATTGCCGGGTGTTTGCGGGATTTGCCCGGGGTGCAATTCGCCTGGCCCGGCAATGTCCATCACCCATAACCGCCCGAACACGGTGTCAGAGACAAAAAGCTTCTTACCGTCCGGCGACAATCCAACCCCATTGGCCGTGGGCACGGTTGCCGCGTGTTTCAGGGTCTTGCCATCGATCGTGGCATAGTAGACGCCACCGAACTCGCTGGTTGTTTCATGCTGCATTCCCGTATCGGTGAACCAGAAGCCACCCGCCGCATCAAAAACGATGTCGTCAGGCGCGATAAGATGATTGCCTCGGGATTTGCCATAAAGCTCGGTGACTTCCCTGGTCTTCAGATCAACACGCTGGATCGACCCTCCGATGTAATCCGGGCGTGCGGAATCCGGGATCGTAATGCGATCTGGCCCATACTTGATGAAGGTGTAGACGCCACCATTGTTGCAGACATAAGCCGCACCATCGGGTCCGATCGCCACGCCATTTGGCCCACCCTTGAATGTTGCGATGGGCTCAAGCGATTTGTCCGGGCTCAGCTGCATGAGTTTCTTGTGCTCGATATCGACGAACAAAACAGAGCCGTCGTCCATTGCAACCGGGCCTTCAGGAAAGCCCAGACCGCTTGCAACTTCTTCCAGATTCAGTGACATCCGGTCGCTCCTTAAGCAATAGATTCAAAATGGTTTTCACCTGAAAAGCGGCCCACAGGCCCGCCGGATGGGCAGGTCCTCAAATGCCGTCTCATGAGTTCAGCCTAGCCGCAGGCCCGCAGCGCCGCAACGGTGCGAAGCGCACTGTCATGTATGAGCATACGTGCCTGAACCGCTGAAATCGTGTCGTGCGTGCTGAGGTTGACCATCTTTGGATGCATGGTTATGGCGACGCTTATGGAAAAGACCAAGAAACCCTCTCGCCAGCAGGTCTACACCCTTGTCGTCCAGATTGGACGCAAGGAGGGCGATGGCCTTCCCGAGGGGGCCACGGGCGCGGCGCTGATGTGTTTCGCCAGTGGTGTGGACGAGGCCGAGGCCGTGCGCGAGACGGTGGCGATCCTGAAGCAGGCCGATACCGCGCCGCTGGATGTGACCGGTTATGGCACGCTGGCCGAGCGCGAGGCCGAAGGGCACGAGATCAGCGACGAAGAACGCGCCCTGATGCAGCGCGCGCTTGAGGAAAACGCGGTTGTCGTGGCCCAGATGACGCCGTTTTTTGACGACGACGCCCAAAAGGCCTGACGCGCGAAACCGTCAGTTCCGCGATCCGAACCACTTGCGGTAGATCGTGTCATAGGTGCCGTTTTCGCGCAGGGTCAACAGCGCTTGATTGACCTCCTCGACAAGTGGCGAGCCGGTGGGGAAGGCGATGCCGTAGTTTTCCCGCAGGAATACCGCGCCGGTCATGATCCCTATGCCCATGCCTTCGTGGCTGGTGTAGTAGGACAGGATCGGGGCATCAAAGACAACAGCGTCGAGTGAACCGGCCTCAAAATCGGCGAGCAAGGGACCCAGGTCATCATAGGCGGTATAGTTCAGGTCGCGCCTATCGAGAAAGGTCGCGGCAGTTGATCCCTGAATCGTCGCAACCCGCCTGCCATAAAGATCATTCACCGAATTGACCGAATTGGTGATCGCATCGACCGTCATGACCGAGGTGATCCGGGCGGTGAAGACCGAGACGACAAATAGCGACGAGATCACCAGAACCACACCAAAGATCTTGCCGAAGCTGGTCCGAGGTACCCGCTCCTCGAACCCGCCATTGACGACCAGGTTCAGTGCCCACCAGAACGAGGGGAACCAGGCGTCGTTCAGATTGCGATCGAAATAGGGCTGCGAACGGCGCTCGAAATACCACATCAGCATGCCGCCGGTCAGCAGCAGCGCAAAGGCGATGCCGATCGCCAGAAACAACTCGCGCGACATCAGCGCGCGCATCAGCGAGGGTGCGCCCTGCTTGTCGGCCGGGATCATGATCTGCAATCCGGACTCAAAGATCGGCTGACTGAAATCCATCAGCGTTTCGCGCTGGGCGGTGATCGAGATATTGGCGATGGCCAGATCGGCTGTGCCATCGGTGACCGCGTCGAGCATGTCGGTGAATTGCTCGTAGCGCTGCACGCCATAGGTCCAGCCGAGATCTTCGGCCAGCGCTGCCATCAGGTCCATCGAGAATCCGGTCTGATCGCCCTTTTTTACCATCGAAAAAGGCGGTCGCGTGACCGTGGACAGTTCAAGCTCTTGTGCCGAGCCTGCCGTCGCGAAGAGGCACGCGATCAGAGACAGAATGATGTAAAGACGCCGCAAGATTGATTCCAGACCCTTATGCTGCTGCGCTCCCTAGCGCAGGTGACCGGTTTTGTACAAGATGCGTCTGCCGAGTCAGGCGGCGCGGCGTTCTGCCAAGACGCGGGCATCGAACGATCCCAAAACCGGAATGCGAGAGGTTCCATGATCCGGAAGTCGGCTGCGCTCCAACCCGCAGAGCAGGCTGGCCGCCAACAGGCGCGGCTTGCTGTGCAGGCGGCCGAGGAACTGGCTTTCCAGCGCGCAGCCTGCGGCCAGAACCGCATCATGACCAGGCAGCAGCAGCTGTGAATAGGTCACCAGCGGACCCCAGGGCGCGGGCGTCACCGCGCGGCCCTGGGTCATATGATGGGCCAGCGCCAGAACGGATTGCTTGCCGAACAAGTATTCCACCTCACTTCCTGACAGCAGCAGCCGTTGCGAGGGGGCGACCACGATATCCTGATCCAGCCCAAAATAAGGGCTGCGGATCGACAGTGGGCTGAAACTGCCGCGGGCGGGCACGGTTCGGGTCAGGCGATGCAGGACCGGAACGACCTCGCCACGCGCGCTGATCACCGTATCGCCGCGCCGCAAGGACCGCAGCGGGCGATAGCCCAGCGGAGTGGCGATCGGTGTTTCGGGATGCATCGATGGTAGCGGGCCCACCGGCTCGATCCTGTCCGACAGCGCGGCAAAGACGGTCTCGGGCGCGGCAAAACGGTGGGGTCCGTGTCGAAACAGTGCCCGCAGGTCGCCGATCCGCAGCGGGCAGGGGCCGACGATGTCCTGTATCAGCACCTGTTCCCGGTCATGCTGTTCCAGCGCCAGTTGCGCCCGGCGCGCGGGGGCGTCCCAGCTATAGGACAGGCGCAACAGGTCGATGCGGCCGGTATCGGGCAGGGTCATGGTCTGGTGGATCACCGTGCCGCCCTGATTGAGTACGAAGATCAGCCCGCGCCCGGGGATCGCCTGAAGGGACAGATGAAAGGGCCAGTCGCCCTCGCGGTTGTAGCGAAACAGCATATAGGCCCGCCCGGTCTCGGGCATCCCGGTTTCCAATACCAGCGTGCCACGGGCCAGCAGATCGTCATCCTCGCGCCCGATCAGGTCGGGCGCTGCGGGGTCGGCCCCCACACCGGCGGGCGAGAAAAGCTGCGTTTCAGTGTCGGCAAGTGCAATCCAGGTCATGTCACGCTGCTCTCTCTGCGGAAATCAGCAATTGTGCCTCATAGGCTTTCAACGTCCGGCGCGCGGCGGCGCTGTAGCCGAGGCCGGTTTGCGGGTCGAGCTCCGGAAAGATGGTGCAAATCTCATCGATCAGGGGTTGCTCGAACAGGTTGGTGGTCTGCGGACCGGGCAGAAAGCTCTCGGTCGGCAGGCCTTCGGAATAGATGACCTGGTGGCGGTCAAACATCAGATGGACATAGGTGACCGCCCCACCGGGCCGCCGTGTGACCGTGCGGCCATTGACCAGATCCTTGGCGGCGACCAGCACCTCGGCCTCGCCGAACAGAAGTTCTGCGAGGCTGTCGCGTACGAGAACGCGGTGCTGCGGTGACACCATCAGGTCGCCATGGCTGCCAAAGGTGTTGGCCCGGATGTGGATCGGGGTCAGATCGCCCGCCGCCTCGATCGCGCGGCTACCTGCCCATCTGAGCGGCTGCGGGCCGTCATCGCGGGTCATCACCAGATCGCCGGGCGCCAGCGTTTCGACGGGTGCTTCGCCCGCGGGTGTGGTGATCAGCGTGCCCGCTACAAAACAGGGAATTGAGCTGGCATTGACGAACCCGACATCCTCGTTGGTGCCGTTCGTCACCGTGTAGGTGAAGTTGAAATCCTCGATATCGCCATCGCCAAAAACGGTGATGGTGCCGTTTTCGTTCAGCCGTAGCGTTTGCCCGGTGCTGAGCAGGACCGTGCTGTTTGCGGTGACTGCCTGACCGTTGATATGGGTGATCGTCAGGGTCGATCCGGACGGGTTGTGGTCATTTGCCAGCACATCGACCGTGTTGCGCCCGTTCGGGTTCACATTGACTGTGTCGCTGATCGCCACCAGCTCGGTCTGAACGCTGTCGGCGGCAATCAGCAGGTTGGAGTCGTAGCGATTGTCCGCCACATCGGCGATGCCGATGCGGATTGTGTTCACCTGATTGGGGATGACGTTCATCGTCAGCGACAACGTGACGGTCAGCCCGTCCATCTCTGTGTTGTAGTCGTCCCCACTATTGTCCAGAAACAGGTTCTGGTTGGAATTGCTGTTAATGTTGCCGGGGTCGGCATCCTCGCCTGCGACGCTGAGGTTGACCTGAGCGTCGTTGATCCAGACGCCGACGAAATCCTGATAGATGGAGTTCTGGAACTCGGGGTATTCCTCGGACGAGAAGACGAATTGCATCGTCATATATTCCGAGGTCGGGATAAACGAGACGTCCAGATAGGATGCGTCGAAAGTGTTGGTCCCGGCTGCGGAGTTGAAGTCGGGGTCGTTGTTGGGGCCGTTTGAACCGGTAGTGGTTCGGGTCGAAACATTAGGGTCGCCCGAGGACCGCGTGAAACTGGTGGCGCGACCCGTCGACAGGATCACCCCGCTATCGCCCGGCGTGGCCCCCGGTGCCAGGGCGTCTCCGTTGCCATAGATCGCCGATGATCGGCTGTCACCGGTATAGCTGGCGCTGACCACCGTCGTGCCATCGCCAAAAATTGCCTGCGCCATCGCCAATGCGCTGGCATTCGTCTGATAGTCGAGCTCCGCCCCGGTCGCCATCTACTGCCCAAACCCGTCGTTTTGGAAGCAGTGCGCCGGCGCAGGTTATGTCTGCGCATAAAACAATCGGCCGCGTCTTTTGCGCGGTTACGTCTGTCTGCAGCCTTTTGCGGCTTTTGTGCTCGGTGCCCTGCCTCGGGTCATTTATTAATCCTTCGTTAACACAGGTGTCGGGTTTCTGATAAGCGGATTTCCGCCTTTTGGGGTTGGCAGCGCGACTTTTTCGTCACAATTGTGACGCGAACAAAGCGAATGCACACACCGAGAGGGCCCATGACCACCATCAATGCCGTAGAACTCACCGCCGATCTGATCCGGTGTCCCTCGGTCACGCCCGCTGAGGGTGGTGCGTTGAAACTGCTTGATGACCTGCTGTCTTCTGCCGGGTTCGAGTGCCAGCGTGTGGACCGTGGTGGGGTCAGCAACCTGTTTGCCCGCTGGGGGCAGAAGGGCCATGCAAAAACCTTTGGTTTCAACGGTCATACCGATGTGGTGCCGGTGGGGGACGAGGCCGCCTGGACCATGCCGCCCTTTGGGGCAGAGGTGAAGGACGGAGTGCTTTATGGTCGGGGCGCAACGGACATGAAATCGGGTGTCGCCGCCTTTGCCGCTGCTGCGATTGATCTGGTGCAAAACACGCCGCCGGACGGTGCGGTCATCCTGACCATCACCGGCGACGAAGAGGGTGACGCCATCGATGGCACCACGGCGTTGCTGGACCATATGGCGGCAGAAGGCGAGCGCATGTCGGTCTGCCTTGTGGGCGAGCCGACTTGCCCCGATCAGATGGGCGAGATGATGAAGATCGGCCGTCGCGGCTCGATGACCGCGTGGTTCACGGTGACTGGCATGCAGGGACATGCTGCTTACCCGCACCGGGCCAGGAACCCTTTGCCGGCGCTGGCGCGACTGATCGACCGGCTTGCCAGTCATGAACTGGATCAGGGCAGCGACCATTTCGATGCTTCGACCCTTGCTGTGGTCACGATCGACACCGGCAATCCGGCGACAAACGTGATCCCGGCGCAAGGTGGTGCCGCAGTGAATATCCGTTTCAACGACCTGCATTCCGGGGCCAGCGTGACGGAGTGGCTGCAATCCGAAGCCGATCGCGTAGCCGAAGAATTCGACGTTACCATCGACATGCGGGTGAAAATCTCGGGCGAGAGCTTTCTGACCCCACCCGGCACACTTTCCGACCTGGTGGCCCGCGCGGTCGAGGCGGAAACCGGCGTTGCGCCGGTGCTGTCCACCACCGGCGGCACCTCTGACGCGCGTTTTATCAAGGATCATTGCCCGGTGGTCGAATTCGGCCTCGTCGGACGCACCATGCATCAGGTGGATGAACGCGTCGAGGTGGCGCAGATCGAACAGCTCAAACAGGTCTATGCGCGCATCCTGCGGGACTATTTTGCATGAGTTTTCAAATCGAGATGGTCGAAGATCCGGCCCCCTGTTTCGCTCTGCGCTATGCGGTCTTTGTTGAGGAGCAGGGCATACCGGTTGATCTGGAACAGGATGAGCTGGATGCGGTTGCCGTGCATCTGCTCGCCCGTGATGGCGCGCACCCCATTGGTGCGGCGCGTGTGGTCTTCGAGGATGACTTCGCCAAGATCGGGCGGCTTTGTGTGCTGGCGCAAGCGCGCGGCACCGGGCTTGGCGCGGCGCTGGTTCGGCATGCCGTCACGGTGGCGCAGGCGCAGGAGGGGACCACCAAGGTGAAGCTGGGCGCGCAGGTCCCGGCCATCAGGTTTTATGAAAAGCTGGGATTTCGCGCTGTCGGGCCGGTTTATCTGGACGCAGGTCTGGACCACCGCGACATGGTGATGGAGCTTACGTGAGGCCCACTCTGGTCATCATGGTCAAGGAACCGCGCCCGGGCCGGGTCAAGACCCGGCTGGGTCGCGATATCGGCATGGTTGGTGCGGCCTGGTGGTTCCGGCATCAAACGCGCCGCCTGATCCGCCGCCTGCGCGATCCGCGCTGGCGCATCGTGCTGGTGGTGTCGCCGGATCGTGAGGGTATGCAGAGCCGCGTCTGGCCCGCCGATCTGGCGCGCGCGCCGCAGGGGCGCGGCGATCTGGGTGCGCGGATGGGGCGGATGTTGCGGGTGATGCCACGCGGTCCGGTCTGCGTGATCGGAGCGGATATTCCGGGCATAGATCGTGCTCATATTGCCCGCGCCTTCCGCGCGCTGGGCCATCGGGACTGGGTCTTTGGCCCGGCCCCTGATGGTGGCTACTGGTTGGTGGGCGCGCGGCGGGTGGCGGCAATCTCACCCATGGCGTTTGAGGGCGTCCGCTGGTCCAGCGCCGATGCGCTGCAAGACACGCTTGCCACGCTGCCCGGTCAGCGGATCGCACAGATCGACAGCTTGCGCGATGTGGATACGGTGGCTGATCTGACGGGCTGATCGTTTTGTCCATGACGTCGCCATCTGGCCGTGCTAGGCCGAGAACATGACGCGAATTCCCTCCAAGCAGGAGATCCTCGACTGGATCTCGGCGCATCCGACCCTTACCTCGAAACGCGATATTGCCAAGGCTTTTGGCATCAAGGGGTCTGACCGGATCGACCTCAAGCGCGTGCTGAAAGAGCTTGAGGCAGAGGGCCATCTGGAGAAGCGCAAAAAGACTTATCGCGACCCTGATAGGCTGCCGCCGGTGAGTGTCTTGCAGGTCAAGGCCCCGAACGACGATGGCGACCTCTTTGCGCGTCCGCTTGAGTGGCATGGCGAAGGGGTCGAGCCGGTGGTTCTGATCATCCCGCGCGCCTCTGACCCGGCGTTGGGCGAGGGCGATCGCATTCTGGCACGGCTGAGCGTCGTGCATGAAGAAGACCATAATTACGAGGCGCGCCTGATCCGCCGGATCGGCACCAATCCGCGCCGGGTTCTGGGCGTTTTCCGCAAAGGTGCCGAAGGTGGGCGGATCGTGCCGATCGACAAGGCTGCGGGCACCGAATGGCTGGTTTCCGATGGTGCGACTCTGAGCGCCAGGGATGGCGAGCTGGTCGAGGCCGAACAAGCCGGTCCAAAGGGGCGGCTGGGCCTGCCCAAGGCCCGCATCGTTGAACGCCTCGGCGACCCCAGCGCGCCCAAGGCTGTGTCGCTGATCGCCATCCACCAGCATGGTATCCCTGACGATTTCCCCGATGCGGTGATCGCCGAGGCCGACAGGGCCAAACCCGTTGGGTTGAGCGGGCGCGAAGACCTGCGCGACATGCCTCTACTGACCATCGACCCGGCGGATGCGCGCGATCATGACGATGCCTGCTACGCCCATGGTGATGATGATCCCAAAAACCCCGGCGGCCATGTGATCTGGGTGGCGATTGCCGATGTGGCCGCTTACGTCCGGCCCGGCAGCGCGCTGGATCGCGAGGCGCGCAAGCGCGGCAATTCCAGCTATTTCCCCGACCGCGTCGTGCCGATGCTGCCGGATCGCCTGTCGGGCGATCTGTGTTCCCTCCATGAAGGTGTCCCGCGTGCCTGTATCGCGGTGCGGATGCAGATCGATGCAGAGGGCAACAAGATCGGGCACCGGTTCGTGCGCGGCCTGATGCGCTCGGCCGCCTCGCTGCACTATGCCGAGGTGCAGGAGGCCATCGATGGTAGTCCCAATGATCGCACCGGGCCGCTGTTGGAGCCGGTTCTGAAACCGCTCTATGCCGCCTACAATGCGCTGGTCGCGGCGCGTCAGGCGCGCCAGCCGCTGGATCTGGATCTGCCAGAGCGCAAGATCGTGCTGAATGAAGCGGGTGAGGTCGAAAGCGTGGCCTTCCGCGACCGGCTGGACGCCCATAGGCTGATCGAGGAATTCATGGTGCTTGCCAACGTGGCCGCCGCTGAAACGCTTATCGCCAAACGCTCGCCTTTGCTGTTTCGGGTGCATGAGGAACCCGCGCCCGAAAAACTGGAGAGCTTGCGAGAAACCGCACAGGCGGCTGGCTTGAACCTCGCCAAGGGGCAGGTCTTGCAGACCCGGCATCTAAATGCGCTGCTCAATGCCGCCGCCGGGACCGAAGACGCAGAACTGATCAATCTCAGCACGCTTCGGTCGATGGCGCAGGCCTATTACAGCCCTGAAAACTATGGTCATTTTGGCCTGGCACTCAAGAACTACGCGCATTTCACCTCACCGATCCGGCGCTATTCCGACCTGATCGTGCACCGCTCGCTGATTTCGGCCCATGGCTGGGGCAAGGACGGTTTGCAACCGGACGAGATCGACCGGCTGGAAGAGACCGCCAACCATATCTCGGATACCGAGCGCCGCTCGATGATGGCTGAACGCGACACCACCGACCGCTATCTGGCCGCTTATCTGAGCGAGCGGGTGGGCAATGAATTCACCGGTCGGATCAGCGGGATCGCGCGGTTCGGGGCTTTCGTGAAGCTGGACGAGACCGGCGCGGACGGGCTGGTGCCGGTGCGCTCTCTGGGGCGGGAGTTTTTCCATTTCGACCGCGAGGCGGGGACGCTGATGGGGGCGGATACCGGGCTGATCATCGCCATCGGCCAGCGGGTGAGTGTGCGGCTGGCGCAAGCCACGCCGGTGACCGGCGGGCTGGAGCTGGAGCTGCTATCGATCGAGGATCAGGCGATGCCGCGCGCGCGTGCGCCTGCCGGTCGCGGTGCGCGGCGCAAGGCGGTCAAGGGCAAGAAGAAGCGCGATAAGCTGGATCGCAAACTGACCCGCAAACGCCGTCAAACGTGATAGGTCAGCGCGCGGGCGATCAGCCAGCCATGTCGTTCGGGCGAAATCTCACCCAAGTCATCAAACAACAGCGCACGGGTGCCTTCGATCCGGTCGATGCCCGGAAAGGTCTGGGAAAACTCCGAAATCAACCGCGTCTGGCAGTGCACGAACAGCCCGAATTGCGCCTGTTTCGGAACACCAAGCCGGATCGTCGTGCCTTTGGGCGTGAGATAGGCGGGCTGGCCCCATTTCAGCTCTTCGCTGAGCGTCGCAGGGTCCGGAAGTTGCGCCGCCGTATCAAAGATCAGGTCACGCAGGCGCAGCAGGCCGTCCTGCGCCGATGAGGGAAAGGCGGCAAAGGCATCTTCGACCTTTGGGGACTGAAAGGGTGTCACGGCAAGCCAATCGTCTGATCCACACGATCCACATATCCCGCAAGAAGCGGGTCATTGGCAATGCGCAGGCGCAGTTTCGTGTCGATAGGCGTGGCGCGCATGGCGCCCAGAATGGGCGCAACGCTCAGATCGGCGGAACTGGGTGCCTCGCCCAACAAAAACGGGCCTTCCGCCAGAAAGGCGCTGATCGCCTGCAGGTCCTGCTCGACCCGGTCCAGTCGCTCGGGTTCGGAGAAGCGGGCGACGCCCTGACTGTCCAACCCTTTCAGCACCGACTTGCGAACCGCGCCAGACACAGGCCCCCGGATCAGCTTCGGAACCTCGCGGAAGAAGGCCTCACGCAGGATCGGCCAGACCTGATCATTGCCCCAACGGTCCAGCACGATATGGAAATAGAGGTGATCCTCGGCCATTCGGCAAAGGGCGCGGGACTGGCCTTTTTGCACATCGTTTAGCCCGGCGTCGAAATCCGTTCCCTGCGCTTCCAGCCAGGCGCGGATGCCGTCACTGTCGGGCAACAGCCTTTCCGGCGTGCGCAGCACCGGCAGCTTGCGGTGGGGCATCTTGGCAGGGTTCAGCAGATCAGAGCGCTGCCAACGCTGCCCCGACAGGTGCAGCATATAGGCCGCCTTGACGCAGAACGGGCTGACGCTGAACTGGCCGAACGCGGCGGGGTAGGTGAGCAGGGTCAACATCGAAGCACTCCAAAGCGGGACATACCGAAGGGTAAAGTGACCTGATGACAGTTTCTGGCATCAGGCCTAAGGTAATCTCGATCATCCCAGCCTGCGGAGTGCTCAGCCCGATGTCCCGAACTGCCCGGCTTTTCCAATTGATGCAGGCGCTGCGCTCTGGCCCGTCGCCGCGGACATCAGTGCAACTGGCCCACGATTTGGATGTGTCGCCGCGAACCGTGCATCGCGATATCGACGCGTTGCGCGGGCTGGGCGCGGTGATCGATGGCGAGGCGGGGTTCGGCTTTACCCTGATCGAGGACGCGACCCTGCCGCCGCTGGGCTTCACCGATGACGAGCTTGAGGCGCTGGTTCTGGGACTGCGGGAGGTCGAACAGATCGGCGATCCGACTCTGTCCTCGGCCGCGTCGCAGGCGCTGCGGAAGCTGCAGGGCCGTCTGCCTGCGCGGCAATCCCATCGGTTGAGCCATGCGGTGCTGACGGCGTCACGCTTCGACCGGCCTGCACCGCCCAGCATTGATGTGAGCGTGTTGCGGCAGGCCACGTGGGACGAGCAATCGGTGGCGTTCGGCTATACGGATGTGCATGGCGCCGGGACCGAACGCAGCGTCGATCCGTTGTCGATCGTCTATATGGACCGCTCCAGCGTGTTGATCGCGTGGTGCCATCTGCGTCGCGACTTTCGGGTCTTTCGGTTGGACCGGATGCGCGATCTGGTTCTGACCGGCCAATCCTTCCGTCCCCGGCGCATTGCTCTGTTGCGCGATGCGCTGGCGCATCTGCGCGCCCAGCCCTTCCACACAGCGGAAGATTGCAAAACCGCAGACTGACGCTTTGTCCGTGGCCGGTTTCGCGGTACACTTCGCGCGAGCAGGCAAACGGGATAATTCAGATGATAAACTGGAAATCGGGCGCCGTCGGAACCATTATGGCGGCATTGGGGTCAACACATGCGTCGGCGGAAACGCCGCATGACCCCGACAAACAGGCATCTTTTCAACTGGCTTCGGTCACCACATCGCTGCGGCCCGTGGCACGCCCGGTGCCTAAGATCGGGCAGGAGGTCGTGCAGGTGGCCGCGTCAAACGACCCTTTCGCGCTGTGGCTGTCGGGCTTCCGTGGCCGAGCTTTGGAGCAGGGCATCAGTGTTGGAACGCTCGACGCGGCGTTTGCCAACGTGACCATCGACCCGGATGTGGTGCGGCTTGACCGCAACCAGTCGGAATTCAGCAAAACGATCTGGCAGTATCTCGATAGCGCGGTCTCGACCTCGCGGGTCAAGAACGGGCGCGCGGCATTGGCCAAACATGCCACAGCGCTGTCGCAGATCGAGGCGCAGTATGGTGTCGAAAAAGAGGTGGTCACCGCGATCTGGGGGCTGGAGAGCTCGTTCGGCGCGTTTCGCGGCAGCAACAACACGATCCGCTCACTGGCCACGCTGGCCCATGACACGCGCCGGTCGGAGTTTTTTGAGGCTGAGCTCGTGGCGGCGTTGCAGATACTCGAATCCGGCGATGTGTCGGCACGCGGCATGAAGGGCAGTTGGGCCGGGGCGATGGGTCATACGCAGTTTATGCCCAGTTCCTACCATCGCTACGCGGTGGATTTCACCGGTGATGGCAAACGCGATATCTGGTCCGACGATCCGCGTGACGCACTGGCCTCGACCGCAGCTTACCTGGCCGGGTTCGGCTGGACCAAGGGGCAGCCCTGGGGTGTCGAGGTGCTTTTGCCCAAAGGGTTCGACTATGCCCAGGCGCGCCGCGATCTGACCCGGTCGCCGTCTGATTGGGCGGCGGCGGGTGTGATGGATGTGTCCGGCAAGCCGGTGCCCGATCACGGTGCCGCGTCGATCCTGCTGCCTGCGGGGGCTCAGGGCGCGGCCTTTATGATCTTCGACAATTTCGCGGTGCTGGAAAAGTACAACACTGCCGACGCCTATGTGATCGGGGTCGGCTATCTGGCGGATCGTATCGCAGGTGGCCCTGCGATTGCGGCGGACTGGCCACGCGGCGACCGTGCGCTGACCTTCTCGGAACGCAAGGAATTGCAGCGCCGCCTTACCGGGGCTGGGTTCGACACACAGAAGATCGACGGGCGGGTCGGTCCGTTGACCATCAATGCGGTGCGGTCCTACCAGACGGCCAACGGGCTTGTGCCGGACGGTTACGCCTCACCCCGGTTGCTGGAACGCTTGCGCTAGGCGTTTCAGCTTGGGGTGATGCCACGCAGCCGTTCCGACCGGCGGCGCAGCAGCTCGACCGTGGTCAGCAGCGCGATCGAGATCACGACAAGGATCGTTGCCACCGCCAGGATCGTCGGTGAAATCTGCTCGCGCAGCCCGGTGAACATCTGCCAGGGCAGTGTCTTTTGCCGGGCCGAGCCGACAAACAGCACCACGACCACCTCGTCAAACGAGGTGATGAAGGCAAACAGCCCGCCCGAGATCACGCCGGGCAGGATCAGCGGCATCTGCACCCGGAAGAAGGTGGTGACGGGACCGGCACCCATATTGGCGGCGGCGCGTGTCAGCGACCGGTCAAAGCCCACCAACGTGGCGGTCACGGTGATGATCACGAAGGGAATGCCAAGCACCGCATGGGCCAGAACGACTTTCACATATCCGACAAAAGTCTTGGAAAGGCCCAGATTGTTCTCAAGAATCTGACCGATTTGCGAGTAGAAAAAGAACATCCCTGTGGCCGAGATGATCAGCGGCACGATCATCGGCGAGATCAGGATGGCCATGATCGCACGGCGCCCCGGCACATGGCTCTGGCTCAGGCCGATGGCGGCCAGCGTGCCCAGGGTGACCGAGATCACCGTCGCGATGGGCGCGATGATGAGCGAATTGCGGAAAGAACGCTGCCAGTCCTGATTGGTGAAGAAATCCTGGTAGTGCTTCAGCGAATAGCCTGCGGGGTCGAGCCGCAGCATTTCCGGTGTGAAGGTAAAGAAATCCTGTGCGTTGAAGGATAGCGGCAGCACCACCAGAATGGGGGTGATCAGAAAGACGAAGATCGCGCCGCAAATCACCCGGAAGCCATAATGCCACAGCACCTGCCCCGGTGTCAGATAGGGCACCAGCGTCGCGCGGTAGCGGGTTTCTCCGATCCAGAAGATGAACCAGCCAAAGAACCAGCCGAACAGCGCGCCGATGATCCCGGCCGACAGCCCGCCCATGAGGAACCCGACCAGCGCGAATCCGGCGAGGATGATCCAGCGGACCGGTTTTTCGCGGTCACGCATCTGCAGTACCACAACCGTGACTGCTGCCAGCAGCGCCGCGCCGATGATAACGCCCAGAAACGCGTTGCCCTGGGAGGTTCCGACAAGAAGACCCGCGATGGCGCCAGCGATGGCGGTTGTGCTGGCGGTGAACGAGGTCGAGCTTGGTGTGACGGGGGTAAGTGCCATTCCGGTTATCCCAGCTTTACGTTGTCGATGCCGACGATCTTGTCATAGGCCCAATAGAGGATGAGGACCGCAGCCAGCAGGATGGTGCCAAGCGCGGCGGCCAACCCCCAGTTCAGTGATGACGAGATGTGGAAGGCAATCCGGTTCGAGATAAAGACACCCTTGGTGCCGCCGACCAGTTCGGGCGTGATGTAGTAGCCAATGGCCAGAATGAAGACCAGGATCGAGCCCGCCCCGATGCCGGGCACCGATTGCGGGAAATAGACCCGCCAGAAGGCTGTCCAGTTGGTGGCCCCCAGCGACTTGGCCGCGCGCAGATAGGTGGGCGGGATGGTCTGCATCACCGAATACATCGGCAGGATCATGAAGGGCAGCAGGATATGGGTCATTGCGACGATGGTGCCGAACTGGTTGTTGATCATCACCAGCCGCGACTCGTCGGCCACCAGGCCCAGCCAGACCAGCGTGTCGTTGATCACACCCTGCTGCTGCAACATCACTTTCCAAGCCGATGTTCGCACCAGCAGCGACGTCCAGAACGGTAACAGCACCAGGATCAGCAGCACATTCGCCTTGGCAGAGGGCAGGTTTGCCAGCAGCCAGGCCACCGGATAGCCCAGCAGGATGCAGGACCCCATGATGACCAGCGACATGAACAGCGTTCGTTTGAACAGCGTGATATAAATCTGCTGGTTCTCGGGCCGGAACTCGACCCCGTCATCGCCCAACTGCATATCGGCGGCATTCAGGAAATACCCGCTGGTGATCGGGGGTGAAAATTTCTGAATCGTGCGCCATATTGCGGGGTCGCCCCAATCCTCATCGATCTCAAGGAACTGTTCCTTGAAGGGCCCATCGGTTTCGAGGTCCCATCGCTTGGCCTTTCGTCCGGCCTTTCTGAACAGCGACGAGATACCGGGGGTCTCATAATTCAAGCGACTGCCCACACGAGTATGGGTCTTGTTTTCAACGGCGATCTTGAAATCCGCGGCAAGGGCGGCAAAGGCGGCCTCGTCGGGTGCTTCGCCGCTGGTCGCATCCCAGTCTTGGATCGCGATTACCGTCTGCGGCAGCGTATTCTGCACGATATCGTTTTGAACCGAGCGAAACAGCATCTGTCCGATCGGTACGATGAAGGTGAGCAGGACAAAGGCCAGCAAAGGCAGGATCAGGGCCATCGCCCGCATCTTCTGCCGCCTGAGCGCGCGGTTCAGACTGTGCTTGAGCGGCTTGCCATCGGCAGCAAGGACGGGACCTGATTGGGTGATATCACTCATTCTGCACCTTCGACCAAAATGATTACGCTCTCTGCATTGGCGCGCCGGATCTGTGCCACTTTCTGATATTCAGGGTCGTTATAGGCGGCCTTGGCGGCCTCATAAGAGGGGAACTCAATCACCACATGGCGATCCTGACTGTCACCTTCGACCGTCTCACTTTGTCCGCCACGCACCACAAATCTGCCCCCCAGACCATGCAGGATCGGGGTGTCCAGCCGGACATATTCCTGATAGGGGTCCGGGCTCGTGACCGTTATGTGGGCGATGATGTACCCTTTTGGCATGGTCTTCCCCTTGGGTGGCAAAACGGGCCTATTCAGGCCCGCTTTGGTTTCTTCGAGTTATTTGGCCAGCCAAGCCTGGAACTTGGCTTCGATATCGTCGCGATAATCCGCCCAGAACTCGTAATTGTAGAGGAACGTATTCTTGGCGTTCTCGGGATCGGTCGGCATATGTGGCGCCATCTCGATGCCCAGATCGGCATGCTGACCGACCAGAGGCGCGGACGAGGCGCGTGCGGGGCCGTAGGAGATCCATTTGGCCTGATCTGCCAGACGTTGGGTGTCGGTCGCGAACATGATGTAATCAAGCGCGCGGGCCTGACGCTCGGGGCTCAGACCTGTCGGGATGATCCAGCCATCCAGATCAAAGATCTGCGCGTCCCACAGCATGGCAACGGGCTGCTTTTGCTCTTCGATCACGCTGAACAAGCGGCCATTATAGGTCGAGCCCATGACCACTTCGCCATCGGCGAGCAGTTGCGGCGTGTCGGCACCGGCGGACCACCAGATCACGTCATCCTTGATCGTGTCGAGCTTGGCGAGAGCCTGCTCCTGTCCTTCGGGCGTTTCCAGCACGTCATAGACGTCTTCCTTGGCAACGCCGTCACACAGAAGCGCCCATTCCATATTGTTGATGGCGCGCTTTTCCAGGCTGCGCTTGCCCGGATAGGTCTCGGTGTCAAACACGGCGCAGATCTCGGTGGGCGGGGTGTCGCCAACCAGGTCGGTGCGATAGCCGAAGGTGGTCGAATAGACGATCTGCGGGATGAAGCAGTCGCTGACCAGAAGATCACCAAAATCCTCCGAAGCGGGCGTGCCATCCGGTGCGGCGGCAAGCTGCGTATCGGGATCGATTTCCAGCGCGAGGCCTTCGTCACACAGACGAATTGCGTCGGCAGCGACAACATCGACCACATCCCAGGTCACGTTGCCCGCCTCATTCATGGCGCGCAGCTTGGCCACCGCTTCGGCCGAGCTTTCGTCATTGATGATGGTCACGCCGGTATTCTCGGAATAGGGCGTGTGATAGGCGTTTTGCTGTGACGCGGAATAGGCGCCGCCCCAGCTTACAATCGTCATCTCATTCGCCATGTCTTCCGCCGAGGCAAGACCAGCGGTCATGCTCAGGGCTGTGGTGGCGAGAAGAGTTCTTGTGAGTGTCATTAGTCTCTCCCAGTTTTTCCCGTTCTTGCTCTGGAGGAACCGGCCGCACGGGGTCTCGAATTCCGGCTTCCATGTTCATCGCTCCGGATGTCCGGATACGACAAAAGGGGCGTCACGCGTCCAGCGCGCGACAATCTTCGGGCAGCCAGCCGATCTCGATCTGCTGTCCCGGCTGCAAACGCACCTGGTCGGGCGCGTTGCGGGTCTTGATGATAAATTCGTCATTTCCGGCGACCCGCAGTCGCGTGCGGAAGATGTCGCCCATATAGATGAACTCAAGCACTTCGGCTTTCAGGGTATGGGCGCCGTCGCTCAGGCGGTCCTTGTTGTATTCGACCCGTTCGGGCCGGATCGACACACGCGTCCGCTCGCCGGGCTTGTCGACATTAACCGGTTTGCAGTCGATCAACTCGCCATCGTCCAGTTGAACCACGGCAATGCCGTTGGCGATTTCCTTGACCTGTCCCTCAAGCGTGTTGTTTTCGCCGATGAACTGCGCGACGAAACTGTTATCGGGCGATTCATAGAGTTGGTCGGGCGGCGCCAGTTGCTGAATCACGCCATCGTTGAACACGGCGACGCGGTCCGACATGGTCAGCGCTTCGGTCTGGTCGTGGGTCACATAGACCACCGTGATCCCAAGATTATGCGCCAGGTGGGTGATTTCGAATTGCATCTTTTCACGCAATTGCTTGTCCAGAGCGCCCAGTGGTTCATCCATCAGAACCAGTTCCGGTTCGAACACCAGCGCGCGGGCCAGAGCGACTCGCTGCTGCTGGCCCCCTGATAGCTGGGCCGGTCTGCGGCCACCAAAGGCGCCCATCTCGACCATGTCCAGCGCGCGTTTCACTTTCTCTTCGCGTTCGGATTTGCCCAATTTGCGCACTTCCAGCGGAAAGCTGAGGTTTTCTGCGATGGTCATATGCGGGAACAGGGCATAGTTCTGAAACACCATCCCGATACCGCGTTTGTGCGGCGGGATGTTGTTGATCGAAATCCCGCCCAACCGGATATCGCCATGGGTGGCGGTTTCAAATCCGGCCAGCATCATCAGGCAAGTGGTCTTGCCGGACCCCGATGGCCCTAGCATTGTCAGGAATTCGCCTTTTGGCATGGTCAGATTCAGGTCTTTGACGACAAGCGTTTCGCCATCATAGCTTTTCTGAACGCGTTCGAATTCAACGAACGCGTCGTTGCTGTTTGATGCAGCCAAAGCAAACTCCCCAGTTTTGTGCGGTCTGCGCCGCCTTTTCCGAGAGGTTAAGCGGGCAATCCCGCCTTATGCAACACAATTGCGACAGAGTGCCGATGGATTGATTGGATTTGCATCACCTTGCAGCATGTCACAGGTCGGGCGTTCGGATTTGGTATGCGAGGGTCAAGCGGCGCCCAATATGGCGCATTCAAGAGGCAGGCCCTGCGCATATTCTTGCGAGCCGTTTTCGGCGCGCCATAGGCAATAGGCGGCCATGCGCCAGGCGAACCAGGGCTTCAGCGTTTCATATCGCTCGATGGTTTGCCTGTGCGGATAGGCCGCGAGAAAGGCGCGGGTTTCATCCGGGTCGAGCGGTGCGCCGCGATAAACCTGCATCATGGCGGGTGACAGGAACAGCGCCAGATCCTCGGTTGGGTCACCGATGGCCGGACATTGCCAGTCGATCAGAACCAGTGACGCGCCGTTCACAAGAATGTTCCCAGCCACCGGATCGCCATGGATCAGGCAGGTTGCGGGGGTGGCGGGCACGCTCCCGGACGGTTTCAGGTCCAGAAGCCGCGCGCGTTCGCACGAGTGGCAGAGCGACAGAATCCGGTGCGTTGCAATCTCAAGATCGCCGCTGCCATTGCACCCCTTGGGCAAAGCAAGCGGAGGGCGGAGCGCGTGCAGTTCGGCAAGCAACCCGGCGACCGAGGCGGTATCCGAGGTCCACGGGGTGCCTGCCGCGTGTTCATAAAGCACCCAAACAGCATTCGGGATTTCACCCGAAGCGCGGAATTTGGGGCTCAGTCCGGTTGGGGCCAATGCATTCAGACACAGCGTTTCAAGCTCTGGATCATTGCCGAAAAGTGGGTTGGCAAGCGCCCGCTGATAGAGTTTCAGCACCCGGTCCGGCCCAGGGCCGACCAGTTTCCACACTTTGTTCGTGCGTCCGCCCTGCAACGGCTCGAACCTGCCAGAGGGTGCCATCAGCCCACGGCGCAGCAAATCGGCCTGCAGGTCTTGGGGCGGGTCGTCTTGTGGCATCGGGCAGGCGAACTCCGGCAAGAGGGGCGCGCCTGGTCACGACGAACCCTAGAGAGATTGCGGGTCGCCGGATCGAACCGCGGTGACCAATGGCGCCAAAATCGCCTGTCCGCCCTCAAGGATCAAGATCACATCGTCACCTTCCCGCTGCGCTTCGGTCACCCGGTTATAGGTCGCCGCATTCTCCTCGCTCAGCAAATCCGAACCGCGATAGTGTTCGACCGAGAAGGAATAATGTCCCGTGGCCATTGGCAGGCCATTCGCATCCAGACCGTCCCAAATCGCGGTTCTGTCGCCCGGAGCCAGCGATTGCCGGTCGACAATGTCCCCTGATCCGTTTCGCACAACCAAAATGGCACTATCGGCCTGATCATTCTGCGCGGATGAGATCCGCACCGGATCGCCGTCAAAATACGCCGGAGCCAGCGCGCGAACCTCTGACCCGATCCACCCTGATAGCTGCGTCATTTGCGGCCCGCCAAGCAGCGTGGACAGGTCCGACAGCGTCTCATTTGTGCGTACCTGCTGTTCGACCATCGAAAACTGTGCCAGCTGAGCGGCATATTCCGAGGAATTTATCGGCTCCAACGGGTCCTGATTGCGAGCCTGCGCCGTCAGCATCTTGAGAAAGGTCTCGAAATCGGACGTCAGCGCAGAGGGTTCGCTCGCCGGGCTGGTCGCCGATGTGTTCTGCGCTGAAGGGGCGCCTGAAATAGGCGTGGTTTCGATCACAGTCTCATATCCAATCCGATTGAAAGATCATGGATCAGCACCCTCCGCGCGCTGGCTTCGGGCGCTGGCGCTGCCAGATCACCATCATCATCTGATGAGTCTGAAGTCGCGCCATATCCGGTTTGGCTGTCGCCCTTGTCATTGCCAGCCCCGGACAGATCAACATGCACGGCGCTATAACCCATGTCCCGAAATTCTGCGGCAAGCTGGTCGATGTGACGCCGCATTAGATCGAGTGTTTCCGGTCGTTCCGCGACGATTGCCAGCGTCATGGCACCTTCGGTGGGCTTCATCAGAACCCGCACCCGACCCAGCTCTTCGGGGTGCAGCGCAAGTTCGAAACCGCCATCGCCGCGCCGCATCATGACGTCGTTGATTTGCGCCGCGATTGCCCGAGCAGTCTCGGCCTGAGCTGGCTTTGGCAAGTCGCGCGCAAGCCCTATTCCAAGGCTTGCGGACTCCATGCGGATCTGGGCCGGAAACAGGTCTTCGCGCACAGACGACATTAGCCTGGTCGGCAAATCACCGTCCGATGTCACGGTTTCGGAAAAGGCTGTTAACGTCGGGTTGGCGTGGTCAGCCACCATCCCCCCCGGAATTTGGGCGACCTGCGAAAGCTGAGGCTGGCGCAAGGCTACCTGAGGGGCTGCGGCGTTTGCCCCCTCGCTCGTTATCTGGCCCCCGCTGCCCGCTTCTGGAACCGGCGCAGGTTTTGTGGTCTGTAGAGGCCAGTTTGCGCTGTTTGGTCCTGACGCGGAACCCATCAAAGACGACACATGCCCTTTTGCGAGATTGGCGCTGCTCGTCGCGCGTCCTTCCTTAGTTGGGGTTTTGGCCAGAGCCGCTTGCCCCGATTCAGCAAACTTCGCGAAAGCCGGGTCTATCAGGCCATGACTCTCGGGTTTTCGGACCGCATCCGGGTGAACTTGCGCCTTGGCTGTAGATGCGAGGTCATGAGGGGGATCGGATGCAGTTCCCCCAGTTGCAGCGTTGCGATCGGTTGCCCCCGACTTGGCACCGGTGTCGGTCCGTCCGGGCGCGATGTTGTGGCGCAGGCGCAGCTCGGCCATTGGTCCTTCTGCCTGCGGCTTGGCTTGCGAGGCGGCAAATGTCGCCTCCGGTTCTGTCCCTTCACGCGCGGATTCGCTCTGCTCGGCCATCGCTGCGGTGTCCTCAGGCCTCGCTTCGGCTTCGGGGTCGCCATCTGACGGTGCATGCGGGCTTTCCTTGCCAGCCCCGTCGCGGGTCACCGAGGCGACCGTATCGGCAAAATCCGCAGCACCCGAATTCGGCGAACCAGAGCTGTTCACTCTGGCCCTTGCGGGAGTGCCGGGGGCGGGTGACGCGAGATGTTCTATCAGCATGTTGCACCAGATCCTTGTTGTCGCCGACGACAGTGAACTGGATTCGGTTGCATTTTTTTTAACGCTTCCGCGCCAGTCTAGGAAAAACGCTGTCAATTTGAGGGAATGAAAATGGACGCTGCAAATCCGCACAACGTTCGCCTGGACCTTTCGAGACCACCGCAGCCACGTGCCACGGCGAAAGAGGCCGCGGTACAGATGGAGGCGACGTTTCTGGCTGAGATGCTGAAATCGGCGGGCTTTGGATCTGCGCGCGAATCTTTTGGCGGCGGCGCGGGCGAGGATCAATTTTCCTCAATGCTGGTTCGCGAACAGGCGCTTCAGATCACGCGCGCGGGCGGGATCGGCCTGACAGAGATTCTGCTGCAGGGTCTGGTGGCCAATCATGAGGGGTAAGCACGTGCGCAAATCGGCTCTGTCAAAACTGAACGACCTGCTGGATCAGGAGCGTCAGTTGCTGATCTCGGGGGCGCTTGATCAGGTATCCGCCCTGGTGCCCGAAAAGGAATCACTGCTGGACGAGGTCGCCCAAGAGGGGACAGTGGCGGTTGCGGATCTGGATATCATCAAACACAAGGCGGATCAGAACCGGGCCCTTTTTGATGCGGCACTGGCTGGCCTGAAATCGGTTGTCGAGCGTTTGTCAGAGCTCAAGCGGCTTCAGTCGGGCTTTGATACTTATGACAAGGCCGGGCAGCGCCTGCAGCACGAACCGGGCGGGGCCTCGAAGCTGGAGAAACGGGCTTGAGGCAGGTTTGTCTCAAAGTCGATCCATTCCAGATGCTGGGCTTAGCAAAGCATTAGGACATCCCGGGCGAATGTTGCGGCGCACCTCCGGAAGGTGGCGCGACACTCCGGTCCCCGGATGCCGCACCCGTCAGAAAGACGTTTTCAAACCACCCGTTCGGGTGACGTGAACCGGGCAAACGCCCGCATAGAGAGGATATGCTATGTCCAGCATTCTGACGAACAACGGCGCAATGGTTGCGCTGCAGACCCTGAAAATGGTCAACAAGAACCTGGGTGCCACCCAGAACGCAATTTCGACCGGTAAATCGGTCGCCAACGCCAAAGACAACTCAGCAGTCTGGGCGATTTCGAAGGTCATGGAATCTGATGTGCAAGGTTTCAAGGCCATCAAGGACAGTCTGAGCCTTGGTGAATCGTCGGTCTCCGTTGCGCGGAACGCGTCAGAGACCATTACTGATCTACTGACCCAGATGAAGGGCAAGATCGTTGCGGCCCAAGAAGAGAACGTTGATCGGGCTAAAATCCAGGCCGACGTCGTGGCGCTGCGCGATCAGATCGGCACCGTGGTTGGCGCAGCTCAGTTCAACGGGCTGAACCTGGTCGATGGCTCCACCACCTCTACCTCGTTCCTGGCGTCTTTGGATCGCGATTCGGCGGGTGGTGTAACGCCATCATCGATCAACGTGGCCGGACAGAACCTGTCGACAGGCGGATATGCGGCCAAGAACGTTTTCGCCGGATCGCAGGGCGTGTCGGGACTTGGGGATGTCGCTGCTTTCAGCCTCAATGGCGGTGGTGGCACAGCTGATCTTGTCACTGATGAGGCGGGTGCAGCGGTCACCGGTCCTCCTGCTTCGGCAGCCGGTACCTTTGCGGCGGGTGATCAGATCACGGTGAACATCAATGACCAATCTGTTTCCTATACCGTGACGGCAGAGGATGCAGCGTCGACTACCACAGGTGACATCGTCGCAACGGCGCTGAAGACCCAGATTGATTCGCTGGGAATTTCGGACGCGGGGGGGACGCTGGACGTCGACTATGATTCAGGTACCGCTGGCACGATCTCGTTTACCAACGGCACCGATCAGGACCTCGTGATCACCGCGCAATACACCAATGCCGGATCCGGCGGGTTGGGCGCACTTTCGTCGATTGATGTCTCGACCGGCGGCGGGGCGAGCGCGGCGCTTGGCACGGTTGAAACCCTGATCGGAACCGCGATCGACGCATCGGCGGCATTCGGTTCGGTCGAGGGGCGGATTTCCACCCAGAAGGACTTCATCAGCAACCTGTCCGATTCTCTGAAATCGGGGATCGGCGCGATGGTGGATGCCAATATGGAAGAAGTCTCGGCCCGGCTGCAGGCGCTGCAAACCCAGCAGCAACTGGCGGTTCAATCGCTGTCGATCGCCAACCAGGCGCCGCAGACGATCCTGTCGCTGTTCCGTTAAACCTCTGACGGTCGGGGTGGTTTCCGCCCCGACCGCCTTTCCCAGAACATCATCAGGTAAGGATCGACAGTGAACGCGCTTGCAACTGCCCAACAGGCCTATTCGAGCAATTCGGCCCCGACCCGCACTCCGAGAGATGCGGAATATGAAACACTCGCGCGGATCACCCACCGCATTCGCGCCGCCGCGGAGGGTGACGCCGCGGATTACCCCAAGCTTGCCCATGCCTTGCATGACAACAAGCGGCTCTGGACGATTTTCGCTACCGATGTGGCCAGCCCTGAAAATGGCTTGCCCACCGATCTGCGGGCGCGTTTGTTCTACCTCGCCGAGTTCGTGGATCATCACACCAGCCTTGTCCTGGCCCGAAAGGCGGGCGTCGCGCCGCTGCTTGAGATCAACACTTCCATCCTGCGCGGGTTGCGCAGCGGGGCGTCCTGATATGGCGGGCCTTGTTTTGAAACTCGCCCCCAAGGAGAGGGTGCTGATCAACGGAGCCGTGATCGAGAACGGGGACCGGCGCGGGCGCCTCTCCATCGTCACGCCCGATGCGAATATCCTGCGGCTGCGGGATGCGATACATCCAACCGATGCCACGACCCCGGTCCGGCGGGCCTGTTACGCGCTGCAACTGGTGTTGTCCGGTGATTGCGAGCCGGGCGAGGCAAAACACGCTTTGCTGCGCCGGATCGAGGAACTGAGTCAGGTCTTTACCGACCACGACAGCCGCTCGGCACTGGCCGAGGCCACAGATGCGCTGATCGGCGAGCATCACTACCGCTGTCTGAAAGCCCTGAGGGCGCTGTTGCCGCGTGAAGATCGCGTGCTGGCGCTGCGGCAGCAGTGACTTTTCGCCCGGTCGTTCCCCTGGGCGGGATTGCCGGGTGGCAGTTCCTGCAAAGAACGCAGACGCAGCAGCGCGAGGCCCTTTCCGCCTCGCCGCTGTTGCAGCGGGAAACGCAGCACTTTATGAAGGAAATCGGCAATGTAACGTCGGCGCAGGAACTGGTTGCGGACCGGACTTTGCTGAAAGTCGCGCTTGGCGCCTTTGGGCTCGAATCCGACCTGAACAACCGGTTTTTCGTGCAGAAGATCCTCGAAGATGGGACCTCGGCTCAGGATGCTCTGGCCAATCGACTGGCAGACAAACGCTACCGCGCTTTCAGCGACGCCTTTGGTTTTGGACCCAATGACTTTCCGAAAACCTCGTTGCCAACTTTCATGGAAGACGTGGTCGACAAATATCAAACCCAGGCCTTCGAGACCGCGATCGGGGAAAGTGACGAGACCATGCGTATTGCGCTTTATGCGCAACATGAACTGGCTGAAATCGCGACAGGTGACGGCTCTGAGACCACGAAATGGCTGAATATCATCGGGTTGCCACCATTGCGGACGATGTTTGAAACGGCGCTGGGCCTGCCCCGCAGTTTTGCCTCGGTTGATCTCGACAAACAGGTCGAGGTGTTTCGGGACCGGTTTTCTTCGGCAACGGGCTTGAGCGATCTGTCCGAGCTTTCAGACCCCGGCGCGATGGAAAAGACGACACATCTTTATCTGGCGCGGGCGCAGATCGCGTCTTTTGCGAGCCAGCAATCGCCGGCTGCGATCGCGCTTAGCCTGCTGCAGTCCTGACCGGGTCGCTGTCGCCCTTAATGGCTTGTTCGCGCCAAATCAAAGCTCATGCCGGAGTGCAGCAGGCGGCCGCGTCCTCCGGCGCGTAGGCATAAGACACCACCGGCTGGGACACATTATGCAGTTGCAGCGCACCCAGGGGCTGGCAATCCGACTCCGGCACCAACATATCCTCGGTGACCACGATACGATGACCGATGGTCTTGCCGTGATCCCCGAGCCGCGCAGCGACATTGGCCGCCTGTCCGATAACCGTAAAATCCAGCCGCTCGCGCGAGCCGACATTGCCATAGGTCACGCGCCCATAGGCCAACCCGATGGCACAATCATAGGTGAGATCGGTCTCGGCAACGCTGTCGCGGGTCACGCAGTCGACAATCTCGGCCGCAGATCGCAGAGCATTGCGGCGCGCAAGTTCGGCGTCATCGCCTGCGGGAAACACCGCCAGTACGGCGTCGCCGATGAATTTCAGAACTTCGCCGCCTTGTTGATGCACCACACCCGATACCGTTTCGAAGAAGGTGTTCAGCAGCGCGATATACGCGTCCCGCTCCATCTGTTCTTCCAGCCGGGCAGAGCCGCGCAGATCGCAAAACATGATCGCCGCATCGATCTCGTCCCCGTCGCCGCGCCGGATCTCGCCGCCCAGCACGCGCGCGCCCGAGCGCTTGCCAACATAGGTTTCCAGCAGCGCCTGCGCGTTTTCGCGCTGCATGAAGACCTCGTAGTAGCGCCCGATCACCGTCGAACACTCAAAGACCAGCCCGAGATTGGCGGTGGTCAGACCATCAGGGTGATCGCTGGTCAGGGTTAGCACATTGGTCCGGCCATCCGAGAACGGCATCGGCATCGCGACATAGTCGGTCGCGCCCTTGCTGCGCAGATCCTCCATGATCGGGAATGAGTTTTCCAGATGGGTATCGGTCAGCCGCTGACGCACCCCGCCCGCCCCGTTGGACACATGGCGCAGCGGGCTGTTCTGATAGGCAGGGTGGTCGTAAATTTCGTAGGTGGGTGCGTAGGTCGAGATCTCGTCCTCGTCCTTGTCCCAGATATAGTGTTTGCAGGCGATCAGAGGATGCAGCGACCAGACAAGGATGCTCAACCGCGAGACGGCGATGCCATGTTCGCACATCTTTTCCGCCAGTTCGCGCGTGAAATCCTCGGGCGTTTCCAGCGATGAGGCGCCGCGCATCAACCAGTCGATCAGCGGCCCACTGATATTGCCATCGTTGTTGTCGCGCAGGCTGTTGTCACCCAGATCGACCATTGTATATGCCTCGGGCAAGAAACCGACGCACCCCTGAATGGCCCGGCTTTCTGGCAGCGCGTCCTCATAGGCCCAGACCGAGTTGGGCAGCGTCTCGCCGGGCAGCAGAATGTCGTTATAGGTCGCGGTTCCCTTGAAGGGACAGAAAGTCTGCAACGCGGTTGGATCGCTCAGCGCCACCTTGACGTCTTCGCGCGGAAAATAGATCGTCGGTGGCAGGCGTGTTTCATACATCACCCTGGCGCGGGTGCTTGACGCCAGCTCGACACCATCACGCCAAAGGGTGACCCTGCCTGACAGTTCTTCCAACTCGATGCGGTATCCGTCTACTTGTGGCGGGGCATGCACGTTCATAATTCGTTCTCCCTGTCGCCTAGGCTCATAAGGATGGGGGCAGGCGGGCGGGAATCCAAGTGCGAAGATCTGGTTTTTTGTTGTTCAGACCATCTGGATCACGTCTTTTTCGATGGCCAGCATATAGCCGCGTCGTGCGATGTTCTTGACCAGCAAGGCGCTGACCATCTGGTTGCCCAGCGTATCGCGCAGTCGCTTGATGCGGGTGGCGCCGGCGGCCTCTTCGCAATCGCTGGCGTCGCGGCCTGAAATCACAGCCTCGATCTCGGCACCTGACAGCACATCGTCATCCAGCCGCGCCTCGGCCAGCACCGACAGGGTTTCGATGGCCGCCGGGGTCAGTTTGAAATCCATGTTGTTGAGGTAGACGGTGTTTTCCTCGCGGCTTATCAGCAGCGAGTTGACCTGGATGCCCGCCCGCTCAATCTGCAACATGCGGCGATTGAACTGGGTCAGCATGACCAGAAAGACCAGTGCAGCGATCAGCATCGCGCTGGCGAACACGAGCAGCACGAAGATCACCATCCGGTAGCTGGCCAGCGTGTCGCCAAAGGCAGTGCCGGATTGCGCCAGGATTTCAAGCAATTTGATTTCGGCCTGCGTGGTCAGATCGTTTTCGACAAAGACCCGCTCGACCCGCGCGTTGAAGGCGTTCGCATCGGGCAGGGTCAGGATCAGGAAGAGCGCGGCAGTGGCAAGGATCACGACGATGGCTGCGATCCCGAACCCGACGAGGCGGGCCCCCGATCGCCGGGTTTCAGAAACGGAGATAGTAGGGTCCGGCATCAGCCTTCCTTTGTTGCAACCCATCGGGGCCGAAAACGGATATCACGTTGAGCAGAGTCCAGCCATTGGCAGACAGACGCTGCGACAATTCATTCTGTGCCTGGGCGGCCGAACAGGCGCCGCTGACCTGCATCACACCGTAATGCAGTTTCAGCGGGGCGTCCTGCTTGGCTTTGTAATCCGCATAACAGTCAGCGGCGAGACCATACCGGGGCAGGGTGCACAGGGCCAGAATAAGGGTCAGGAATACAATCTGTTTCATGAGGTCCATCCTGCGTGCGAGCGCGCGGTTATTCAATAACAACAAGGCGCTGGGACCACTGATATCGGATAACATGCCAGCGATATTGCTTGGCCGAGCCCACCCGCCCCAGTTTCAGGACATCACAGCCCGCACCTGCCGGTATGGGCATGGACACACTGAAAGGACCCCTCTGATGCACCGCAAGTTCATTGCCTTGATCGTTTCGCTCGCCATCGCCATTACTGCAATTTCCGCCGCCCCCGCCCGAGCCAACGACACCGCAAAGATTCTCGGCGGGCTGGCTGCGCTGACCATTTTGGGTGTGGTTGTGCACCGCAACAACAAGAAGAAACGTGAACGCGCTCAGGTCACCCAGAGCCATATCCCTCAGGCTCCGCTGATCCATTCGGTTCGGCCTCTGCCGCCGCAGGTGGCGAAATACGATCTGCCACGTCATTGCCTGAAGGCGGTCAAAGGGTATCCGGCGAACGCCCCGCTGATGAAACGGAAATGTCTGAAGCGCCACTATAAGCACGCAGACTCGCTGCCGCAGCAATGTCAGATCACCTATTGGAACGGCGAGCGTTCCCGCAGGGCATATGAGCCACGCTGCCTGCGCCGCAACGGGTATCGCTTCGCAGGCTGACCCAGGGTTATCGAGCAGTGACGGTCTGGCACAACGGGCCGCACAGGTGGAGAGAGAGGGCGACCCCTCTCTCCATTTTGCTTGCGTCCGGGTGGCAAACGCGCTTTTCCATGGGCATGTCATTGCCGGATTATCAGTTGGAAGAGTTCCTGCGCGGGCGTGGATATCGCCGCATCGCGGGTGTGGATGAGGTCGGGCGCGGCCCGCTGGCCGGGCCGGTCATGGCTGCTGCCGTGATTCTGGACCCATCAGACATTCCCGATGGGCTGAACGATTCAAAGAAACTGACCGAAAAACGCCGCGCTTTGCTGGAGGAACAGTTGCTCGCCCGCGCCGAAGTTGCCATCGCAGAAGCCAGCGTCGAAGAGATCGAGCAGCACAACATCCTGCGTGCGGCGCATCTGGCGATGATCCGCGCGATTGCGGCGCTGGACCCGGCGCCCGACTATCTGCTGATCGACGGCAATCTGGTCCCCAAGGGCCTGGACCTGCCCGCGCAGCCGGTGATCAAGGGCGATACCCGCTCGGTGTCGATCGCCGCCGCCTCGATCGTGGCAAAAATGCACCGCGATCGGACCATGGTGGATTTGGCGCAACAGCACCCGGAATACGGGTGGGCGCGAAACAAGGGATATCCGACGCTGGAGCACAGAACGGCGCTCCGAAATCTTGGGCCAACCCCACATCATAGACGTTCCTTCAAGCCGGTACACAATATCTTGTATCAAGAGTAAATCGTAAGCTCTTGATTCAAAAAAGAATTTGACGCCGAATCCGCTTTGACTCATCCTGATCACAACCAGATGAGCGCAAAAATGCGCCGCGGAACTTGAGGCAGAAAATGACGAAAACCAAGACGAAGGGCGCAGTTGCGCTCCCTTTAAACTCGATCATTGCCGGGGACTGCATCGATGTGATGAACAGTCTGCCGGAGGGGTGTGTCGATCTGATTTTTGCGGATCCGCCCTATAACCTGCAGCTCAAGGGGCAGCTGCACCGCCCCGACAACTCTCAGGTTGATGCAGTCGATGACGACTGGGACCAGTTTTCCAGCTTCAAGGCGTATGATCAGTTCACCAAGGCCTGGCTCAAGGCGGCGCGGCGTCTTCTGAAACCCAATGGCGCGATCTGGGTGATTGGGTCGTATCACAACATCTTCCGGGTCGGCGCGACGCTTCAGGATGAGGGCTACTGGATTCTCAACGATGTGGTCTGGCGCAAGTCAAACCCGATGCCGAACTTTCGCGGCAAGCGTTACACCAATGCGCATGAGACGATGATCTGGGCCTCCAAGGCCGAGGGCGCGAAATACACGTTCAACTACGAGGCGCTGAAAGCGCTGAACGAAGGCGTGCAGATGCGCAGCGACTGGGTGCTGCCGATCTGTACCGGGCATGAGCGGCTGAAGGACGACAACGGTGACAAAGCGCATCCGACGCAAAAGCCGGAATCGCTGCTGCACCGGATTCTGGTCGGGTCCACCAATCCCGGTGATGTGGTTCTGGATCCGTTCTTTGGTACTGGTACGACCGGGGCCGTGGCCAAGATGCTGGGCCGTGAATTCATCGGGATCGAACGTGAAGAAGCCTATCGCAAGGTGGCCGAGAAACGCATCGCCAAGGTGCGCAAGTTTGATCGCGACGCCCTGCAGGTCAGCGCCAGCAAACGCGCCGAACCGCGGGTGCCCTTTGGCCAGTTGGTCGAACGCGGCATGCTGCGCCCGGGCGAAGAGCTGTTTTCGATGAACCAGCGTCACAAGGCCAAGGTGCGCGCCGATGGCACGCTGGTGGGCGACAATATCAAAGGCTCGATCCATCAGGTCGGGGCCCATCTGGAAAACGCGCCCTCCTGCAATGGCTGGACCTATTGGTGCTTCCGTCGCGAGGGCAAGACCGTGCCGATTGACGTGCTGCGCCAGCAGATCCGCGCCGAGATGCAGAACTGACCCATCCACACGGATAGAATACCGCCGGTGCCTGTGGCCTGACACGAGGCACTAAACCTTGCCCCGCCGTTTCCGGCGGGGCCTTTTCTTTTGTCGCAGGGATCAATGACTGGCAGGATGATACCTAAATTCCGTCCGGCAATGAGGAACCTGACATATGAGCCAGAGCAGCGCCGACACAACGGGTTTGGGCCGCTTTTCCTTCACTCTTCCCGACGAGATTGAGCTGGATAACAAGTACACACAGGCAGCCCTTGAACGGCACAAACGCGAAGGGCTGGAACTTGCTGTGCACGCCCGCTGGATCGCGATGGCGCTGACCGCGCCGTTGCTGGTTCTTCTGAATCCGAACTGGGACGTTCTCTACTACCACTTCATCCTGCTTCTGATCTGCGCCAATGGCTGGTTGATCCGGCGTGCGGGCCGGGTTGGGCAATCGCGAACCGAATTGCTGCTGATCTTCGTCGATCTTCTGATCATGACGCTGGGGATGGTCGTCCCCAACCCCTTCAGCGATGATGCCCGGCCGTTGGCGATGCAGTACCGGTTCGACAATTTTCAGTATTTCTTCATCATTCTTGCCGGGGGGACGCTAGCCTATTCCTGGCGTACGGTTATTGCAATCGGGACCTGGACAGCCGGAATCTGGACGATTGGCTGGCTGGTTGCCTGGTGGGTCGCGACGCCGATGCCCGGGTTGACCGAGCGCGTGAACGAGGCGCTGGCGGGATTTCCCGAAGTGGCGGAATTGCTCGATCCCAATAGCTTCATGATCCCGCAGCGTGTTCAGCAGGTCATCGTATTTGTGATGGTCGCTGTGACCCTTGGGCTGTCGATGCGGCGCCTGAACCGGCTGTTGATGACAAATGCGGGGCTGGAACGTGAGCGGGCCAATCTGTCCCGCTACTTCTCGCCCAACGTGGTCGACCAGCTGTCACAGAATGACGAACCGCTCAAACAGGTGCGCAGCGAGAACATTGCGATCCTGTTTGTCGATATTGTTGGCTTCACCCGGTTTGCCGCATCGCGGGACGCGTATGAGGTGGTTGAGATGCTGCGCGCTTTTCACGCAAGGATGGAGACCGAGGTGTTCCGCCATCATGGCACGCTGGACAAATACCTGGGCGATGGGCTGATGGCGACTTTTGGTACGCCGGTAGCGGGCGAGCGGGATACAACCAATGGCTATCAATGCGCCACAGCGATGCTGGCAGAGATGGATCGCTGGAACATCCAGCGGCGCAGGTCCGGGTTGCCGGAGATCGAGATTGGTATCGGGCTGCATTATGGCCCTGTGGTGATGGGCGATATCGGGGCGAACCGTTTGGAATATGCGGTGATCGGGACGGCGGTGAACGTGGCGTCGCGGCTTGAGGCGCTGACCCGACAGCTACCCAAACCCTTTGCCCTCAGCGAAGAGGCACGCGCGCAAATCATCGCGGAAACCGGTGGATCGGACCGGGCGGTCGAGGGGTTGGTGGAATACCCCGATCAGACCATCCGGGGCCTCGACGGGCCGGTCACTGTCTGGGCGCGTTGAACCGCATCAGCGCGGCAACGGGTTCTGCCCTTTGTTATAGGGTGTCCAATCGGTGATCTCGGGGTAATGCTGCCGCCGCCAGGCCCGCACGCGCGGGTTCATCACCCGCCGCCAGAGCGGCGGTATCATCGCGGCAATCGTCATCACCGGATAGCCATAGGGCAATTGCGGCGCGTCACCATTGTCGTAATTCTGCAGCAGCGGAAAGCGGCGGTCGGGCTTGTAGTGATGATCCGAATGGCGTTGCAGATTGATCAGCAACCAGTTCGATGCCTTCTGCGCCGCGTTCCAGGAATGGCGCGGTTTGACATGTTCATACTTGCCATCGCCCAGATGCTTTCGCGTCAGGCCGTAATGTTCCACATAATTCACCAACTCCAGCTGCCAGATCGCGACCCCGGCCTGCAGCAGGAACAGACCCAGACCTGACCATCCGCCCAGCAGCAGCGCCAGCAGCGCCATGCCCGCCTGCAAACCCCAATAGCGAAAGAACGGGTTGCCGAGACTGGTCCATGGCTGGCCCTTACGGGCAAGCTGGGCTTTTTCGGCGCCAAAGGCCGATTTCAACGATTGCAGCAACACGCGCGGATAGAAGCGGTGAAACCCCTCGTTATAGAGCGCGGTAACCGGATCGCGGGGGGTGCCCACATGGCGGTGATGGACCAGCAGATGCTCGGAGCGGAAATGCGAATAGAGCACCATCGCGAGCAGCAGATCACCCAGCCAGCGCTCGCCGCGGCTTTTCTGGTGCATCAGCTCATGGGAATAGTTGATGCCGATGGTGCCCGTGATCACGCCGACCCCGATAAACAGCGCGATTTTGCTGCCACTGCCCAGATGGTCGCTATGCGCTGTATAGGCGATCAGGCCAAAGAGGGTGAGGAATTGCAGCGGGACCCAGATCTGGGTCAGCACGATATACCATCGCAGATCGCCATCCCCGGTTTGCGGGTCGGCGTTTTGCAGGTTGAGGCCCAGAACCCGGTCCAGCACGCCAAAGGACCACCATGTTGCCAGAGGAACCGCCAGCAGCCAGAGCCCTCCCTGCATCGTCGCCACCCAGACCAGCGGGATCAAAAGGAAAGAGATCCAGAAGGGCAGGGCGCTTTGCCAGCGCGACAGGGTTTCGTTTGGGATCATCATCGCCTCGGAACTTACAGGCAAAATCTAGCGTTTTGGGTGCGACCCGCAACTCCTGCTATTGCGCTTGCCAGAGGGCATGCGCCTTTCGCATCACGGTGGGCAGGTCGCCGGGGCGGAACTGGTGCTTGGCAATCACTTCGATCCCTTCGGCGGAGGGGGCTTGTGCAAGCGTGGCCGTACGCAGACGCAGGATCAGGTGAAAATGAGTGAAGGTGTGGCGGACCTCACCGGGCAGATCGACCCATGCCCCCGCAAAGGGCGGCGCGTCATCGGGCGCCTGCGACCAGTCCGGTCCGGGCCAGCCCAGCATACCGCCCAGCAGCCCCTTATCGGGACGCCTCTCCAGCACCCATGCACCGTCCTCAAGCCGCGCCAGATAGGCGTATCCGTAGCGCGTCGGCTTCGGCTTCTTGGGGGATTTGCGCGGCAGGTCCGCAGCGGTCCCGGCGCGGCGGGCGGCGCAGGCATCCATCACCGGGCAGATGCCGCAGGCCGGAGATCTGGGCGTGCAGATCGTGGCCCCCAGATCCATCACTGCCTGCGCATAATCTCCGGGCCGCTCGCTGGGGGTCAATGCGGTTGCATACGTCTTCAGAGCGGGCTTGGAGCCTGGCAGCGGGTCGTGCAGGTCATGTAGCCGCGCCATGACCCGTTCCACATTTCCATCCATGACGGTTTCGGGTTGGTCAAACGCGATCGAGGCGATGGCGGCCGCTGTATAAGGCCCGATGCCCGGCAGTTTCAGCAGATCGTCATGGTGATCCGGAAAGACCCCGCCCAGTTCATCGGCGACAACACGTGCGCATTTCAGCAGGTTGCGCGCCCGCGCGTAATAGCCCAGCCCGGCCCATTCAGCCATCACATCGCCATCCTCGGCAGCGGCCAGATCGCGCACCGTGGGCCAGCGTCGCGTAAACCGCTGGAAATAGTCGGTGACGGCGGCGACGGTGGTTTGTTGTAGCATCACCTCGGACAGCCACACTCGATAGGGGTCGGGTCGGATGCCCGCCGCCCGATCCGCAGGGCCGACCCTCCAGGGCATCTCGCGGGCATGGATGTCATACCAGTCGAGCAGCGCGCGGCTCAGCTCTGCCTGTGGCTTTAAGTCACGCAAGATTTATGTCTCCGAATGTCCGGTTTCGCTGGCGCGCCCTCGCGCGCGCCTTACAATAGGGCGCAAGGAGGCGGATACCAGATGCCGGCCAGACGTTCCACGACCCGTGGCTTCAAACGCACTTCGAACCTGCTCAACGATCAGATTCGCCGGGCAGGCGAAAGCCGTGGCTTTGCCGTCTCTCGGGTGATCACCCATTGGGCCGAGATTGTCGGACAGGATATCGCCGCTATCTGCCGCCCGGTGAATGTCAGCTATGGGCGGGGCGGTTTTGGTGCGACGCTTTCGGTACTCACCACAGGCGCTCAGGCGCCGATGCTGGAGATGCAGAAAGAACGCCTGCGTGAAAAGGTGAACGCGGTTTATGGCTATAACGCGATTGCCCGCATCCGCCTGACCCAGACCGCGCCGACCGGATTTGCCGAAGGGCAGGCCAGTTTTGCACACCAGCAGACACCAAAGACCACAGAAATCCCCGCCGAGGTCGTCACCGAGGCGAGCAAGGTCGCGCAGGGCGTCGAGAATGACGATCTGCGCAATGCGCTCGAACGATTGGGGCGCAACGTTTTAACCAGGCAGAAACGCTAAGGAAGGGCCTAAAAAATGACCCGTATCGCACCCGCAATTTGCGCCGCTGTGGCGCTGGCCGCCGGAGGGCTGCTGCTGAGCCAGACAACAAATGTCTCGCTGATCGGCGCAGCCGAGGCGCAGGAGGTCGACACGTCGACCATTGTCGAGATGGTACAAGGGGCCGAGGATGCGCCCGTCGAGATCATCGAATACGCCTCTTATACCTGCCCGCATTGCGCCAGTTTTCATGAAGGGCCCTACAAGCAGCTCAAGAAGGACTTCATCGATACCGGTAAGGTCAAGTTCGTCTATCGCGAGGTATATTTCGACCGCCCGGGCCTCTGGGCCTCGATGGTTGCGCGCTGCGGCGGGCCCGAGAAGTTCTTTGGCGTGACCGATCTGATCTTTGAGCGGCAGTCGGGCTGGGCAAGTGCAGGGGGGCCGTCTGAGATTGTCGAGGAACTCAGCAAGATCGGGCGTTTGGCGGGCCTCGAAGACGCGCAGTTGCAAGCCTGTTTGCAAGACGCCAACAAGGCGCAAACCCTGGTTGAATGGTATCAGGAAAATGCCGAGCGCGACAGTGTACAGGCTACCCCCAGCTTCGTGGTGAACGGCAAGAAGGTGAGCAACCAATCCTATTCCAGTTTCAAGCAATTGATCGAAGAAGAACTGGGAAGCTGAGCGACCCCAATTCGTACTACAAACGCAAAACCCCGGCGATGGTCCGGGGTTTTGTTATTCAGGGGCGCGGGGCCTTTTCCAGCATCCGGTCTCGCACCCGTTCGGCTTCATCTAGCTGCAGCCTGACGGGCAGCGTGATCACCTTGCGCCGGAATGCAGTGGGCAGCCGCGCGGCATCTTTTTCAGTGGTGACGAGTTGCGCGCCCAGATGTTGCGCCTCTTTCTCCAACCGGGTCAACAGGGCCATGGTCAGCGGCTGATGATCGTCCAGCGCCTCGCCGCGTTTCAGGTCGGCGCCCTGCGCGCGCAGCGAGCGAAAGAACTTCTCGGGATGTCCGATGCCCGCAAAGGCCAGCACCGGCAGCCCGGTCCAGTCCATGCCGGTCTGCAGCGGCTTCAGCACGCCGCGCGCATGTGGCACGCTCAAGGCCGCGCCCCAGTTGGCGGTGAACCGGTCCTGTGCCTCAGCCTCGCCGATCGACAGCACCAGATCGGCCCGCTTCAACCCCTCGGCAACCGGTTCGCGCAATGGCCCGGCAGGCAGGCAAAGCCCGTTTCCAAAGCCGATGCTGGCATCCACCACAACGATCGAGAAATCCTTGGCCAATGCCGGGTTCTGGAACCCGTCATCCAGCACGATCACGGTGGCTCCGGCAGCGGCGGCGGCCCGCGCCCCGGCAACCCGGTCACGGGCGACCCAGACCTCGGCAAAGGCGGCGAGCAATAGCGGCTCGTCGCCCACCTGGCGCGCACGATGGCGCGCAGGTTCGACCCGGACCGGTCCGGCCTCGCTACCGCCATAGCCCCGGCTTACCACATGTGGTTCGTGCCCGGCATCGCGCAATTGTTCCACAACCCAGATCACCGTCGGAGTCTTGCCAGTGCCGCCCGCGTTCAGATTGCCGACGCAGATCACCGGGACACCGGCGGTCTCACCCTCGTTCTGTGCCAGACGGCGCGCGGTCATCCCGCCGTAAATCGCGCCCAGTGGCGACAAAAGCCGCGCCCGCCAATCCAGCGCGTCAGGGCGGGTGTTCCAAAACTCAGGCGCGCGCATGATCGGGCCTGCTTTCGTCCAGCTTGTCTTCGATCAGGTCGATCAGTTGATCGGTCAGCTGCGCCCCCTCGGTGACCACCTGCCATCCAGCCAGCGCCATTTCAGCGGCGTGATCTGGCGCCAGCAGACGGACGATGCCATCCGCCAGCGCGGTGGCATCCTTGACCGATTGCGCGGCACCCGCAGCGGCCAGCCGGACATAGCTGCTGCGCTGGGTGCCGATATTGGGACCATGCAAGACAGCCGATCCAAGCGCCACTGCCGTTAGCGGGTCGCGCCCGCCCGCGCCAGAGACCAGCGAACTGCCCATGAAGGTCAGCGGTGCGATCCGGTACCACAGACCCAGATTCTCGGGTTCAGAGGTCAGGATGACCTGTATGTTGTCTTCGATTTCGTCGCCCGCATCCCAATCGGCGCAGCGCAGGCCCGCCGATTCGAGTTGCGCGCGCAGGGCTGGCGTTTCTTTTGGATTTGCCACATGCAGCACCAAAAGCAGCCGGTGCAGCAGGCGCAGCGCGTTGCGATGGGCGGTTTCGACGTAGGGAAACTCGCTTTTTTGGGTCCAGGCTGACAACCAGATCGGGCGCCCGGCTAGGGTCTGGGTGGTCTTAACCAGTTCCTCTTCGGGCCAGGGGCTGGGGTTGGGGCTGGCGCGCAGCTCGGCTGAGACCGACACTTTCGACCCCACGACACCCAGCCGCCGGATATCGCGCGCGGCGCGTTCCCCATTTGCCAGGATACTGTCGAAACATTCCAGCGTCGTGCGCATCAGATCGGGCACCCATTGGTGCTTGCGCAGGGTCAGCTCGGCCTCGTTGACATCCAGCAGCACCAGCGCCACTTGTCGCGTGGCAGCCAGGCTGATCAGGTTTGGCTGCAACCCGCCCCCGGACCAGAGGCACATATCCGGCTTCCAATGGTCCAGAAACGCGCGCGCTGCCGTAGGTTGGTCAGAGGGCAGCGCGATCATATTCGCGCCGACGCCACCCCAGGCCCGAATCTCGTTCTCGGTCGGGGCGGTGAACAGCACGTGCAATTCCGGGCGCTGCGCCAGCAGCCTGCGGCACATCTCTGCCAGCACCGTGAAGCGATTGCGCGTCGTGACATGCACCCATAACAGCTCGCCTCGGGGCCGGGGGGGCAATTCACCCTCGGGTACCGGTCCGCCGCGCCAGGACAGGACGCGGTAGGCTGCAAGGCTGAGCGAGCGGGCCAAGAATTTATCCCAGTTCTTCCGTTGACGAGGCCTCGGCCGCTTCGTCGCGCAGGAGGTGAATATGGGCTATGAAATAGCGCATATGGGCATTGTCCACGGTGCGCTGTGCCTCGGCCTTCCAGGCGTCATAGGCGCTCTGATAGTCGGGGAACATCCCCACGATGTGAATGTCGTCGACATCCTTGAAGACGCTTTTGGTGGGGTCGACAAGCTCGCCGCCAAAGACGAGATGCAGTCGCTGAGCCATGCGGAATTCCTTGTGTCATGGTCACGGGGTCGCCCGGCAACCTACGGAAATCATGCTGCGGGTCAAGCGGATGGCCCGTTTGCGCGCCAGGCGTCAGGTTACCGGTTTCAGCGCGCCGGTCAGTTGTTGCCGCACCGCGATGCCGCCGGCGACAACCCCGTCAACTTGCGCAGATGGGTTGTTGAACCGAAGCGGCACACCATTGCGGTCGGTACACCCGCCGCCCGCTTCGCGCAGGATCAGGTCGCCCGCCGCGATGTCCCATTCCCAACTGCGGCGCAGGGTGAGCATCCCATCAAACCGCCCCTGCGCCACCAGTGCCAGACGATAGGCCAGCGACGGGCGATAGCTGCGCTTAAAGTCCGGCGGCTGTCCGTCTTTCCAATGCTTGCCGTCCATGTTCGGACGCGCCGACAGGATTTCGGCCAGATCCAGCATTTGCGTTTGTGAGGCCGAGATCGGCGCACCGTTGAGCGTCGCGCCCTCACCGGCGGCGGCGCAATACATCAGATCGCGCAGCGGCAGGTAGATCACCGCCGCCGTAACGATCCCGTCCCGCGCAACCGCAAAGGAATGCGCCCATGTGCGCGAGCCTTCGGTAAAACTGCGGGTGCCGTCGATCGGGTCGAGGATGAAGACATGCGACTTGTTCAGCCGGTCGCCGCTATCCTCACTCTCTTCGCTCAGCCAGCCGTAACCGGGCCGGGCGGCGGGCAGCGTCTCCTCAAGCATCTTGTTGACGGCCAGATCGGCCTCGGTCACCGGCCCGGCGCCGTCGGGCTTGTCCCAGCTTTGATGGCCGCGCTTGAAAAAGCCTGTTGCGATCTGCCCGGCCTCGCGGGCGGCGTCCCTCAGCAGCGGCAGGTCAGTTCCCGGCAAGGGTCATCCCTTCGATCAACAGCGACGGCACCACGCGCGATGGGTAGGTGCGCGCGTCATTGGCCGGGATGATCCGCAACAGCATGTCGCGCAGGTTGCCCGCTATCGTGCATTCATTGACCGGGTAGGCGATCTCGCCGTTTTCGATCCAGAAGCCTGACGCGCCGCGGGAATAGTCGCCGGTATTGGGATTGATGGTCGAGCCGATCATCGAGGTCACCAGCAGACCGGTACCCAAATCGCGCATCAGGTCGGCGCGGGATGCCGTGCCTTGTGTCAGCGACAGGTTCCAGCTGCTGGGCGAGGGCGGTGACGATACGCCGCGCGTGGCATTGCCGGTGGAGGGCATGTCCAGCTTGCGCCCGCTGGCCAGATCAAGCGTCCAGCCGGTCAGCACGCCCTTGTCGATAACCGTGCGGCGGCGCGTGGCCAGACCTTCGGCATCAAAGGGGCGCGAGCTTGAGGCGCGAGGGCGATGCGGGTCTTCGATCAGCGACAGGCCTTCGGGCAGCACCTGCGTATGCAGCCCGTCGCTGAGCCAGGAAGAGCCGCGCGCGACCGACGCGCCGTTGCAGGCCGCCATCAGATGTCCGATCAGCGAGGATGAAATCCGCTCGTCAAACAGAACCGGGAATGTGCCGGTCTGTGGTTTGCGTGCGCCCTGGATGCTGACGGCGCGCTCACCGGCGCTGCGCCCGATCTCGTCTGGTTGTCGCAGGTCGCTCTGGTGGGTACGGCTGTCGCCGTCATAGTCGCGCTCCATCCCGGTGCCGCTGCCCGAGATCGCCACGCAGGACAGCGAGCGGCCAGTGCGGGCATAGCCGCCGGAAAACCCGTTGCTTGCGGCGAGATGCACGTAATGCGCGCCATAGCCCGCTGCCGCATCCGAGACCTGAGTGACACCTTCGACAGCCATCGCAGCGGCCTCGGCAGCCAGCGCGTCCTGCATCAGCGCCTCTGGCGTCGGAGGATCAGCGGGATCGGACAAATCCAGCGCCTCTGCCGAGACATCCGCCGCCAGCTCGGCTGCCTCTGCCAACCCGCAGAACGGGTCTTCGGGCGCTTCGCGGGCCATGGCGACCGCGCGTTCGGCCATCTCTGTCAGCGCCTCGGGGCGCATGTCCGAGGATGATACCAGCGCCTGACGTCGCCCCAGCAAAACCCGCAGGCCCAGATCGGTATCCTCGGAGCGTTCCGCATGTTCCAGCGCGCCTTTACGGACCTCGACCGAGATCGAGCTGCCCTGCAACACGATTGCATCCGCCGCATCGGCACCGGCGGCACGCGCGGCTTTCAGCAGGTCCTGGCAGATATCTCCGGGGTGGTATGTCATGGGGGTCTCAATTCCTTTTGTCTTCCCCGGACCTAGCCCTGCGGCGCTGCCGCTTCAAGGCAGGCCGGTGCCCGGAACAAGAAACGGGCCGCGCATGCGGCCCGTTGGGTGGTTTTCTAGCGGGTTACTTGATGCGCTGACCGTTGGCCGTGATATGGCCCTGCTTGTTGATCTCGATCTCGGATGTCAGCGTATCGGGCGCATCGCCGGGCACGGCCAGCATGCCCATCATCATCCGCGCGCCCATCGCATCAGAGTCCGCCATCAGCCCCATTCCAATCAGCTTGTCGATCAGCGCGTTGGCCCCGGTCAGTTCCAGATTGGCCACACCAGATGGCGCGGGCATGCCGCCAAATTCCTCTGTGTTGGAGTTGTCGAACGCAAACGCACCGGTGCCCGAGAGTTTGGCTCCGACCATTGAGACCAGCAGTTGCTTGATGTTGAGCGTCTCAAGCTGGCCCGGTACCGCCTCGGTTGCCTCCAACGTTTCTGCCACATCCGGGTCCATGAAATCGACCAGAACCGTTGCCGTGCCTTCGGTGTCCAGAACCACGGTGGCAGGGTCACGCGGCAGGGCGCCGGCAGGGTCGAACATGCTCCACAGAATGTCGGACATGGTGAAATCTGTCAGGCTCATGCCAAAGGCGAAGGGCTGCGGCGTGTCCTCAGCCTGAACCGGAAATTCAAAACTCAGCCCGGCCCCGGTCATGGCCATTTCCAACGGGAACGGCAGATCACCAGATGTGACGGCCAGTTTCGTGTCATTCTGCATCACGTCATATTTGACCTGCGAACCCGTCATCGCGATATCGAACGTACCGCCCTGAGAACTGCTGGCGAGCGTGAACGGGCTGCCCTCGGCGGTCCCGCTTACGTCGGTTTTGCCCTTCTCGAAGGTGAAGCCGCCCGCGAAGTTGAACCCCGATTCCATAAGGCTCTGGTAATCCGCTGCATCCCATTCCTTGGGCAGAACACCGCTGCCGGTGAAGCCCAGCCCCTCCATCTCACCGGCGATCAGGGCATTCTCGCCGTTTTCGGGATCTTCAAACTCCATATTGTAGCTCAGTGTTGCCGCTTTCATGGTTTGAGCTACGTCGCGCATGTCGCCGATCTTCATCTGGGATGTGCCGGTGACGCCGTTGACCGTCATCAGCATCTTGAGCGCATCGGCGGGCAGGGCCTCGTCCGCATCGGTCAACGATGCGAGCTCAACCGTGACAGAGTCGGCGGCATAATCATAGTTCATGTCGTCGGGATCGCCCGAGACTGTCATTTCCAGATTGTCGTGCGAATAGGTCAGTTCGATCCGCACATCGGCCGCATCGGGGCCTTTGAAATCCACGGTCAGCGGAAACGAGGGGGGCAAGCCGATCGCGACCGTGCCGTCCCCGTTTTCGGTCAGCGTCATCTCGGGGATGGTCATGACGACACTGCCTTCTTCCTCGGGCAGGTCCATCGACATTGCCAGATCCGTGATGGTCGTCACGTCACCAGAAGTCGCTTCGGAGGCGTTCACCTCGTAGCCCATACCGCTCATATAGGCCTGCCAGTCGGACCACACATCCTGGGCGGTCAGATCCGCCGCCGCGCCCTGCACGGCGATGGTGTAGACAAAGGCGGCTCCGCAGGAGCGGCGCAAAAAAGTAGACATCGGGGAACCTTTCCAAATCAAATTTGCGCGCATCGTCCGTCCTTGTCGGGCGGGCGTCAAGGGGGGGCTGGGGCTGGACCGCCCCCTGCCGGTCACGTAAGTGTGCACCAGACGTCGCGAGCAAGAGGATAGCGTGCCCGAAATGCAGGGAAAAACCGTTTTCATAGCAGGGGCCAGCCCTGGCAATGGTACAGAAATCGCGGGCGTTTTTTGCGCAAGCGGGGACCAATCTGGCGCTGGTGGCGCGGGCTGGCCAGCATATCCGGGACCTAGCCGTCCCTTCGCCTCCGGCCCGCGCCTGCGTTGCTTTGGATTTGTATCGGTCGATACGAGTGAATTCGCCGGCGCCAGAATTTTGCCCCGGCAAGAGGTGGTCCGAATGAGGGTTGGGTTGATATGATCGAAGTAGACCGCAAGAATGGGCTTTGGACCGTCATTCTGGACCGGCCGGAAAAGGCAAATTCGCTGACGGGCGAGATGTTGGCCGATCTGGTTGAAATCGCCCAGGCCGCGAGCGAGGCGCGCGCGCTGATCCTGACTGGCAAGGGCAAGGTGTTCAGCGCCGGTGCCGATCTGGACGAGGCCAAGGCCGGGCTGGCCACCTCCGACCTGTGGGAGAAACTGTCGGGTGCCGTCGCGGCGCTGCCCTGTCTGACGGTGGCGGCGCTTAACGGTACGCTGGCGGGTGGGGCCAACGGGATGGCGCTGGCTTGCGATCTGCGTATTGCGGTTCCCACGGCCAAGTTCTTCTACCCGGTGATGAAACTGGGCTTCAAACCTCAGCCTTCTGACCCCAAACGCATGGCCGCGCTGATCGGTCCGGCCCGAACGAGGATGATCCTGATGGCCGGGCAGAAGATCACCGCGCAGGAAGCCTATGCCTTCGGGCTTGTGGACCGGATTGTCGAGCCGGATGCGCTGATGCAGACCGCGCAGGATCTGGTGGCTGACAGCGTGGCCGCGGACTCGGCCATCGCCAGGGCCATCGCAGAGCTTTGCCCATGAGGCTGTCGGGCCTGCATCTGCGCTGTGCTGATCCCGCAGCGCAGGCCGCGTTCTATACTGATGCGCTGGGCATGCAGAAACTTGGTGGCGGGCGCATCGGGTATGTCGGGCAGGATGCCGATCTGGTGCTTCACCCCGGCGGCGGTGGCTATGCGCACGACCCGGCGCAGCGCTATTGGAAGATCGGGATCACCCTTCCCAATCTCGACCACGCGGTGCGTGCACTCAGGGACAACGGCGTCGTGGTGAGTGACCCCAAACAATTCCTTGATATTGGATACATGGCCCATCTGAGCGATCCTGATGGCTTCGTGATCGAATTGCTGCAATGGGATTTCGAGGGTAACAGGGCGTCGGATACAGGCGATGCAGATGCGCCCTTCGCCGAGGCTCGGATCGGCCAGATCACCCTGCGCAGCGGTGATATTCAGGGTGATACCGCCTATTGGAAAGAGCAGGGCATGAAGCTGCTATCGCTACAGGATGTCAGCGCCTACGGATTCGACCTGCACTTTCTGGCCTTCACCGACGAGCAACCGCCGCTGCCCGATCTCTGGGCGGCGGGCAATCGCGAATGGTTGTGGCGGCGGCCTTACACACTGCTTGAATTCCAGCATGTCGAAAAGGCGGCCTTTGCGCCGGTGCCCGATCTGTTGGGGATCGAGGTTTCGGGGCTGGACAGCGCCGCAACCGATCCCTCGGGCGTACCGATCCTACCGGGCTAATCACCGCATCCGGCGCTTGCCCGGCACTTTTGAGCGAAAACCGGGCGGGCGTTTGCGCACCCAGGTAGTGAACTTGGCCAGCCTCGGATGGGCGCGCAGGGCGGCGATGCTGTCAAACGAGCGCGCCAGTTCTGCTTCGCTCAGCGCGGCGTGGATTTCGCGATGGCAGATATCATGCAGGAAAACCGTCGGTCCGCCCTTGCCCCCTTTCAGTTTTGGGATCAGATGATGCAGGCTGCCGGAACCGGGTGGTATCGGACGCTCGCACAGGGGACAGACGGGATCGGACATGGAGGCTCAACTGACTGGCTTTGAACATGCAGCATCCGCGAGCCTGCGGCAGCACGCAAGGGGGTGGCATGGCTGAAGCCGTGGTGATCGGAGCTGGCCCCGCCGGGCTGATGGCGGCCGAGGAACTGGCGCGCGCGGGTCATGCGGTGCTGCTGGCTGACGCCAAGCCCTCCTTCGGGCGTAAGTTCCTTATGGCGGGCAAGTCGGGCCTGAACCTGACAAAGGACGAACCGTTGGAGCCGCTTCTCGCGGCCTATGGTGAGGCCGCAGACTGGCTGCGCCCGATGATCACAGAGCTCGACGCCGCGCGGGTGATCGAGTGGGCACGGGGGCTGGATCAGGAGGTGTTCACTGGCTCCACCGGTCGCGTTTTTCCAAGCGCGATGAAGGCTTCACCGCTGTTGCGAGCCTGGCTGGCGCGGCTGGGCGGGTTGGGCGTGACCCGCCGGACCCGCTGGCGCTGGACCGGATGGCAGGACGGGCAGGTTGTTTTTGATACCGCGGAAGGCCCGCAGATGATCCCCGCCGATGCCGTTATCCTGGCGCTGGGCGGGGCAAGCTGGGCGCGGCTTGGCTCTGACGGGGCCTGGGCAGACATTCTGCGCGATCGTGGCGTGGCGCTCAGCCCTTTTGCGCCAGCAAATGCGGGGCTGCATGTAGACTGGTCGCCGCATATGGCCGCCGTTCTGGGGCAACCGTTGAAAGGTGTGGCATGGCACGCAGGGGAGACCATCTCGCACGGCGAAGCGGTGCTGTCGGCACAGGGGCTGGAGGGCGGCGGCATCTACACAATCTGCAAACCGGTGCGCGAGGGCGTCGAGCTGAGTGTCGATCTGTTGGCGAATTCCCCCTTGGAAGCGATTCAAAAACGGCTTTCGGGGCCGCGCGGCAAAGCCAGCCTTGGCAATCACCTGCGCAAGCGGTTGGGGCTGGATGCGGCCAAACTGGCGCTGCTCATGGAATTCGGACGCCCGCTGCCCGACGATCCGCAGATGCTTGCGCAACTGATCAAGGCGCTGCCGATCCGGCATGCGGGGCTGCGGCCTATGGATCAGGCGATCTCGACCGCGGGCGGGGTGCGCCGCGATGCTTTGGACGAAACGCTTATGCTGACCAGCATGCCCGGCGTCTATTGCGCCGGGGAAATGCTGGATTGGGAAGCCCCCACGGGGGGCTACCTGTTGACCGCCTGCCTTGCCACCGGGCGTTGGGCGGGCCGTGCCGCTGCGGCGCGGCTTAATGCGCAGGGTTAAGAGGCCATGGCCCTGACCCGCTGAAAGGCAGCGCGCGCACGAATAGGTTTGGCATATTCCGCGAGTGTCTGGTTCTCGAACGGGAATTTCGCGCCTACTGCCCAGTCCAGGCAATGCACGCAGATGATATCGGCAATCGTCATCTGATCCCCGCAAAGATAGGGGCCATCGATCCGTTCGGCCAATCGGGTCAGATTGCGCTCGAACTCCCATTTCAGACTCTCCTTGACCTCTGGGGTCCGCCGCTCTTGGGGCAAGACGAACGAGTGTCGGGCGGCGGTCCACAGAACCGCGTCCATCTCGTCCAGCAGCAAATGCGTCACCGCATCCTGCATTGCCCGTTCAATCGTGCCTGCCGGATGGGTCAACGCGCCATGCCGATCCGCCAGAAAGGTCAGAATCGCCGTGGAGTCGCTGACAGAGGCCCCTTCGACCTCCAGAACCGGCACCTTGCCGGACGGGTTCACGGCGGTGACCTCGGGGCTGCGGGACGGGGCGGGGATCAGCTCATAGTCTGCGCCGATCTCTTCCATCATCCACAGAACCCGGAAGGCTCTTGTCACCGGTTTTCCATAAACCTTGTACATCTTGGTTCCCATTTTCAATTGAGCCGATTCTGGCATGATCCGGAGCAGGACGACGCCGAAATCGCGTCATCGCGCCCGTGCCAACATCGCAAGCCGGATCAGGGCGCGTTCCACCAAAGCCATGGCCGGGGCCGTTTGCCCGGCCGAGCGCAGTTGCAGATCAGTGTCCGTCAGCAGCGTCAGCGCGGTTTCCAGCCTCGGCGCGCCCCAGCTCTGGGCCTGCCGCAGGATGCGATCGCGGCGCTTGCCATAAACCGGCGGGCGCAACCGCCCGATCCCTTGCGCCGGACCGCCGGGGTCGGCGGCGCAGGTGTAAAGCGTACGAAAATGCCGCGTCGCCCCGATGCAGAGCGAAACGGCGGTGGTTCCTTGCGCCACCAGCCGACGCATTACGGGGCCGATGTCGCCCGGACGCCCCTCGGCCACGATATTGAGCACGTCATCCAAACCCGCCTCGCTGGATTGCGGCGCGCAGGTCTGGATATCGCTCAGCGACAGCTCGGCCTCGTCGCCGCGTTTGTAAAGTGCCAGCTTTTCCACGGTGCGGGCAAAATCGCCCGGTCCAAGCTCGCCCGCCAGATCGACCAGCGCCAACATAGGCTCACGCGGGACGTTGCGAATCCCGGCCTCGGACAGGATGCGCTCGATCTCGGAGCGTGTTGGCGGGTCGTCGTAGATGCCCACCGCATAGGAGTTGGGATGGGTTTCAAACGCCTTGCGCAGCTTGGAGGACGCTTTCAACTGCCCCGCCGTGACGATGATCTGGGCATCGCCCTCGGCCCAGTCCGACAACGCCGACAGCACCGCAGGGGCCGCGGCGTCCGTTGCCTCTTCGACAAATGCGCTGCGTGGGCCGGGGAAGAACCCCACCGCCTTGATCGCATCCAGCAGCAAGGTCGGGTCCGACCGCAGATCGGACCCGGACAGACGGGTCAACCGCATCTCTTCGTCGGCATTGGGCCCAAGCAGGGCGGCCAGAATCTGCTGCCGTTTCAGCGCCACCCGCATGGCGTCCGCGCCATAGATCAAAATCCCGGTCTTTGTCGCGTCGGGACGCGCGAAATAGCCCTCGGCGTCGCGCGGGCTGAGCTTCATGTGGTGAGGTCCGGCAGGCTGTAAAGTTCGGTCGTCAGCTGATCGGCGAGAATCACCATCAGGCGCTTATTGGCGTCCTTTTCGCTGGCCAGCGTCTCGACCGTCGAGCCGGTCGCCGAATAGCCCACAAAGTTCGATACATCACCCGAGGACACGACATCCCCGGTTGCAACCCTGATCAGCGCATAATTCACGCGCCCCACAATCGCATAGCGCAGGATCGAGTTGTCGGCGGTGATCGCCTGGCCCTGGGTTCGGGTCGAAAGCGAGACATTCAGCTTGTATTCCGGGTTCGCTGCGCGGCCCAGATTTCCCTCGAGGTTGCGCACCAGCAGGTAGGTGTTCGGTGAATCGGGGGCTGACACCTCGATCTTGCCATCCAAAAGGTCGCCATTGCCGCCCGGAGCATAGACCGGAGAGAATCCGCAGGCGGCAAGCGCCAGCGGCAGCATCAGCAGGGTTCTGCGATTAAATGACGACATTCACGATCCGGCCCGGGACAACGATAACCTTTTTGGGTGTGGCTCCGTCCAGCACCCGCTGCACAGCATCTTCCGAGAGGGCGCGCTTTTCAACCTCTGCCTTGTCCATGTCTTTCGGAACGCTGATTTCCGCGCGGCGTTTGCCGTTGACCTGAATCGGCAGTGTAACTGTATCGTCGATCAGCATGGCTTCATCCGCCACGGGCCAGGGCGCAGTCGTCACCAGACCCTCGCCGCCGAGCATTTGCCACAGCTCCTCCGACAGGTGTGGCGTCATCGGCGACATGAGCTGCGCCAGAACCTTCGCGGCCTGCGCCTTGGCTGCAGTCCCGGCCTTGGATTTACCCAGCGTGTTGGTGAAGGCATAGAGCTTGGCGATTGAGGCGTTGAAGCCAAAGCTCTCAACCCCGCCGGTCACATCATGGATCGCCTTGTGCGTCTCGCGCAGCAGTGCCTCGTCGTGATCATTTGCCGGATCGTTTGCGCCGGCAATCTCCGAGGCAATGCGATAGACGCGCGACAGGTGCTTATGCGTAGCCTCTGCGCCCGCTTCGGTCCATTCCACATCCCGCTCGGGCGGTGAATCGGACAGCACGAACCAGCGCGCGGTGTCGGCACCAAAGGCCGAGATGATGTTGACCGGGTCGACCACGTTCTTCTTGGACTTCGACATCTTGGCCGAGGGAATGATCTCGACCTCGGTGCCGTCGGCCAGTTTGCCCTCAATCACATCCTCGGGCAGATGATAGACCGGGCGGCCGTTGGTATCGCGTGTCTGATAGATTTCGTGCGTCACCATGCCTTGCGTGAAGAGCGCATCAAATGGTTCGATGGCCTTCTTGGGCAGATGCCCGGTGATGTTCATCGCCCGCGCGAAGAAGCGGGAATAGAGCAGGTGCAGAATCGCGTGCTCGATGCCGCCGATATACTGGTCGACATTCATCCAGTATTCGGCCTCTTCCATCACAGTGGGCGTGTCCGCCTGCGGTGCGGTGAAACGGGCAAAATACCAGGACGAATCGACGAACGTGTCCATCGTGTCGGTTTCGCGCTTGGCCGGGGCACCGCAGGACGGGCAGGCGCAATCGCGCCATGTCGGGTGGCGGTCCAGCGGGTTGCCCGGTTTGTCGAGGGTGACATCGTCGGGCAGGCGGACGGGCAGGTTCTCTTTCTTTTCAGGGACGACGCCACAGGTGTCGCAATGCACCACGGGGATCGGGCAGCCCCAATAGCGCTGGCGGCTCAGCCCCCAGTCGCGCAGGCGGAACTTGGTGACGCCCTCGCCCCAACCGGCCTTTTCGGCAAAATCGATGGTGGCGTCGATGGCCTCTTGCCCGGTGGCCTCTGTCAGACCGGCAAAGTGGTCGACCCAGCGCACTTTCTGCTCTTTCGGAGGTACGAAAGCCTCGTTGGCGACGGGCGTGTCATCGTCCAGCGCAAAGAAGGTGTCGATCACCGGCAGGTCGTATTTGCGGCAGAAATCCAGGTCGCGCTGATCATGGGCAGGGCAAGCGAAGATCGCGCCAGTGCCGTAATCCATCAGGATGAAATTGGCGATCCAGACCGGCAGTTCCCAATCCGGGTTCAGCGGATGTTTGACCCGGATACCGGTGTCATAGCCCAGCTTCTCGGCTGTCTCGATGGCTTCTTCGGTGGTGCCGCCCTTGCGGCATTCGGCGACAAAATCAGCGACCGCCTGATTCTCGGCCTCCAACGCGCGTGCAATTGGATGGTCGGGTGAGATGCCAACAAAGCTCGCGCCCAGCAGCGTGTCTGGCCTCGTGGTGTAGACGGTAATCGGCTCGCCGTCATCGGTGCGTTCAAAGGCGCACTGCAGCCCGCGCGACTTGCCGATCCAGTTTTCCTGCATCAGGCGTACCTTGGCGGGCCAGTTGTCGAGCGTGTCCAGCGCTTCGAGCAATTCCTCGGAATAGTCGCTGATCTTGAAGAACCATTGCGTGAGTTCCCGCCGCTCGACCAGCGCACCCGAACGCCAGCCGCGCCCGTTTTCGACCTGCTCATTGGCCAGAACGGTCATATCGACCGGGTCCCAGTTCACCACGGCATTCTTGCGATAAACAAGGCCCGAGTCGAGCATGTCCAGAAACAGCGCCTGCTGCTGACCGTAATATTCCGGATCACAGGTGGCAAATTCACGCGACCAGTCGATGCTGAGGCCCAGCGGTTTCATCTGGCCGCGCATGTCGGCGATGTTGCCATAGGTCCAGTCTTTTGGATGGCCGCCAATGGCCATGGCGGCGTTTTCGGCGGGCATGCCGAAGGCGTCCCATCCCATCGGGTGCAGCACGTTATGGCCGGTGGCCAGTTTGTGGCGCGCGATCACGTCGCCCATCGTGTAGTTGCGCACATGTCCCATATGGATGCGGCCCGACGGGTAGGGAAACATTTCGAGCACGTAATATTTCGGTTTGTCCGCGCTGCGTTTGGCGGTGAAGATACCGGCCTTGTCCCAGGCGTCCTGCCATTTGGCTTCGATTTCGGAGGCGGAATAGCGCGACATGTGGTGCGATCCTTGGTCAATGAAAACGCCGGGTGAAGGACCCGGCGCGTTGATACTGTCTATGGGTCCGGGTTTCTAGAGCCTGCCATCGGCAATGCGTAGCTGCCGCGCGCGCGAAAGAATCGCATCCTCGACCGCACGGGCGGTGGCCTGGCTGACCGGGCCGCTGCGTGATTGGAGCGCCACGTTCAACGAGCGCGCATCCAGCGCGGGGTCACTGATATGGACTGTCGCACGATAGGCGCGCCCACCACCAGGTGGTGTTCCGTAGCCGGTGGAGATTACACCAGTGAAGGGATCGACGGCCTCGACGGGCAGAAAGTTGAGCACATCAAGCGATGCCGCCCAGAGGTATTTGTTCACATCAACAATGTTCTCGGTGCTGTCGGGTTTGAAAATGTCCCAGATCGTTGAGCGGTTCGGGTCGTTCAATGCGACATCATCAGGATCGCCGCCGATGAAGCGGTCATTGTTGCGGGGAGCGTCCGAGCTTAGCGCGGAGGGGCCACCACAGGATGCCAGGGCGACTAGGCTTGCGGCGAGCACAGCAAAACGAAAAGGGCCACTGGTCATTGTTCTACGTCCTGATAATCCGGTTGGCAGAGTTTTAGACAAGCCGCCGCGATGCAACAAGGCCGTATTTTCAGAGCCAATTTCACTCTTTTCGCTTTGGCGTTGCCGGGGTGCCGCGATCACTGTGGCATCCTTGCACCATGTCGGGGAACAATTGGTCAAACGCGAGCCGCGATACTTGCGCTATCAGGTCGAAACGGGCGACACGATGCCCATGCTCAGGCCAAAGCCGTGAATGCGATGCGCTTGAGGCACTAAAGGAAACCCGAGGGAAAAAACGATGAAAAAGATTCTCTTCGCTTCGACCGCTCTGACCGCGATGGCAGCAGCCGATTTCGCGTCGGCGGACATCGCAAACATGGCGTTCAGCGGTTATGGCCGTTTTGGTCTTCTGTATGATGGCAACGCGACAGGTGACGAAAAAGAAACCCGCCTGACCAGCCGCTTCCGTCTGAACATCGACGCCAATGCATCAACCGATGGCGGCGTTGACTTCTCCGCACGTGTTCGACTGCAGGCTGATGCCCAGTCAGATGGTACTGCAAACCAGGCAGACGACGATGGTACGAGTGATCGGGACGGCGCCCAGCTCAGCGGTGCTCGTTTCACCACCCAGTATGAAGGCCTCCGTGTTGACGTGGGCAACATCTCGGGCGTGGTGGACAACCTTCCGAACTTCTACGGTTATGAGCCCGGTCTGACCGCGTTTACTGGCCAGACTGCTGGCTTCAACTTCGACGACGATGCGTTCTCGTCGACCAATGCTGGCGTGAACGGTATCTTCGCTCAGTACGCTTTCGGCGACTTCGCCGTGTCGGCGTCCTATTCGCCCGAAGAAACCGGTGCTGGCGAACAATGGGGTGTCAGCGGTGCATGGTCTAACGACGCTTATGCCGTTGCTCTGGTTTACTCCCAGAACACACCTGAAGGTGCCAACCCGAACGAAACCGACGTTTATGCTCTGACCGCAAGCGCAACCTTTGGTGCCTTCGCTGGTACACTGCTGGTTGGTAAAGAAGACGCGGACAACGATGATGACGCGTTCGACACTTTCTGGGGTCTGTCGGCAAACTACGAGCTCGGCACGGCAACCGACCTCCAGTTCTCCTACGGTGACGGTGCTGGCGACGGCGATACCCAAGCGTTTGCGCTGGGCTTCGTTCAGGATCTCGGTGGCGGCGTTGCGCTTAAGGGTGCTATTGCAAGCGTCAAAGAAGCTGGCGGCTCCAGCGAAGCCGTTGCGGACCTGGGTGTGATCTTCAACTTCTAAGTTGATCACGACCTAACGGTTACAGATTTGGGCAGGTCTTCGGACCTGCCCTTTTCTTTTGCGCCCACATGGTGTTTCTCGGACCTAGAAACGGATCGGGGCAGCGCATGTCACTTCAGGAAATCACCGACAGAATTCACGCATCCGAACGTGCGACAGGTCGGGCCGAGGGGGCGGTCAAGCTGATCGCCGTGTCCAAGGTTCAACCCAATGACCGGGTCGCGGCAGTGTTGGAACAGGGGCATCGGATCTTTGGCGAGAATCGGGTGCAGGAGGCGGCTGGCAAGTGGCCTGCTTTCATGGAGCAGTACACTGATGTCGATCTGCATCTGATTGGCCCCCTACAGACCAACAAGGCCCGTCAGGCGATGGAACTGGGCAATGCGATCCATTCGCTCGACCGCCCCAAGCTTGCCAAAACCATTGCACGGCTGGCGCAGGAGATGGGCAGGTGCCCGGACCTCTTCATTCAGGTGAATACCGGCGAGGAAGATCAGAAGGCGGGCGTGCTGTCCGGTGAGACGGATGCGTTTGTGGCGGAATGCAGAGCGCTTGACCTTCCTGTGCAGGGCCTGATGTGCATCCCGCCCATCGACGAGGAACCGGCGCTGCATTTTGCACTGTTGGCCAAGATCGCCGCGCGCAATGGGCTGCAGGGGTTATCCATGGGCATGAGCAGCGATTTCGAGACCGCCATTGCTCTGGGCGCCACTCATATCCGGGTCGGGTCGGCGATTTTTGGCGAGCGGGTCAAGCCGCAGGGATGATCACGCGGGTCCCGTAATCAACTCGCTGGGAAATCCAGTGCAGATGCTGGCGGCGCAGCGCGATGCAGCCTTCGGTAGGGTAGCCTGGACGCCGCCATTGATGGATGAAGATGGCTGAGCCAAGGCTGGGCACGGCATCCGGCCAGTTCCAATCGATCACCAAAACCAGATCGTAAAGCGGGTCGGGACGGCGCAGCGCCTCGTGGCTGAACCCGTGCGGCGCACGGACCCACATATTATAAGCCGGATCATTCACGTCATCGGACCACAGATCGCGCGGTCCTACCGTCTGCGCCCATGGGGCAGGCGCATTCATGCGGTCAGGGCGATAGAACATGCCTGCAATTCTGTGGGTTCCAACCGGCGTCGCGCCGTCTCCCTCTCGCTTCTGCTTGGTCAAGCCGCCCCGTCCGATCGAGCAGGGAAACCGCCGCCCGCGAAACCGCAGGCCGGTGGGCATCAGCACAAGGTCGTGCGGGCTCACAGCAAATGCCCGGATTTCGCCGCCTTGGTGGCCAGGTAGCCCCGGTTATGGGCGGTTTCGCCCATTTTGAGCGGCACGCGCTCGCTCACTGTGATGCCCGCCCGCTCCATCATGGCGATCTTGGCGGGGTTGTTGGTCAACAGCCGGACTGAGGAAAACCCAAGGGATTTCAGTATATCCGAGCCCAACCGGAAATCGCGCTCGTCATCCTCGAACCCCAGCCGGTGATTGGCTTCGACCGTGTCGAACCCCTGATCCTGCAGCGAATAGGCGCGCATCTTGTTGGCAAGCCCGATGCCACGGCCTTCCTGGTTGAGGTAGAGCAGCACGCCCGCGCCTTCGGTCCCCATCTGGGCCAGCGCCCCGCGCAATTGTGGCCCGCAATCGCATTTCAGGCTGCCCAGCAGGTCACCGGTGAAACAGGCCGAGTGCAGCCGCGACAGGACCGGCGCTTGCCGGTCAGGGCGACCGATCTCGATTGCATAATGTTCCTCGCCGCCATCCTCGGGGCGGAAGATGTGCAGCCGCCCGGCTTCGGAGACCTCCATCGGCAGCCGGGCCGAGACCACTTCGTGCAATGGGCTGCGTTCGGCCATAAGGCGGGCTGCGGCATCGTGGTCGATCCGGGTCAGGCCCTCGGCAATTGCCGTCACCTGTCCCTCGGGAATCTGCGCCACCACGGCTGCGGGCAGAAGGCGCGCGGCCTTCATCAGGATGATCGCCAGCCGATGCAGATCGGCCTGCCCGTCCCGGGCCGAGCGCAACGGCCCCTTCATCGGCGTGTTCAGATCATCTGCGGGATCGGCGATGGCGGCGATCCAGGCAAGATCGGCATCGTTGGGCACAGCGATGCGGGCCAGATCGCCATCATAGGCCCGCGCCTTGAGCGTCTCGGCCCGGCGCGCGGTGATGGCAATGCACAGCTCGTCACCCAATGCGCGCAGACCCGCCAGCCGCGCAGGACTCAGCGTCTCGGTCGAGGCCACAAGGGCGCTGCCACGCGCCGGGTCCGAGATCACGACCGGCACACCCATGCGCAGATCGGCCCGGGCGCGCGCCATCAGTTCGGTAGTATCTGGGCGAAGACTCATCAGTCATTTCCTGTAACGTTTGACGCCCTGCTTAGTCGTGCTTGCTGCAAATGTGAAACATTTCCCCGGTGTCGGACACGAGGGCGTGAAAAAAAGGCGCCATATCTTGTCGTTGCGCCGCTGCGGTCTCAAGTTCAGAGAAAGTTCAAGGAGGACGGCGCGATGGCACAGCTCAAGAAAATCCTGTTGGTCGATGATGACGAAGACCTGCGCGAGGCGCTCAGCGAGCAATTGGTCATGACCGAGGATTTCGATGTGTTCGAGGCAAGCGATGGCCAGAACGCGATGGAGCGGGTGAAAGAGGCGCTGTATGACCTTGTCATTCTGGATGTGGGCCTGCCCGACACGGATGGGCGCGAACTGTGCCGCCTGATGCGCAAGCAGGGTGTCAAAAGCCCCATCCTGATGCTGACCGGCCATGATGGCGATGCTGATACCATTCTTGGACTGGATGCCGGGGCCAATGATTACGTCACTAAGCCCTTCAAATTCCCCGTTCTTCTGGCCCGTATCCGCGCACAACTGCGCCAGCACGAACAATCCGAGGATGCGGTGTTCCAGCTTGGGCCCTACACGTTCAAACCGGCGATGAAGATGCTGATCACTGATGATGAGCGCAAGATCCGCCTGACCGAAAAGGAAACCAATATCCTCAAATTCCTCTACCGCTCGACCGATGGCGTCGTGGCGCGTGACGTGTTGCTGCACGAGGTTTGGGGGTATAATGCTGGGGTCACCACCCACACGCTGGAAACCCACATCTATCGCCTGCGCCAGAAAATCGAGCCTGATCCGTCCAATGCCCGCCTATTGGTTACCGAATCCGGCGGGTATCGGCTGGTGGCCTGATTTCCCGGGTCTTGTGTGACAAATGTCATATTGAGAGGCCGGCGAATCTGTTAATGTTAACTCAGCCCGCGCATGTCCGGGTTACGACATGCATCCTCCCTGTTGGACTGGCCGGGCCTTGTGCCCGGTCTTTTTTTGTCCGCAACCTTCAGGCAGTTGCGCAAATAGCTATTCAGACATGCACCGTGACGGAAATGGCAATATGGGTTGCTACGATGGTCACCGAAGCCGCGCAGATTGGGGTGGTGCCGCCCCGCGCATCCAACAGATCACGGTCCGAGATTTCACTCTGTTGTGGCGGGGTCGGGATGTGAAGATACCGGACTCGGTCGCAATCCTTCACGAGCCTTATCTGGACCCCGTTCGGGAACTGCACGCCGACCTCCGCAAGGGCTGCATGCGGATCGTCCTGCAACCGGGCGCGATAGGCCTCATCGGTCCAGACTCTGTTGAGCAGGTCTGATTTCGAGATCGGCTTTATCATGTCGATTTCTTTGTTCATGAAGGGAAAATGGGGGCGCAACCTGATCTTGTGACCAAAACCGGATTAAACCGGCTTAATGGGGCGGCAACTGTCCCCGCGGTTGGGGATGGCGCAGGGTCGGGCAGCGCGATAGGGTGCGCCGAAACCGTCCTGTCGAGAGTTTTCCCATGCCCTTTACCCTTGCCACCTGGAACATCAACTCGGTCCGGCTGCGCGAACCGATCGTGCAGCAATTGCTCAAGGAAGAAGGGCCTGACGTGCTCTGCCTGCAGGAATGCAAGTCGCCGGTCGAAAAGATTCCCACCGAGGGTTTCGCCGCGCTGGGCTATCCGCACATGATCGCGCGCGGGCAAAAGGGTTATAACGGGGTTGCAATCCTGTCGCGCCTGCCGATCGAGGATATCGGCGACAAGGATTTTGCCGGTCTTGGCCATGCGCGTCACGTGGCGGGGCGGCTGGAGAATGGCACCGTGATCCACAATTTCTATGTCCCGGCGGGCGGCGATGTTCCGGATCGCGAAGTGAACGAGAAATTCGGGCAGAAACTCGATTACCTCACCGATATGCGCGACTGGTTTCGCGCCGAGGCGCCCGAGAAAGCCATTCTCGTGGGTGATCTGAACATCGCCCCTCAAGAGGATGACGTCTGGTCGCACAAGAAACTGCTCAAGGTGGTCTCGCACACACCTATCGAGGTCGAACAACTGGCGGAAACGCAGGATGCCGGTGGTTGGGTTGACATCACCCGCCGCGACATCCCGGAAGGCAAGCTCTATAGCTGGTGGTCCTACCGTGCGAAGGACTGGGATGCCGCCGACAAGGGGCGCAGGCTGGATCATGTCTGGGCCACGCCCGATATCAGCAATGCCGCCCATTCCAGTCGCATCCTGCGCGACGCGCGCGGTTGGGAAAAACCCAGCGACCACGCGCCGGTCTTTGCCAGTTTCGATCTCTGAGAGCTGTGGGTGAATCGAGCGAAAGGCCAAATCGACATTGGCTTTCGCCGCTTTGATTCCCTATAGATGCGGCAAGAAGGACAGGAGCACTGAGCCATGGACATTCTGAACGGGACAGGCGCGGCGCCTGCGGGCGATCTGATCAAGGACGGGTCCGAGGCGACCTTCATGGCGGATGTGGTCGAGGCCTCGCAACAGACCCCGGTCATCGTTGATTTCTGGGCACCCTGGTGCGGGCCCTGCAAGACGCTCGGACCGCTGCTGGAAGAGGCGGTGATCGCCGCGCGCGGTGCCGTGAAGATGGTCAAGATCAACGTGGACGAGGCGCAGATGATCGCCTCGCAACTGCGGGTTCAGTCCATTCCGACGGTGTATGCGTTCTACAAGGGCCAGCCGATAGACGCGTTTCAGGGCGCGTTGCCCGGCTCTGAGATCAAGGCCTTTGTCGACAAGGTGATTGCGGCGGCGGGTGGCGAAAGCCCGGGTGGTCGACTGGACGAGGCGGTTGAGGCCGCAGAAGAGATGCTGGCGCAGGGCGCGGCGGTGGAAGCTGCCCAGACCTTTGCCGCGATCCTGGGCGAAGACCTCAATCACGCCGCTGCCTATGGCGGGCTGGTGCGGTCACATATCGCGCTGGACGATCTGGACCAGGCCGAAGCCATCCTGAACGGCGCCCCGGCAGAGATTTCCACCAGCCCTGAGCTTGAGGCGGCCTTTGCCCAGCTTGAACTGGCCAAGCAGGCCGCTGATGCGGGTCCGGTGGGCGAGTTGCAGGCCGCGGTCGAGGCCAATCCGGGCGACCATCAGGCCCGGTTCGATCTGGCGCAGGCGCTGCACGCTGGCGGGCAGGTGCAAGAGGCGGTGGACCAGTTGCTGGAACTGTTCCGCCGGGATCGCGAGTGGAATGACGGTGCCGCCAAGGCGCAGCTTTTCACCATTTTCGACGCGCTCAAGCCCAATGACCCGGTGGTTCTGAACGGCCGCCGCAAGCTGAGCTCGATGATATTTGCCTGACGCAGGATCAGGGCTACACTTCTGGACATGATTCAATCCGCTGACCTGCCGGACACGATTGCCGTGTTCCCGCTTCCCGGGGCGCTGTTGTTGCCGCGCTCACGCCTGCCGCTGCATATTTTCGAGCCGCGCTATCTGCAAATGCTGGACGATACGCTCAAGACCTCGCACCGCGTGATTGGCATGGTGCAGCCCAACCCCTGCGCCCGGGACGAGAGCAGGCTGCACAGTATTGGCTGCGCGGGCCGGATAACACAGTTTTCGGAAACCGAGGATGGCCGCTATATGATAACGCTGTCGGGCGTGTCGCGGTTTCGCATCCGCGAAGAAGTCGAGGGGTTCACCCCCTATCGCCGCTGCGCGGTGACCTGGACCGGGTTCGACCGCGACCTGGGTCGGCCCGAAGCGGATGACCAATTCGACCGCGCCGGTTTCCTGAATCTGCTGCAGCGCTTCTTCAGCGCGCGCGAGTTGTCGACCGACTGGGACACGCTGAAGGACGCGGATGACGAATTGCTGGTCAACTCGCTGTCGATGCTGCTGGACTTTGACCCTGAGGAAAAACAGGCCCTGCTCGAAGCGCCCTGCCTGGCCACGCGCCGGGAAACTCTTGTGACCTTGATTGAATATTCGCTAAGGGGCGGGACCAGCGAGGAGATCCTGCAATGAGCGACACCAGCACAGACCGCCCCGACCCCGGTTTCGACCGCCACATGCTCGAAGCGCTGGTCTGCCCGCAGACCCAGACCACCCTGCATTACGATGCCGAACGCCAGGAGCTGGTGTCCAAACCTGCGGGTCTCGCCTTTCCGATTCGCAACGGTATCCCGGTAATGCTGATCGACGAGGCGCGCGAGCTGGACTAGTGCTTATTTCGCCAGAACAGTCTCGATAGCCTGCAGGACCGCTGCGGACTTCGCTGCATCAAGCGCATCGGAATGCGGAGTGCCGAACCGGCCTGCATCATTGTCGAAATAGGTCCCTGTCGCGCCTTTAAATTCCTCTGACAGCGCCGCGCGGTGCAGTATCTCGGCACCGATGCCAATATCGCTTCCGGCCACGCCGAAGCCCTCTTTCACCATTTTGCTGGCTAGCAGCGAGCCGGGATTGACCGCCACAACCACCGGCCCCTCGGTCAGTTCGCCTGCCAATTCCCGCGACCACATGGTAATGGCCAGCTTGCTTTGGGCATAAGCCTCCATATCCGTCAGGCGGGTCGCCCCTGCCAGCGCCCGCAGGTCGACCGGCGCCTGCGCCGCCGAGGACAGGTTGATGACCCGGCCGCTACCCTGCATCAGGGGCAACAGGCGGCGGGTCAGCACATAGGGGGCCAGCGTGTTGACCACAAAGCGGACATCCATGCCGTCGTCGGTAATCGGATCAGGGGTTTTCAGGATACCTGCATTGTTGATCAGAACGTCCAGATGCGAGTGCTTGTCAGCGATCGCATCGGCAAGCGCCTCGACCTCGGTCATGCGCGACAGGTCGGCGATATAGCTCTCGGACTTGCCACCGACCGCTGCGGTGGCGGCGTCGAGTTTCGCCGGGTTGCGCCCGTGCAGTAGCAGGTGATGACCCTCGGCGGCCAGTCTTTTGGCGGTTTCCAGCCCGATCCCGTCGGTCGCTCCTGTGATCAGAATTGTCTTCTGCATGTATCGTATCCTCAATCCTCGGCGGTGGTCCGGCGCTGGGTCTGGCGGGTCAGGCCAGATCGTCCTTGCCTTCAATCAGGAAGTGAACGCTGGTCGAGCCAGCGCTGCGTGCCTTCAGATGCGGCAGATAGCGCGGGTCGCTCATAAAACCCGACGCGGCCTCGCGCGAGGGCCACTCGATGACGATGCGAAGGGCGGAGGGCTGATCGCTACCTTCCAACTGCTCATGACTGGCGGTGCGGGCGAGATATTTGCCGCCATATTCTGCAACCAGAGCGTTTGCAGGCTCAATGTAATCGGGGATCCAATCTTCGGTGGTGGGTGTCACGGCCAGTACGGAATAGAATGCCAATTTATGCGTCCTTTTGTTGATGTGGTCTTCGCAGGCAAGGCCCTGCAAAGATATCACGCATATATTTGTGGGAAATTTTGTGGTAAACAGCCCAATATCGACTTCAGAATTCAGGTAACGGATATAATTGAATGGATACTGACGGCCTGCGCCTGTTTGTTATTGCTGCTGAGAAGCTCAATATCAGCGCTGCGGGCCGGGCCCTGGGGCTTGCCCCGGCGGTGGCGAGCGGCAAGCTGGCAAAACTGGAAAAGACGCTGGGCGCCGATCTGCTGCATCGCTCAACCCGCAAGGTCTCGCTGTCGCTGGAAGGGGCCGAGTTCCTGCCTTTCGCGCGCGAGATGCTGGCGCAGGAGGATGCAGGGCGGGCCGCGCTTGGTCAGCGAGTGCCGCAGGCGACCGGCACCCTGCGCTTCACCGCGCCCAGCAGTTTTGCGCAGCTCTATATAGCCCCGTTGTTGCCCGACTTTCTGGCGGCTCATCCCGGTGTTTCGCTGGACTTGCGCCTGTCCGACAAACCTTTCGATCTGATCGAGGGCAGTTTCGATCTGGCGCTGCGCAATTCCGCCCTTGAGGATACCAGCCTCAAGGGGCGCAAGCTGGCCGAGGACCGGCGTATCCTGTGTGCCGCGCCCGGATATCTGGACCTGCATGGCATTCCGCAACATCCAGATGATCTGAGCGCCCACCAGTTGATCGCCTTCGTAGGACGATCCCCGCGCCCATTGATCGGGCCGCAGGGGCAGGAGGGCAGTTTTGACCCGCGCAGCGCGTCCTGTCGGCTGATTCTGGATGACGGGTCGTGCCAGAAACAGGCCACGCTGGCCGGGGCGGGCATCTCGGTCAATTCGCTCTGGAGCGTGCATGATGAGATCGCGCAAGGCAGGTTGGTCCGCGTGTTGCCCGGCCATGAGGTCGCGGATCGGTCGGTTCTCTGGCTGGTTTATCCCAAGGCCAATGTCCTGTCGGCGAAAGTGCGCGTTTTTATGGATTTCCTGTTGGACCGGATCGGTAAGGCGCCTGTCTGGGAATCGCGCGGACAAGCCCCGTAATTCCGTTTTCCTTGCAAAGCAGGCAGCGCGGCTAAACGATGGAACCCGCAGGAGGACCAGGATGGATCAGAAAAGCACATTGAGCATCGCCGCGCTGATGGTGACGGCCTTTGCGATCGGGATCGATTTCACCGGCGCGATGCTGCTGGTCCCGGCGATCGAGCTGTCCTTTGATTCCGACATCACCTCGACCCAATGGGTGCTGAACATCTACGCGCTGTTCTTTGCCATGACTATGGTGACGGGAGGGAGGCTGGGTGACATGTACGGCCACCGCCCGGTGCTGATGATGGGGCTGGTGGTTTTCCTTCTGGCCTCGATTCTGTGTTTGGTCGCGCCGGATCTGACGGTGCTGATCGGTGCCCGCGCCCTGCAAGGAATCGGAGCGGGGTTGATCTGGCCCTGTATGCTGGCCTTCGGCGCAACAAGAATCGCAGCTGAAGAGGAACAGGGTTTGGTTATGGGGCTGATTTTGGGTGGTGTGACCATCGGCAATGTGATTGGCCCACTGATCAGCGGCATCGCGATCAGCTTTGGGGACTGGCGGTACTTCTTTGTCGCCAATGTTGTTCTGGCCATTGTATCGACGATCGCCATCCGTGCCACGATGCCCAAGGAGGACACCCACAAACCGGAAGAGCATCTGGACCTTCTGGGCGTCGCCGTGATGGCCATCGCCGTGCTCTTGATGCTCTACAGCCTCGATGTCGGGGCCGATCTGGGTTGGACCTCGGCTCCGATTATGGTGATGATCGGGGTCAGCTTTGCGCTGGTTCTGCTGTTTCCTGTCATCGAAAACCATGTGAAAGAGCCGCTGATCATCCCGCAGATGATGCGCAACCGCGAGTTCATGATCACCCTGTCGCTGAACGCGCTTCAGGTTCCCGCAATTTTCATCGGATTTCTCTATTTCCCTCAATTCATGCAGAAAACGCTGGGTTGGTCGTCACTGCAATCCGCTCTGGGTTTGCTACCCTTGACGGCCCTGCTCTGTGTCGGGTCGGTTCTGTCCGGCAGGTTTTATAACGATTTCGGGCCCAAGCGACTTCTGCTTGCAGGCTTTGCCTTTTGTGCTGCGGGTGCGGTAACTATCGCGCTGCTTCCCAATGCGCTGGGGTATTTCCAGATCCTGCCCGGGATGATCCTGATTGGGATCGGTGCTACCTTGTCGATTGGTCCTGCGGGGACGGCGGCCATGTGCGCGGTAAAGCCAGAGCGCGCCGGTCTGGTGGGTGGGCTAAGCTTCATGGTCCACCTCGTCTATGGCGCCATCGGTGTCGCCCTCGCAACGGCGCTGATGTACACGGCCAGCTTGGCGCGGCTGGCGCATGATCTGGCGGTGGACAATATCGACATGTCCGACGCGGACCAGCGGGTGATCAATGGCGGTGCCTTGGCGACCGAGCAGGCAAAGGCGGTGGTGAGCCACTTCGATGCCACACAGGTCGCTCAGATCAAAGAGGCGCTGGGCACGGCGTTCAGCAGCGGGATGGATATGGCCTTTGCCTTTGCCTGCCTGTCCGCGCTTGTCGGATTGCTGCTGTCAGCATTGCTGGACGAGAAGAAGCTGCAATCCTCGAATACCTGAGCGGTTCGGATTATATCTGCCGCCCCTGCAACAGCAGCGGCAGATCGCCGGACAAGCCCGCCGCTTCGCGGATGAAGCCGCGGCGCAGGCTGGGGACCGACCCGACCAGCCCCATGCCCACATCGCGGGCCAGTCTCAGCGCGGGATTGTCGTTTGAGAACAGCTTGTTGAACGCATCCGTGGCAACCGCCAAGGTTGCCGTATCGAAGCGCCGCCATTGCTGATAGCGCTCCAGCACCGGCGGGAAGCCGATATCCTCGCCCCGGCGGCGCGCTTCGGTGAGCACTTGCGCCAGTGCGCCGATATCGCGCAGGCCCGCGTTCAGGCCCTGACCCGCAATCGGGTGCATGCCATGCGCGGCATCGCCGACCAGTGCCACCCGGTCGGCGACAAAGGAATTGGCGATGGTCAGGTTCAACGGATAGGTGAAGCGACCGCCCCGCAGTCGGATATCCCCCAGAAATTCGCCAAAACGGGGGCGCAGGACCTGCAGATAATCTTCTTCGGGCAGGGCATTGATGCGTTGTGCCTGTTCGGTGCGTTCGCTCCAGACGATGGAGCTGCGGTTACCTGTCAGCGGCAGGATCGCCAAGGGTCCCGGCGGCATGAAGAACTGATGCGCGATCCCGTTATGGGGCAGCTCGTGTTCGATCGCGCAGACGAGCGCGGTCTGGCCATAATCCCAGCCGGTGCGTTTGATGCCCGCGCGCGCAGCCGTACCGCTGGCGCGCCCGTCGCAGCCGACCAGCACGTCACCGCGCAGCTCGGTCCCGTCGTCCAGAACCGCAACGACGCCGGTGTGATCCGCGTTCTGGTCGACCACGCGACGCTCATTGATCACCTCGATCCCGTCACACTCGCCCATGGCGGCCAGCAGGGCGGGGCGCAAGTGGCGATCCTCGACCATGTAGCCCATCGGGCCTTCTTCGATCTCGGCGTGATCGAAATGCAGGAAAAACGGTGACGGCCCTGCACCTGCGTGGCCATCGGTGACCTTGATCTCAAGCATCGGCTGGGCGTTGTCGGCGACGCGATCCCAGACGCCGATTGCGGACAGCAAGCGCTGCGAGGCCAGCGCCAGCGCATAGCCGCGCCCGTCAAAGCCTTCCTCGGCGCGGGTCCGTTCGGGCAGGGCGTCGATCACCGCGACCCTGTGTCCGGCCTGTGCCATCGCAAGCGCCAGAACCGGGCCGTTCAGCCCGCCGCCCACGATCAGGATATCTTGCTTCTGTGTCATGCGCCGCACTATGCGCGCCTGATCGGGATTGTCCATGTGCGGTCCTGTCGCTACCGTCACTTTCACCACGAGAAGGAGCGCGCGATGCAGGACTGGCTGACGATGACGGCAAGCGATCTGGGGCGAGGCATCGCAGCAGGCGAGATCGACCCGGTTGCGCTGACAGAATGCTACCTGGAGGCCATCGACGCGCATCCCCATCGTGACCGGATTTACACCTGCGTGACCCATGACCGGACCTGGGCCGAGGCCGAAGCCGCCCGCAGGCGCGCCCAATCGGGCCAGCGCCTGTCGCTGCTGGACGGGGTGCCGATCAGTTGGAAGGATCTGGTGGATAGCGCGGGCGTCGCGACCGAATCCGGCTCTGCGTTGCTCAAGGGTCGGGTGCCCGATCAGGATGGCGTGGTACTGGCCAATGCCACCGCCACGGGCAGCGTCTGCCTGGGCAAGACGCATATGAGCGAGCTTGCCTTTTCTGGTCTTGGCCTGAACCCGATCACCGCAACGCCGCCCTGCGTGAATGACGAAGCGGCGGTGCCGGGCGGTTCTTCGTCGGGTGCTGCCGCGTCGGTGGCGTTCAATCTAACGGCCTCTGCCGTTGGGTCGGATACTGGCGGTTCCGTGCGTATTCCGGCGGCCTGGAACGATCTTGTGGGACTCAAGACCACATCCGGGCGGCTGAGCCTTGAAGGTGTTGTGCCGCTCTGTCTGAAGTTTGACACGATCGGGCCCCTGACCCGCTCGGTCGAGGATGCGGCGCAAATGCTGGCGCTGCTGGAGGGCGGACGCCCCGCCGATCTGCGCGGTGCCACGCTGCAGGGTCGCCGTTTTGCAGTGTTGCAGAGCGTTGTGATGGACGACATCCGGAATGCGCCGAGCAGAGCATTTCACGACGCGCTGCAGGCCTTGTCGAAAGGTGGTGCGCAGTTGGTGCCGCTTGAGGTGCCTGAGTTGACCGAGGCGATGGCGCTGAGCGGAGTGCTCTATACCACCGAGGCCTACGGGCTGTGGCGCGATGTGATCGAGGCGCGACCGGATGCGATGTTTCCCGAAATTCTGGGGCGGTTCCGGCAGGGCAAAAGCTTCTCCGGCCCCGATTACGTCGCCGCCTGCGCCAAGCTTGAGGCCTGCCGCGCCGCCTGGGACGCGGCCACAGCCGGGTTCGACGCGGTGCTGGCCCCCACAGCGCCGATCCTGCCGCCCGATCGCGAGCGGTTGCTTTCCGATCACGACTACTACATCACCGAGAACCTTCTGGCCCTGCGCAACACGCGCGTTGGCAATCTGATGGGGCTTTGCGCGCTGACCCTGCCCACACGGACGCCCAGTTGCGGGCTGATGATGATGGCCCCGCCGCGCCAGGAAGAGGCGCTGTTACGGGTGGGTGCGGCGGCCGAGGCGGCCTTGACCTGAATGCCACAATTTCCAGTCCGGGCAATGCTTTGTCTGGACGGGCCTGCGCCACATCTGTAACTTGGCTTTAAAACGGGACGCCAATGATCCCGTGTTGAGGCAGTTGATATGAATTTCCCCGAGCGGTTTTCGAACCTACCGGCTTATGCATTCCCGCGCCTGCGCGCCTTGCTCGACCATCACACGCCGGGCGGTGAGCCTGTGCACATGACCATTGGCGAGCCAAAACACGCGTTTCCCGACTGGGTCACGCAGGTCATCATCGAGAATGCTCATACATTTCAGGGCTATCCGCCCAATGAAGGCTCGCCCGAGCTGCGCGGCGCAATCACCGACTGGATTGCACGGCGCTATGGCGTGACGCTGGACCCCGATCTGCACGTGATGTCGCTGAACGGCACCCGCGAGGGGCTCTATAATGCGGCCATGGCGCTCTGCCCGGAAGAGAAGAACGGCAAAAAGCCGGTTATTCTGACCCCGAACCCCTTCTATCAGGTCTATATGGTGGCGGCGATTTCGGTGGTGGCGGAGCCTCATTTCGTGGCGGCCACGGCGGCGACCGGACATTTGCCGGATTACACCAGCCTGCCTGCCGATATCCTGAACCGCACTGCGGCGGCCTATATCTGCTCGCCCGCGAACCCGCAGGGCGCGGTCGCGAGCCGGGATTACTGGGCCGATCTGATCCGTCTGGCCGAGCAGTATGATTTCCGCATCTTCGCGGATGAATGTTATTCCGAGATCTACCGCCATGAAGCCCCGACCGGCATTCTGACCGTGGCGCAGGAGCTGGGCGCGGACCCTGAGCGCATCACGTTGTTCAACTCGCTCTCGAAGCGCTCGAACCTGGCCGGGTTGCGCTCTGGCCTGATTGCGGGCGGACCGGAATCGATCAAGCGGGTCAAACAGTTGCGCGCCTATTCCGGCGCACCGCTGCCGGGGCCGTTGCAGGCCGCTGCCGCGCGGGTCTGGGCCGATGAGGCACATGTGGAGGAAAACCGCGCGCTTTATAGCGAGAAATATGCGCTGGCGGATGAAGTCTTTGGCAATGTGCAGGGTTACATGTCGCCCGAGGCCGGGTTTTTCCTGTGGTTGCCGGTCGAGAACGGGGAAGAGACGGCGCTGAAGCTCTGGCAGCAGACCGGGGTGCGGGTGTTACCCGGCGCTTACCTCTCGCAGGACGGGATCGGGGGCAATCCCGGCACATCATATATCCGGGCCGCGTTGGTGGCCCCAAAAGAAGAATTGCAGCGCGGGCTGATCACGCTTCGCGACTGTGTGTACGGATGAGGGTACGAGGGTAGCATGGCATATAACACGCGTGGCCGCGATCCGTTGCTGGACAGCAATATGCAGGCAGCGATCGAGAAGCGAGGCAAGGAACTGATCGGCATCGCCTTGATCGTGCTGGGGCTGCTGGCGGCGGCGATGATCGGGTCTTACACGCCCGAGGACCCGAACTGGATGGTCTCGACCGACGCGCCGGTGCAGAACTGGACCGGACGCCTTGGCGCCTCGATTGCCGCGCCGCTGTTCATGATCGTGGGCTGGGGCAGCTGGGGTATCGCTCTGGTGCTGATCGTGTGGGGCTTGCGCTTTGCCATCCATTCCGGCGAGGATCGCGCGCTAGCACGGCTGATCTTTGCGCCGATCTGGATCGCGGTCGTGTCGATCTATGCTGCAACCCTTGTCCCCGGTGCCGAATGGAAAGCCACGCACAGCTTTGGTCTGGGCGGCCTCTTTGGCGACACCGTGATGGGGGCATTGCTGACGCTCTTGCCCATCGGGTCGCATTTCATGGTCAAGCTGACGTCGTTGCTGATGGCGCTGGGCATGGTCACGTTGGGCGCGTTTGTGATGGGCTTTACCGGGCCGGAGGTCAAACGCGGCCTGCGCTTTGTCGGGATCAACCTCATCATGGGTTACGGCGCGCTGATGACGCTGCTGGGCCGGGGGACCGCCGCGACCATGCAGGCGGCGCGCAACCGTCAGGCGCTGCGCGCCGAGCGCAAGGCCGATATGCGCCTGACGGCTGATTATGCCCCCGACGCCGCTTATCCAGATCAGATCGACCCGGTGTTGGAAGAGCCTGTTTTCGAGGAGTCTGCGCCCGAGCCCAAGGGTGGCTTGCTGGCCCGGATGCCCTCGCTGATCCGCCGCGCCGACCCGATGCCCGAGCCCGAACTGGTCGAGGCGATGCCGCTGGCCGAGTTCGACAACATGCCCGGCGACGATCGGATCAGCGCCAAGATCGCCGACGCCGTGCGCATCCGCAAAGAGGCCGCCGGCGCACCGCCACCACCCGACCCGACCCGCCCGCTGACCAAGGGCCGTGGTCGCGGCCCCGATCCGCTGGTGCTGGATCGAGGCGAACCGGGTGGTCTGCCGCCAGAACCGCCGCTGACCGCTGATATGGGGCTGCCGCCCGAGCCGCCCCTGATGGCACCGCAGGGTTTCGATACCTTGCACGACATGCCCATCGACATGGATGAGCAGGACCCGATTGAGGCCCTGCCCCTGGCTGAACCCGCGCCGGTCGCGCCGCAGATTCCGGTTGCCGAACCGCGCAAGGCTGTTGTGGAACAGCCGGTCCGCAAGGCTCCGCAACCCTCGCGCCGGGCGCAGGCCGAGGCGCAGCCGGCGCTGGCCTTCGAGGAGGATGGCGGCGAGTTTGAACTGCCGCCACTCAACCTGCTGACCAATCCTTCCGGTATCCAACGCCATCATCTGAGCGACGAGGCGTTGGAAGAAAATGCGCGGATGCTGGAAAACGTGCTGGATGATTACGGCGTAAAGGGCGAGATCACCTCGGTCCGTCCCGGCCCCGTGGTCACCATGTATGAACTGGAGCCTGCCCCCGGTCTCAAGGCCAGCCGGGTGATCGGCCTGGCTGACGATATCGCCCGCTCGATGGCGGCGCTGTCGGCGCGGGTTTCGACCGTGCCCGGCCGTTCGGTGATCGGTATCGAACTGCCCAATGAGAACCGCGAAAAGGTCGTGCTGCGTGAAATCCTCGCCAGCCGTGGATTTGGCGACAGTAACCTGAGCCTGCCTTTGGCGCTGGGCAAGGATATCGGCGGCGAGTCGGTTGTTGCCAACCTCGCCAAGATGCCCCACCTGCTGATCGCGGGGACCACGGGCTCGGGCAAGTCGGTAGCGATCAACACGATGATCCTGTCGTTGCTCTACAAGCTGACGCCCGATGAATGCCGGTTGATCATGATCGACCCCAAGATGCTGGAACTGTCCGTCTATGACGGCATCCCGCATCTGCTCAGCCCGGTTGTCACCGATCCGAAAAAGGCGGTTGTGGCGCTGAAATGGGTCGTGGGCGAAATGGAAGACCGCTATCGCAAGATGTCCAAGATGGGCGTGCGCAACATCGAGGGCTTCAATGGCCGCGTGAAAGAAGCGCTGTCCAAGGGCGAGATGTTCAGCCGCACGGTCCAGACCGGATTTGACGATGAAACCGGCGAGCCGATCTTCGAGACCGAGGAATTCGCGCCCGAAAAGCTGCCCTATATTGTCGTCATCGTCGACGAGATGGCCGACCTGATGATGGTCGCAGGCAAGGAAATCGAGGCCTGCATTCAACGTCTGGCGCAGATGGCGCGGGCGTCGGGCATTCACCTGATCATGGCCACGCAGCGCCCCTCGGTCGATGTGATCACCGGTACGATCAAGGCCAACTTCCCGACCCGGATTTCCTTCCAGGTCACCTCGAAGGTCGACAGCCGCACCATTCTGGGCGAAATGGGGGCAGAACAACTGCTGGGTATGGGCGACATGCTCTATATGGCGGGCGGGGCCAAGATCACCCGCTGTCACGGCCCGTTTGTGTCCGATGAAGAGGTCGAAGAGGTGGTCAATCACCTCAAACAGTTTGGCCCTGCCGAATATATCGGTGGCGTGGTCGAAGGACCCGCTGACGAAAAGGCCGACAATATCGACGCGGTTCTGGGTCTAAACACCGGCGGCAATACCGATGGTGAGGACGCGCTCTATGACACTGCCGTGGCTATCGTGATCAAGGACCGCAAATGCTCCACCTCGTATATCCAGCGGAAACTGGCCATCGGGTACAACAAGGCCGCGCGTCTGGTTGAACAGATGGAGGATGAAGGTATCGTGTCGCCCGCCAACCATGTCGGCAAACGCGAAATCCTTGTGCCCGAGCAGCAATAGGTGCTTCACATCAGGGCCAGAGCCCTTATCTGAGGTGGTATGAAACAGATTGCCCTTGCCCTCGCCTTGACCCTGGCCGCGCCTGCGGCTTGGGCGGCGGAGAAACTGCCGCTGAACGCGATATCGAACTACCTCAACGGGTTGAAAACCGTCGAGGCGAGTTTTTCCCAGATCAATGATGACGGCTCGCTAAGCACCGGCAAGGTCTGGATTGACCGCCCCGGCAAGATGCGGTTCGAATACAATCCACCCGACAGCGCGCTGGTTCTGGTGCGCGCGGGGACTGTGTTTGTCGATGACAAGAAATCCAATCAACCGCCCGAGCAATACCCGCTCAGGAAAACCCCGCTGTCGCTGATCCTGGCGCGCAACGTGGATCTGAGCCGCGCCAATATGGTGGTGGGTCACGGGTTCGACGGGACCGCCACGGTGGTCACGGCGCAGGACCCCAAGAACCCTGAATATGGCAAGATCGAGCTGATGTTCACCGCCGATCCGGTGGAGCTGCGCAAATGGGTGGTGCATGACAGCAGCGGCGCCAAGACCACGGTGGTGCTGGGCGAGCTGGAGAAAGGCAAGAAGCACAATACGCGCTTCTTCTCGGCGACATCCGACAATAACCGCTGAGCGTGTTGCTCAGCGGCAGAAGGCCAGTTGCTGGCGGTACATCTCGCCGCGCGCATCCACCTTGGTGGCCACCCGCAGCAGCCAGGATTTGGAGTTGTGCGACCCGCGCGCATAGCCGGTGTGGCCTTCGTGATAGGCCAGATACTGGTTGCGCGTGTCATGTAGCGGGATGCCGTTGCGGTTCAGGCTCTTGTTCATGTACCAGCCGATGAAATCCGAGGCGTCGCGCATGCGATTGCGTTTGGCGCTGCGCTTGCGGGTTTCGCGCTTGTACTCGTCCCAGGTGCCGTCCAGCGCTTGGCTGTAGCCAAAAGCACTGCTCTGGCGACCCATCGGGATCACGCCCAGCGCGTATTTATGCGGGGTTCGCGCGTTCGACTTGTAGCGGCTTTCCTGATAGATCGTCGCCATCTGGACATGCACCGGCACGCCCCATTTCCGCTCGGTCTTTTTGAACGCCTTCATGTATTCCGGGCGTTGTTTTGCGATGCTGCAAGCGTTGTCGAGATTGCGCGGCGGGGTCGAGGACCCACCCCCACAAGACGCCAAAAGAAGCGCCAGCATCAATGCGCTGAGATATCTGCTCATCTGCTCTTGCCTATTTTTTTTGGCAATCATACCGCAAAACGTGCGCATGGGAAATCACATTCGCCGTGAAATCGTTGGCGGATTCAACAAGCTGACCGCTTTTGGGGCTTGTTCGACGCTGATCTGCGACCTAAAGCGGGCAGGCGGGGCGCCGCCGAGTTCGGGCATACGCGACGTCAGCCGGACTTTTTTGCTCGATTTTCGCGCTCAGGGGCGTAAAACCCGGCCCAAGCAGGACGCACAATGCCGGAAATCCGGCCACTGTCCGAATGAGGTTCACAGTCTGTTTCCTTGCTAAACCGGGACTTCTGTTGGACAAAACGCGCCGGTTTCGGGATACTGGAACGCAGTAGGGGCAATAGTACAATGTTAAAGACACGCGCCAGATATCATTTGGGCCAGGTCGTGCGTCATAAAAAACACCCGTTTCGCGGTGTCGTTTTTGACGTTGATCCGGAATTTTCAAATACCGAGGAATGGTATCTTGCCATTCCCGAAGACAGCCGTCCGCGCAAGGAACAACCGTTTTATCACCTTCTGGCTGAGAATGACCAAAGCTATTACGTAGCTTATGTCTCGGAACAGAATCTGGTTGCGGATTATTCCGGTGAACCGGTGCAACATCCTGATATTCCAGACATGTTTGGCCCGTTCGAAGACGGCTCCTATCCGCTGCATTTCCAATTGAACTAGGCGCGCAGGCGCCCAATCTGGTCAGTATCCCAACGCGCAGCCATCCTTTCTTGGATCGCTTGCGCCTTCCAGCACGCCATCATCCCGGATCCGGATGGCTTGCGCGCCACCGATGGCTACGTCGGGGAGGGCCACGCTGTGTCCCAGATCGGCCAGTTCCTGGCGTACCGCGTCGGAATAACCACGCTCTACGAGCAGCTTACCCGAATCGGCAAAGCAGCGTGGCGCGTCCAGAGCGGCCTGCAATCCCATGCCGTAATCGGCCAGGTTGGAAACAAAACGCGCGTGCCCCGTCGATTGATAGGCCCCGCCCATGACGCCAAAGGGCAGGGTGATCCGGCCATTCTGGCGCAGCATTCCGGGAATGATCGTGTGCATCGGCCTTTTGCCGCCGCCGAACTCGTTCGGATGGCCGGGCTCCAACGTGAAGCCCGATCCGCGGTTCTGGAACAGGATGCCGAACTTGTCGGATGCGATGCCGGACCCGAAGCCGCGGAAGATCGAATAGATCAGCGATACCGCCATCCCGTCCCGGTCCACAACGGTGATATAGATTGTGTCCTTGTGGACCTCTTCGCTCAATGGGGCGGGGTCGGGCATTGCCCGCTGCGGATCAGTCAACGCCGCCAGCGCCCGGGCGGTGTTGGGGTCAAGCATGTGGTCGAGGCGATGGCTGTGGTCGGGATCGGCCAGAAACCGGTTGCGCGCGTCATAGGCCAGCTTCGTGGCTTCTGCCTCGATATGCGCGCGCTGGCTGCCCAGCGGGTCCATGGCGGGCAGGTCGAACTGGCTCAGGATGTTGAGCAGCAGGATCGCCGTCGCTCCCTGGCCATTTGGCGGATGCTCAACCAGTTCGAGGGACTTATATGCGCCGTCGATTGGGGTTGTTTCCGTGCAGCCCGTATTGGCGAAATCTGTTAGGTCATGGGTGCCGCCGAGTGCGCGCAGCGTTGCCACCATATCCTCGGCAACTTCGCCGGAATAAAACGCGCCACGCCCAGAACGCGCAATCCGGCGCAGGACCTCGGCCTGTTGCGGGGCGCGGAATATCTGGCCCGGTTGGGGAACTTTGCCAGCCAGCAGATAATGGTTGCGCGCGTCGCCTTGCAGATGGTCGGCGTCGCGTTGCCAATCGAACGCCACTCGCGCGGCCACCGGCACACCGGTTTCGGCGTAGTGGATTGCCGGTTGCAGGATCGCGTCCAGCCCGATCCGGCCTGCGGTCTCTGACAGATGGCAGAATGCGTCAATCGCGCCGGGGATCGTGACCGCATGGGCGCTGCCCGGATCGACCTTGTTCACGCCCCCCGCGCGCAGGGCTGCTGGGTCCGCCGCGCCGGGCGCGCGGCCCGAGCCGTTCAGGGCATGGACCTGCTGCGAACCGGGGCGGGTGTAGAGCACGAAGCAATCGCCGCCGATGCCGGTCATCTGCGGTTCGCAGATCCCCAGCAGCACCGCCGCCGAGATCGCCGCATCCATCGCATTGCCGCCGCGCTTGAGAATGTCGATGGCGGTTTGCGCCGCCAGCGGATGCGATGTTGCGCACATGCCGTTTGTCGCCAACACCTCGGAGCGGCCCGGCACCTGAAAGTCACGCATATAGTCTGATCCTCTTACCCGCGAGACGCGAAGTCCTGGCTTTTGTTTGCCGGGCCCAGCGAGTGGCGCTCGACAATGTCTGTTTGCAGGCGGATGGTATTTCCCGGAATGTTCTTTTCAACCATTTCGACCAGTTCAAGCGCCGCTTTTCCGCCCATCTCACGATGCGGGACATGTACCGTGGTCAGGGCAGGGCTGACAATACGGGCTAGCTCGATGTCGTCAAATCCGGTGATCGAGACATCCTCGGGCACGCGCATCCCCATGCTTTGGGCCTGCCGGAGCGCCCCGGCGGCCAACACGTCGTTGCCACACAGGATCGCGGTCGGGCGCGGGTCTTGTGACATGAGCCGCGCAAAGGCTTCGGCCCCGTTCTCGACCTCATAGGAGGTTTCGACCACACTCAGGGCATCGGGCTGCAAGCCGCCCCTGCGCAGGGCATCCCGCACGCCTTCGATCCGGAGCCTTGCGCGGTCATTGCCCTGACTGAAGCCCGAGATCATCGCGATCCGGGTATGGCCCAGCCCGATCACCCGATCAGCCAGCGCCTGCATCGCCTGCCGGTTGTCAAAACCGATCGAGGGTGCGCGCGCGTTGGGGATGTAGGACCAGGCCACCATGGCGGGTACCTTCTGGCGCTCAAGGTAGTCATAGATTTTCGGATCACGGTCGTGGCCGATCAGCAAAAGCCCATCGGCACCGCGTGCCACAAGAGTGCGGATCTGCTCCTCCTCCACTTCGGGACGATAGGCCGAGCTGGAGACCAGCAGGGTATAGCCACGCTGATGCAACTCTTCCTGAAAGGCTTGCAGGCCCCGCGCAAAGATCGCGTTTTCCATGGTCGGGATGATTGCGCCGATGGTGAAGGTGCGCTTGGCGGCCATGACGCGGGCCGCGAAATTCGGCGTATATCCAAGCGTGTCGACGGCGGACATGACGCGCTTGCGCGTGGCTTCCACAACCCGCTCCGGGGCGTTGAGGCACCGTGACACCGTTGCCGTCGAGACGCCCGCTTTGCGGGCGACATCGTCCAGCGTAGGGGCGGATCTCAGTTTCGACATTTCAAAACCTGTGCTTTGTATTTGCTTAACTTCTAGCACATTGCAGCAGGTTTGAAAGACGTCAATGTAAGCGCTTGCATTATCTATGTAAGCGCTTACAAATGAGGTAGAGCCGAATCTGTCCGGAGTCCTCAAATGTATCTCGCTGCATCCATCGTCGTGTTTGTCATCTATTTCACGAATGTTGCACTAGGTGCGTTCGCGAACAGCGCGTTTTTGGGGGATGTGGGCGAAATGCTGGTTCTGTTCGCGGCGTCGATCCTGTTCGTTGTCGCAATCTTAAAAAAAGAAGCTGACCGCAACGCCAATGACGGAAGCTGATTTGTCCAATGGGAGGACAATTGATGGACAACGAAAAACAAAACCTGGCTTCGGCTGAACGCCGGAACTTTCTTAAACTCAGTGCGGGTGGTGCGTTCACTGCGGCGCTCGTGGCGGGGGCGGGCGGCGTACTTTGGTCGTCTGAGGCTGCGGCGCAGACGGCGAAAGAGGAAAAGGATCGCGAAAAGGCCGCCGATCACATCATGACGGTTGCGACCGCTTATGTTCTGGGGGCCTCACGCAGCTATCCGATCATGCAACTGGACCTCAAGGAGAACATCCAGAACGCCACCAACGGCAAGGTCTATGTCAAGCTGGCACCGGGCGGGCAGTTGGGGGCTGGCGGTTCGCTGGTCCAGAAAGTGCAGGGCGGGACCATCCAGGCGGCGCAGCATTCGCTGTCGAACTTCGCGCCCTTTGCGTCGACCGTCGATCTGATCAACATGCCCTATCTCTGTGGCTCAAACCAGCGCTTCACCAATCTGGTGCATTCGGAAACCTGGAAGAATGAGGTGCATCCCAAGGTCGAGGCGGCAGGCTTCAAGGCGCTGTTCTATGTGGTCATTGATCCCCGCGTTGTGGCCGTGCGCCAGGGCGGCAATGCCATCCTGACGCCGTCTGACATGAGCGGTGTGAAGTTCCGCGTCCCGGGCTCGAAAATGCTGCAGCAATACTATCGCATGGTGGGCGCGAACCCGACGCCGGTTGCCTGGGGTGAGACGCCTTCGGCCATCAAACAGGGCGTGGCCGACGCGCTCGACCCGTCGGTGGGCGCGCTTTTTGTCTTTGGCTTCAAGGATATCCTCAGCAACGTGACCTTCACCCAGGCGGTGCCGGACAGCCAAGTCTATTCCTGTAACCTGGAATGGTTCAATTCAATGCCGGCGGATGTTCAGGACGGGATCATGTGGGCGGCGGAAATGACCAGCCATCAGAACCTGTCCAAGGTACCCTCGGCACGGGCTTATGCGATGGCCGAATTGAACAAGGCAGGCGTCCAGTTCCATTCGCTGAGCGACGATCAACTGGCGGAATGGAAAGACGCCGGTGGCTATCAGCGGTCGGAATGGGACCCGTTCAAGACCGAACTGGCCGGGTCGATGGAGGCCTTCGACAAGCTGGTCGAAGCGGCTGACACACAGGGCAAGTATTACGTCCACGACGCCTGACGCCATCCGGGCGGGTGCCGATTGCGCACCCGCTCCTACCACCATCAGCACCACCAAAGACCGGCCGCATCCAGGGCCGAGCCGTGAGGTGTTGCCAGGATTCGAGGCAGAAGATGACTCTATTTCAGAAAATAGACCGCGATGCCGAACGTTGGCTGCTGCTGGTGTTCTACGTCATGCTGGTCATTACGATGGCGATCGAAGTGCTGCGGCGCGAAATCTTCGCCTACTCCTCGATCTGGGGAGAAGAGATCGTTCGCTATTCCTTCATCTATCTCGCCTGGATCGGCGCGGCGGCGGCGGTTAAGGAACGCGCCCATATTCGCATCGATGTCGTGATGCACTACCTGCCGCCTCGGCCCAAGGCGCTGCTCTATATCTTCGGCGATCTGGTGATGTTCCTGGTCGCGATCATCGCGCTCTACTGGTCCTACGAGGCGGTGCATGTCTCGGCCAAGTTTGGCTCGGTCACTGATGGGCTGCGGGTGTCCAAGGTCTGGTTCCTGATGGCGGTGCCGACCGGGTTTGCCCTGATGATCTGGCGTCTGATCCAGTCCTTCCTGCGTGATTTCAAGTCCTTGCGAGACGGCACGCCCGTTTTCGAAGGCGACAAGCTGTTTGATTGAGGGGATAGACAATGCTTTGGAATTCTCTCAATCAAACGGTTGAACTCGGCTGGGATTTCTATGTCCCGGTCTTGATGTTCGTGGCATTGATCGCACTGGCCGTTCCGGTCTGGGCTGCGATCGGCTCGGCTGCCATTGTCATGCTGGTTATGTCCGGCGATCTGCCGCTCAGCCTGGTGGGCGAGAGCCTGTTCACCGGCATCGATGCCTTTGCGCTGACTGCTGTGCCGCTCTTTATCCTGACTGGCGACGTGCTGGTCCGCACTGGGCTGTCGCGCAAGTTTCTTGATGTGGCCGAGGCGCTGACCTGCTTTGCCAAGGGCGGTTTCGGCTCGGCCACGGTTCTGGTCTGCGGCATGTTCGCGGCGATCTCCGGCTCTGACGCTGCCGGGGCGGCTGCGGTGGGTCGCATGACCATCGACCGGCTGGTCGAAAGCGGTTATCCGCGCCCCTATGCCTGCGCGCTGGTAGCGGCGGGCGCCTGCACTGGCATCCTGATCCCACCCTCGATCGCTTACATCATCATCGGTCTGGTGCTGGGTATTTCGGCCTCGACGCTGTTTCTCGCGGCGCTGATCCCCGGTCTGGCCATTCTGGTGTCGATCCTGGTGACCAACATCATCATGAACCGTCTCTACGCCTATGAGGGCGGCGGTATGATGACCATGGGCGAGTGGCTGGCCAATCTGGGCAAGGCGCTGAAATCCGGCTGGTATGCCTTCATCGTGCCGGGCATCATCTTCTACGGTATCTTCTCGGGCCGCCTGACCCCGACCGAAGCGGGTGCCACAGCGGTGGTCGTCACCATCGCCATGGGCTTCATCATGCGCACACTGACGCTGGCGGATTTCCCCTCGATGCTGGTGAGTTCCGCCAAGGTGAACGGTGTCATCCTGCCCATCATCGCCTTTTCCGCCCCGCTGGCCGAAGCGCTGGCGATCATGGGCGTGCCGCAGGGTTTCGTCACATCCATCACATCGCTGACGGATGATCCCTATCTGCTGATTCTGCTGATGATCGGCATCCTGATCGCCGCAGGCTGCGTGATGGAGACGACGCCGAATATCGTGATCCTTGCGCCGATCCTGAAACCGCTGGCAGACAATATCGGCATGAACGAGATCCAGTTCTGCATCATGATGATCACCGCACTGGGCGTAGGGTTTATCACACCACCGCTGGGTCTGAACCTGTTTGTCGTATCTGGCATTACCGGCGAGTCAATTCTGAAGATTGCCGCCCGGGCCGTGCCCTTCGTATTGACTATGTTGATCGTGGTGCTTCTGATCGCCTACATTCCTGCGGTTTCGACCACTTTGCTTCCGGAAATCTACCAATAGGACTTGTTGAATATGCCTCGTGAATATCTGAAAAAGGCAACCCTGACCGCGCAATCCCATGCGTCCGAAGTCCATGAGACAGTGAAGACGATCCTCGAAGAGATCGAAGCGGGCGGCGATGACAAGGCGCTGGAATATGCCAAGAAGTTCGACCGCTACGAGGGCAGCGTCCTGCTGTCACCCGAAGAGATCGAGGCCGCCTGTGCATTGGTGCCGGAAAAGCTGAAGGCTGACATTCGCTTTGCCCATGACAATGTCCGCCGCTTTGCGGAAACCCAGAAGGCAACCCTGTCGGATGTCGAACTGGAAATCGTTCCGGGCTTTGTCGCGGGCCAGAAAGCCATCCCGGTCGATGCGGCGGGCTGCTATGTGCCCGGCGGGCGCTATAGCCATATCGCCAGCGCCATCATGACGGTGACCACGGCAAAGGTTGCGGGCTGTCGCCATATCACCGCCTGTTCGCCGCCCCGGCCCGGCGTTGGGGTTGCCCCGGCGATCGTCTATGCCGCCCATATCTGCGGGGCCGACAAGATACTGGCGATGGGCGGCGTGCAGGGCGTGGCCACCATGACCTATGGTTTGTTCGGACTGCCCAAGGCCAACATCCTTGTCGGCCCAGGAAATCAGTTCGTCGCCGAAGCCAAGCGCATCCTGTTCGGTCGTGTCGGCATCGACATGATCGCAGGCCCCACCGACAGTCTGGTGCTGGCCGATGGGGCCTCGGACCCGTTTGTGGTGGCGACCGACTTGGTCAGTCAGGCCGAACATGGCTACAACTCGCCGGTCTGGCTGGTAACCGATGACCGGGCGGTGGCCGAGAAAGTCATGGAACTGGTACCGACGTTGATTGATGATCTGCCCGAAGTGAACCGCGACAACGCGTTTGCCGCCTGGCGCGATTATGCCGAGGTGATCCTGTGCGGGGATCGCGAGGAGATGGCGGCCTGTTCGGATGACTACGCGCCAGAGCATCTGACAGTGCAGGCCGAGGATCTGGATTGGTGGCTGGGTCGTCTGACCTGCTATGGCTCGCTGTTTCTGGGTGAAGAGACCACGGTGTCTTACGGCGACAAGGCCACGGGAACCAACCATGTGCTGCCGACCTCGGGGGCTGCCAGCTATACCGGTGGTCTGAGCGTCCACAAATACATGAAGATCGTCACCTGGCAGCGCGCCACGCGCGAAGGCTCGAAATCAGTGGCCGAAGCCACGGCGCGTATCTCGCGGCTGGAGGGAATGGAGGGGCATGCCCGTGCGGCGGATGTGCGGCTTGCCAAGTATTTCCCAGACGAGCAATTCGATCTGTCGGCAGATGGCTGACCCAAGGGCGCTCTTTGATCTGACCGGTCGGGTCGCGCTTGTGACCGGGGCAAGCTCCGGACTGGGGCGGCGCGCGGCGCTGGTTCTGGCAGGGGCCGGGGCGCGCGTCGTTGGCCTCGCCCGGCGGCAAGATGCGCTGGACGACATCTGCGCCGAGATTGGCCCGAATGCGGGCAGCGTTGTCGCGGACGTGGCTGACCGGGAGGCGCTGGATGGGCTGGTGGACCGCGTGAACGCAACCTTCGGCCCGCCGGACATCGTCATTCATGCGGCGGGGGTGAACACGCGCGAGATGGCGGATGAGGTGACTGCGAAAGGCTGGGATCAGACGCTGGCGCTGAACCTCACCGCACCGTTCTTTCTGAGCCAGGCGCTGGTGCCTGCGATGAAAGAAAAGGGCTGGGGCCGTATCGTCAACTTCGCCTCCTTGCAGACCACACGGGCCTTTCCGGGCGGTGTGGCCTACGGTGCTTCAAAAGGGGGCATTGCCCAATTGACTCGCGCTATGGCCGAGGCTTGGTCGGGCGATGGCATCACCGCAAATGCCATCGGGCCGGGCTTCTTTCCGACCGAGCTGACGCAGGCGGTCTTTGCCGACAGCGACCGCGCGGCCCGCAACGCGGCGCAGACCTGCATGAAGCGCAACGGGCGGATGGAGGATATCGACGGACCGATCCTGTTCCTGTGCTCGGAGGCGTCCAGCTATGTGACCGGGCAGGTCCTGATGGTCGACGGGGGGTTCACCGCAAAATGAAAGCGCTTGTGTATGATGGGGTTGAACAGATGGGTTATCGCGAGGTGCCGGATGCGGTTCCGCGCGAAGCAGAGCATCTGATCCGGGTAGAGGCCGTTGGCATCTGCGGTTCGGACATGCATGCCTATCTGGGCCATGACGCGCGCCGCCCCGCGCCGCTGATCCTCGGGCATGAGGCGGCAGGCGTCATTGTTGGCGGTGCGCGCGATGGTACCCGTGTCACGATCAACCCGCTGGTCTGCTGCGGCACCTGCGCCGCGTGTCAGTCGGGGCGGGAGAATATCTGCCCGGACCGCCAGATCATCTCGATGCCCCCGCGCGAGGGGGCGTTTGCGCAATATGTTGCCATGCCCGACGCCAATCTGGTCGAGGTGCCCGCGGGCGTCCCTTTGGCCAAGGCCGCGCTGGCGGAACCTCTGGCGGTTAGCTGGCACGCGGTCAGACTGGCTGTGGAGAGCCTGCACCCCGGCGCGCAGGCCCGCGCACTGGTGATTGGGGGCGGGGCGATCGGCCTTGCCGCTGCGCTGGCGCTGAAAGCGATGGGGATCGAGGATGTGGTGATCACCGAACCTAACGAGATGCGCCGCGCCTATCTGCAAGACCGCTGCGGACAGCGTGTGGTGGCCCAGCCCGAGGGCCTCTATGAGGTGGTGATTGACGCGGTGGGCTATTCCGCCACGCGCGCAGTGGCCTCGGAACATACTGCACCGGGCGGCGTGATCGCCCATGTGGGCCTTGGCGAGGATCGCGGCGGGCTCGACATCCGCCGGATGACCCTGCAGGAGATCCGCTTCATCGGGACCTATACCTACACGGCGCAGGATTTTCGCGACACCGCGCAGGCCATCTTTGATGGGCGGCTCGGCGCGCTGGACTGGATTGAGGAGCGCCCGCTCTCCGACGGGTTCGAAGCGTTCCAGAATTTGCGCGCCGGTGCGGTCGCGGCCCCCAAAATCGTGTTAACACCATGGGCATAGAGAAAACCGAACACCCGATGGAGACAGGACATGTATAAAAAAATTCTGGTCCCGATGGCGCTGGATCACGATATTTCGCAACACACGCTGAAGGTGGCGCGAGCCCTTGGCGGCAGCGCCTGCGATATCATCGCGCTGCATGTCTATGAGACGCCGCAGGGCTCGGCGAGCGCTTATCTGGACAAGACCGTCGTCAACGAGGGCTTTGCAAAGGCAAGACGGCTGCTGGAGGAAAAACTTGACGACTCAGAAGGGATCACGCCCGAGATAATCAAGGGCCACACGGCGCGCACCATCATCGACTACGCCAATGCAAACGAGGTCGATTGCATTGTGATCGGCTCGCATAAACCCGGCCTGAGCGACTATTTCCTTGGCTCCACCGCCGCGCGCGTGGTTCGGCACGCCCATTGTGCGGTGCATGTTCACCGCAATTCTCAACCCTGAAAAAAGCGCGATTTGCGCCTCGAAGCGAAAAGGCAAACCAGACAATGAATATCGACAAGAAGATCGCCGATGATCTTGTCGCCAATGACATCTCGTTCGTGACCACAGTGCCGTGTAAGCAACTGGCTGGCGTGATCGAAGAGATTGATCAGCGCGATGACATCTTTCACATCCCCTCGAACAAGGAAGACGAGGGTATGGGTCTGTGTGCCGGGGCCTGGATGGGCGGCAAACGCCCAGCGATCATCATGCAGAACACGGCCATCGGCGTGACGTTCAACACGCTGGCAACGCTGATTCAGTATTATCGGATGCCCCTGCCGATGCTGATTTCCTATCGCGGCGAGCTGCGCGAACCGGTTGCCTGTCAGGTCGAGATGGCGATCCACACCAAGGCGCTCCTGGCGCAGATGAATATCCCGACCTACCATTTCCACTGGCAGAAGGATGTCGAAGAGTTCGACAATATCCTGAAATACACCTTCATGTGCAACAAGCCCGTGGCGATCCTGACCGATGCCAATTTCTGGGGAGGCTATGGCGACCAATGATCCGTTCCGAGATTTTGAAAGAGATTGCCCCGATCCTGCGCGACCAGCTTGTGGTCTGTAACATCGGTATTCCGAGCCAAGAGTTGCATGCCATCGACGACCAGCCCACGAACTTCTACATGCTGGGCACGATGGGATTGGCCTCGTCCATCGGGCTGGGACTGGCACTGGCGCAGCCCAAACCGGTGATCGTCATCGATGGCGACGGCTCGATTCTGACCAATATGGGCACCTTGCCGACCATCGCGAACAATGTGGCGGATAACTACATCCTGATGATCATCGACAACGGGTCTTATGGCTCGACCGGAGATCAACCGACATATGCGGGTCTCAAGACCTCGCTTGCCAAAGTGGCCGAGGCCTGTGGTTGCGAGAATGTCATCGAGTGCCGGGATGTGGATACCGGTGAGGTTCTGCAAAAGGCGCTGGATAGCGGCAAGATGCATGTGATCGTGGTCAAGTGCGATAGCGGCAACGCCAAGAACCCGGTGATCACGATGGACCCGGTGGTGATCCGCGACCGTTTCATGAAGGCCGTTCAGGCCTGATGGCCGCAAACGCCATCCACAGCGCCGAGGATGCCCGCCGACTTGCACGGCGGCGTCTGCCATGGATGGTGTTTGACTATATCGACGGTGCCGCAGGGGCAGAGGTGGGTGCCGCCCGCAACCGCGCGGCGCTGGATGCACTGACCCTGCGCCCGCGCATCCTGCGCGATGTCAGTGACAGATCGCTGTCGACGACCCTGTTTGGTAAGCCCGCGCAGCGCCCGTTCGGCATTGCGCCGATGGGCATGTGCAACCTTGCCGCCCCGGGTGCCGACCTGATGCTGGCCCGTCTGGCGGCGCGGTATTCGGTTCCGCTGGGTGTGTCGACCGTCGCTTCGACACCCATGGAAGAGGTGATCGAGGTCGCGCAGGGCAACGCTTGGTTCCAGCTTTACTTCAGCGGCGATGGCGCGGGCACGTTCAAGCTTGCGGAACGGGCGCGGGACGCGGGATATGAAACACTGGTCCTGACCGCGGATGTGCCCGAAGTGGGACGCCGCCCGCGCGAACTGCGCCACGGGTTCACCATGCCGTTTCGCATCGGTCCGCGTCAGTTTCTCGACTTCGCCCTGCATCCGCGTTGGTCACTGTCGACGCTGTTGCAGGGTCGGCCGCAAATGGCGAATTTCCAGATGGCGGGTTACAGCTTTGACCGGACTGAGAGTCGCGCAAAGGCAAGCTGGGACACGCTGGCCCGGTTGCGCGACATGTGGCGCGGCAATCTGGTTGTCAAAGGCGTGCTTGATCCCGAAGACGCGTTGGCCCTGAAAGAGGCGGGCGTCGATGCCATTCAGGTCTCAAGCCATGGGGCCCGCCAGTTGGACAGCGCGCCTGCGCCCATTGCGGCCCTGTCCGACATCCGCAAGGCGGTCGGGGCCGGGTATCCGTTGTTTTATGACAGCGGTCTGCGCTCGGGCGAGGACGTGCTCAAGGCCCTCGTCACCGGCGCGGATTTCGTCTTCTTCGGCCGCATCCTGCAATTCGCGATTGCGGCGCGGGGAGAAGAGGGGCTGGGCCAGCTCTGGGATGTATTGAGCGATGAGATGTCCATCGCCCTAGCCCAGATCGGGGCCACCTCGGTGGAAGCCGCAAAGGTCTGAGATGGACCTTCCCCTTCAGGTCACAACGTCGGGTTCGGTCCGGCCTGTGCGCTCGGTCAACTGGCACAGCATACGGGTAGCTTGAGAGATGCCCCAAAGCGCTTCTTGTGGCTCCATGTCCAATTTGCCCGATGGCGGTTCGTAAAGCTCAAGGTAAATGCGCAGGGTCGCGCCTTCGGTACCGGTTCCTGAAAGCCGTAGCACGGCGCGCCCGCCGCCCGCGAAGGTGATCCGCAGCCCCTGATTGTGGCTGACAGACCCATCGACGGGATCGTGGTAGAAGAACTGATCGGCGTCTTCGATAACCAGCGACCCTGCAGTCTTGCCCGGCAACTCCGCGAGTGTGTCCGACAGGTTCTGCATCAGATCCTGCGCGGGGCCTGTGGCGATCGCTTCGTAATCGTGGCGCGAGTAATAGTTCCGACCATAGGTCTGCCAATGGTCTTGCAAGATTTCCCGCACACCGATTTTCCGCACTGCGAGAATGTTCAGCCAGAGCAGGACCGCCCAGAGCCCGTCTTTCTCGCGCACATGATCGCTTCCGGTGCCGGCGCTTTCCTCGCCGCACAGGCTGGCGCGGCCCGCATCCAGCAGGTTGCCGAAGAATTTCCAGCCGGTTGGGGTTTCATAGCAGGCAATGCCCATGGCCTCGGCCACGCGATCGCAGGCGCGGCTGGTCGGCATGGAACGTGCCACGCCCGCCAGCCCTTCGGAATATCCGGGTGCCAGATGTGCATTGGCTGCCAGAATGGCCAGACTGTCGGACGGGGTGACATAGACACCACGCCCAAGGATCATGTTGCGGTCGCCATCCCCGTCCGAGGCGGCGGCGAAATCGGGTCCATCTTCGGCCATCACCAAATCTACAAGCGGTTTCGCCCAGATTGGGTTGGGGTCGGGATGGCCCTTGCCGAAATCCACCGAGGGCACACCGTTGAGCACCGTGCCGATGGGTGCGCCCAGCATGCCCTCCAGAATGGTCTTGGCATAGGGTCCGGTGACCGCATGCATCGCATCAAAGCGTAAGGTAAAGCCCCCATTGATCAGCCCGCGAATGGCGTCGAAGTCAAAAAGCTCCTGCATCAGTTCGGCATAATCCGAAACCGGATCGACAATATCGACCCGCATATCCCCCAGCGCCAGGTCGGCCACGGTGCCCAGGTCGATATCGTCGGTGTCCAGGGTCTTGTAACTGCTGAGCGATTGGGTTTGCTCAAAGATCGCGTCGGTTACGCCTTCCGGCGCGGGGCCGCCGTTGGAGATGTTGTATTTCAGCCCGAAATCCGCGTCGATTCCCCCTGGATTGTGACTGGCTGACAGGATCAGGCTGCCATCGGCTTTGCGCTTGCGGATCAGGTTCGAAGCCGCTGGCGTTGACAAGAGCCCGTCGCGCCCGACGATGATCTGGTTTGCTCCATTGGCCGATGCCATGCGCAGAATGGTCTGGATCGCTTCGGCGTTGAAATACCGGCCATCGCCGCCCACGACCAGCGTCTTGCCCTCAACACCGCCGATTGCATTGAAAATCGACTGCACGAAACACTCGACATATCCGGGCTGCATGAACACTTTGGTCTTTTTGCGCAAACCGGAGGTGCCGGGTTTCTGCCCTTCAAACGGCGTGCAGACATGGGTCAGAATGGTCATACTGAGGCCTCTTCTTCTTGCTGGGCTTGTGCGGGCGGACGGTAGGTTTTCATCGTGTCAGCAACATGTCGCAGTGCCGTCGATGTTGCAAATCCGTCAACGGAAACAGGCAGTCGGCGGCGCCAGTTGGGGTGTGCATCAATCGTGCCCGGCAGATTCTGGGCTTCTGTCACCGCAAGCGCATCGTCAAGCTGGACCGACACCAGTTCGGACGGTGCGGTGGCCAGCTCTGCGTGAACCTTGTCGATGACATCCGCAATCCCGGCCTCCGGCGCAATGTTGCAGTTCTTGCGCAGACTATGGCGTTGACGGGCGCGATGCCCATGCTGGCTGGCGCGCGCCGGGGCGTTCAACCAGCCAACACGGCGCCACCATTCGATATCGATACCATGCCAGAAGCCGCTTAAGGTTGGCGTGTCGTGAGTGCCGAAACAGGCCAGCCCATAAGGCGCAAGGTTGCCTGCGGGCAGGATGGATCCATCTGGGCGGGTTTCGAACTGCCAGACTGCATAACTGTAAAGCCCGGCAGCGTTCATCTGTTCGCGGAAGCCTGCGGGTACAAGGCCCAAATCCTCGCCGATCACAACGCAGCCCGCGCGCGCCGCTTCGATCTGTATCACCGCCAGAAGCGACGCGAACGGCTGGGTGACATACCCGCCGGCGCTACCATCGTCCGGCAGCCAGTAGCTGCGAGCGAGGCCAAGCGCGTGGTCGATCCTGAGCAGGCCGCATTTGTCCATCAGCTTGCGTAGCATAGCGCGGAACGGGGCGTAGTTGGCGGCGGCAAGGGGGCCGGGCGCGTGGGCGGCAAGCGCCCAGGACTGGCCTTCTGGGCTCAGATGGTCCGGCGGCGCACCGATGGTCACGCCCCGCGCAATGGTGGCGGCGTTCATCCAGACCTCGGCCCCGTCGGGGCGGGGCCCGACCGCCAGATCAAGATAGAGTCCCAGCGACATGCCCGCCGCCTGCGCCGCCCGCTGGGCTGCGCCGATCTGCATGTCCGCCTGCCATTGCAACCAGGCATGGAATTCGGTGCGTTCCCCTGCGGCCTTCTCGGCCTCGGGCCCCGGCTGCCGCAGCTTTTGCGGCCAATCTCGGAAATCAGGCCCATATGTCTCGCTCAGGGCCTCGAACCGGGCGAATTCGGCAAGCTCTGACCCGGCATGGTCTTGCCAGTCGCGAAAGGCGGATGGGTCTGCGCGGCTTTTGAACTCTGCATAAGCCTGTTCCAGTGCCGCCGCATGACGTCTGCGGAACGCGGAGTAGTCAATCAGAGGTGCCTCTGGCGGTGGCCCCAGACCGCCCTGGATCGCGATGTGATCGGTGTTGAAAAACCCCCGGTGGGAGGGTGAATAGGGGCTTATGATCTCGCTATTCGCCCAGCCCAATGCATGCACCGGGTTGATGCCGAAAAACTGCGCGCCCATCGCCCCAAGTGAGGATACCGCCGCGCTGAGGTCGGCATAGTTTCCAAGCCCGCCATTTTCCGCGCTGCGCAACCCGTAAAGCGCGCCCGTCATGCCCCAGCAGCGGTGTTGCGCGGTGCGGGATTGCAGATCGGGCGCTCTGGCGGGACGGGCGAGGATACGGGTGGTCTCGCGATGATCCGCAAAACTGGCGTGCAGATGATGGTAACCGATGCGCAGGCCCGGCAGGTTCAGCACCCCATCCGCGTGTCCTTCGGCCAGCACAGAGCCGGTTTCACCGGTCACGCACCACTGGCACGGCGCGCGCAGGGGCAGGGAGCCGGCCTGTTCGGCCTCGACGATATGTTCGAGGGGTAGGTGGCGGCTGCGTTCTTGGTTCCGGGTTTGGTGCAGCGCGTCGCGCACCTCGCTTTCCGATCCGGCCTCAACGCCGAGCGCGCGCAGCAATGCGCGCAGCGTGTCTGGACCAGCAAAATGTTGCTGGCCATGCAGATCGGAGTATTCAGTGTGAACCCCATGCGCGCGTGCCAGATCGCGCAAATCCGTGTCGGTCTGGCTCATTCCGCTGTCTCTTCGGACAGGCAAAAGGCGGCAATCGCGTGGGGCGGAACCACGATTGAGCCACCCGGCACGACCAGTCGCCGCTGCTGCATCACCGAGGTGTCAATCTCGCGCACCCAGCTTCGGGAGGTAGCAGGCAGGATCAGGTCCTGCGGATCATCGGCCCGGTTGAAGGCCAGCAGGACTTCATCCGTTTCGGCAGCGCCACGCAGCGTTTCAGCATTGCCACGCAGGTGCAGGCACAGGCAGGCCAACCCCGGGTCGCGCCAATTCAGCGCGCTGCCATCAAAGTCGCGCCATTCCACATCGGGTTTGCCGTCCGAGGTTCTGGTGGCCCCATGCAGAAAGTTGCTTTGCCGCAGTACCGGATGGTCACGCCGAAACCGGGTCAGGGCGGTGGTGAAGGCGATCAGATCGGTGTCCAGCGCGCTCCAGTCGATCCAATTGACCTCGTTGTCCTGACAATAGCTGTTGTTGTTACCATGCTTGGAATGGCCGCCCTCGTCCCCCGCCAGCAGCATCGGCGTGCCTTGCGACAGCAACGTGGTTGCCAGCAGGCTACGCTGCCGTCTGAGCCGATCTGCGATGATGCCGGGATCGTCGGTTGGCCCTTCAACGCCGAAATTCTCGCTGAAATTGGTGTGGTGGCCATCGTGGTTGTTTTCACCATTGGCGTGGTTGTGGCGCTGCACGTAACGGGTGGTATCGGTCAGGGTAAACCCATCATGGGCGGCGGCGAAATTGATCGAAGACCAGACCCGCCTGCCTTGGGTATCGAAGATATCGGCAGAGCCCAGCAGCGCCGATCCCAGATCCTGTGCGCCCTGCCGGTCACCGCGCCAGAACCGGCGCACAGTATCGCGGAACCGGTCGTTCCACTCGGCAAATTCGGCTGGGAAACTGCCGAGCTGATACCCTCCGGGGCCGATGTCCCAGGGTTCGGCGATCAGCTTGACGGCGCTCAGAACAGGGTCCTGACGCAGCGCATCCAGAAACCCGCCACGCCGGTCAAAACCGTGATCTTCGCGGCAGAGCGTGGTGGCCAGATCAAAGCGGAACCCATCGACCCCCATGACCTGAACCCAATGCCGCAGGCTGTCCAGGATCAGGCGGGTCACGATCGGGTGGCGCACATCCAAGGTGTTGCCGCATCCGGTGTCGTTGACATAGTAGCGCGGCTGGCCGTCCAGCAGTCGGTAATAGGCAGCATTGTCGAGGCCCCGGAACGACAGCGTCGGGCCAAGGTGATCACCTTCGGCCGAGTGGTTATAGACCACGTCCAGGATTACCTCGATCCCGGCGGCGTGGAACCGCTCTACCATCGCGCGGAAGCCGCGCACGCCGGCAGGACCCAGATAGCGCGGCTCGGGCGCAAAGAAATTGATCGTATTGTAACCCCAGTAATTGATCAGCCCGCGCCGGATCAGTGCGTTTTCGGATTTGATGGCCTGCACAGGCAACAGCTCGATCGTGGTGATCCCCAGCGCGGTCAGGTGGTCCAGCATCTGCGGTGAGGCGAGCCCGTCAAACGAGCCGCGCAGCGCTTCCGGGACTGCGGGGTTGCGGATTGTGCTCCCTTTTACATGTGCCTCATAGATCACCGTGTTGTCCCATCCACGTGCCAGGGGCTCGGCATCGGGGGTATAGATAGCGGGATCGGGAACAACCGATTTCGGCACATAGGCCGCGCTGTCGCGGGAGTCGAAAGACAGATCGGCCTGCGGTGCATACAATTGGTAGCCGAATGTTGCGTCATGTTCGGTGAAGCCACCCGACATCTCGCGCGTATAGGGATCAAGCAACAGCTTGTTGATATTGAAACGATGACCCTGATCGGGATCATAAGGGCCGGCAACGCGATAACCATATAGCGCACCGGGCTGCAGCCCCGGCAGATAGCCGTGCCAGATGCTGCCCGTGCGCTCAGGCAGCGGCAGACGGTGTTCCTCACGGTGCCCGTCAGCCGAATAGAGGCACAGAAAGACTTGCTGCCCGTTTTCAGAAAACACGGCAAAATTGGTGCCGCCACCGTCGAAATGCGCGCCCAGACGGTGCGGGTTGCCGGGCTCAAACCGGGTGGAAATATGCGCCTGAAATGTCATGCGACCAACGCGGAATAGAGGTCGGCATAGCCTTTGGCCGAGTCATCCCAACTGACCGGATGGCGCATCGCCGCACGCTGCATGTTTTGCCACAGACGGGGATCTGCATGGGCGTCGATCACCCGGTCGATCACATGCGCCAGCCCCTCGGGGCTGACATCGTCAAAGACAAATCCGGTTGCTGCCTTGACCGCGATGGCCGCGACATTGGCGTCGATCACGGTGTCGGCAAGACCGCCGGTTCGCGCGACCACTGGCAAGGTGCCATAGCGTAGGCCGTATAGCTGCGTCAGCCCGCAGGGTTCGAACCGCGAGGGGATCAGGATCGCATCGCTGCCTGCCTGCAGCAGATGCGACAGGGGCTCATCATACCCGATGAACGCGCCGACAATGCCGGAGTGATCCTGAGCCGCCTGCCTGAAGCCGGCTTCCAGTTCGGGCTCTCCGGACCCCAGCACGGCAAGCTGCGCACCGCGCGCGACCAGATGCGGCACCGCGCTCAACAACGCGTCCAGACCCTTTTGCTGGGTCAACCGGCTGATCACGCAGAACAAGGGGCCGGTCGCGTCGGGGGCAAGCTCCATCCGCTCATAGATCGCTGCCCGGTTTTCCGTTTTGCGCTTCAGGCTGCGGGCATTGTAGGGACGGGCGATCTTGTCGTCGGCGGCGGGGTTCCAGCTGTTCAGGTCGATACCGTTGAGCAACCCGCTCAGCACGTCCTTGCGGGCGCGCAACACACCGTCAAGACCCATGCCGAATTCCGGTGTCAGGATTTCGCGTGCATAGCTCGGGCTAACGGTGGTGATGCGGTCGGCGAACATCAGCCCGCCCTTGAGAAAGCTCAGATCGCCGTGATACTCGAGCGCTTCGGGATGGAACCAGTCGCCTTTGAGGCCCAATGGGCCAAGTGCCTGCGGGCCGTAGCGGCCCTGAAATGCGATATTGTGGATGGTGAGGACCGTGCGAGGCTCTGGGCGGCCTTCCATTTTCAGATAGACCGGCGCAAGAGCGGCCTGCCAGTCATGTGCGTGCAGGATGTCGGGCCGGTATCCGTCGATGGCCCCCATGCAGATCCGAGCCGCCGCCTGCGACAGCGCGCCAAAGCGCAGATCGTTATCTGGCCAGTCCTGCCCGCTTTCATCGACATAAAGCCCGCCGGGCCTGTCAAAGAGCTGCGGCGCATCGAGCAGCAGCAGCGGCACGCCCTCGGAGGTCACCTGGACCAGACGCCCATGGCCGCCGGGCAGGTCGTCAAATCTTGCCACCTCTTCACCTTGGGGCAGCAGCGGGAACAGGGCGGGGTATGCGGGTATCAGAACCTGCGCCTCGATGCCAAGGGGTGCGAGTGCGGTGGGCAGCGCGCCCACAACATCCGCCAGCCCGCCGGTTTTGGCAAAAGGCGCGCATTCGGATGCGACCATCAAGACCTGCATGTCACCCTTCCAGTTTGTCGATCATGTCCTGCGTGATCAGACATATCCCGTTATCCGAGCGCCGAAACCGCTTTGCATCGCTTTTTGCGTCCTCGCCGACAATCAGGCCGGGCGGTATTTTCACACCCCGGTCGATCACGACGTTTTTCAGATAGGCCCGGCGCCCGACCTCGGCATAAGGAAGCGCCACGACACCTTCAAGCTGTGAATAGGAATGAGTTCTGACACCCGTAAACAAAAGGCATCGATAGAGCGTCGATCCCGAGATGATGCAGCCACCCGACACCATCGAAGACACAGCCTGTCCCCGTCGCCCTTCTTCGTTATGGATGAACTTTGCCGGTGGGGTGAGCTCCGAATAGGTCCAGATCGGCCAATCGGTTGCATAGATGTCCAACTCGGGCTTGAAATCGGTCAGGTCGATATTGGCCTGCCAGTAAGCGTCGATTGTGCCGACATCGCGCCAATACGGCTCGGTCTCGAGCCCCGACATCACACAGGAGCGGCTGAAGGGATGGGCCTGCGCGCCACCTGAGGCGACAATTTCAGGGATGATGTCGCCGCCGAAGTCATTGCTCGAGTCGGGATTTGCGGCATCCTTTTTCAGAACCTCATAGAGATACTCGGCCTCAAAGACATAAATTCCCATACTCGCAAGCGATTTGGTCGGATCGCCCGGCATTGTCGGCGGTTCGGCGGGTTTTTCGACGAAGTCGAGGATCTTGTCGTTTTCGTCCACGGCCATCACACCAAAGCCCTTGGCTTCGTCACGGGGGACGGCAATGCAGCCCACGGTCACTTTCGCGCCCGAGCGCACATGCTGCTCGATCATCAGCGAATAGTCCTGCTTGTAGATGTGGTCGCCCGCCAGAATCAGGACATATTTCGGGCCATAGCCTTCGATGATCTTGATGTTCTGGGTCACCGCATCGGCGGTCCCCTTGTACCAGTTGTTCTCGTCCAGTTGCTGCGAGGCGGGCAGGATATCCAGGCTTTCGTTGCGCTCGGCCCGAAAGAAGCTCCACCCGCGCTGGATATGACGGATCAGGCTGTGCGCTTTGTACTGTGTCGCCACACCGATTCGGCGAATGCCGGAATTGACGGCGTTTGACAAGGCAAAATCGATAATCCGTGTCTTGCCGCCAAAATAGACGGCCGGTTTGGCACGAATATCCGTCATCTCTTTGAGGCGACTGCCGCGCCCTCCGGCCAGGACAAAGGCCATGGTCTGTCGCGCCAATGCGAATCTGTCTTCTGTCATGATCGCCTCCCTCCGGCTTTTGGTTCAGGCGCGCCGGTTCTCCGCCAGTTCAAAAAATACCGTGGCCAGCGGTGGCACAGTGATCTCAATGGAATGCGGGAACCCGTGCGCCGCAATGTCCTGCGCGTGCCTGCCGCCCGGGTTGCCCATATCGCTGCCACCATAGACCGCGGCGTCGGAGTTTAGGCGTTCGTCCCAGTGGCCCGCATGCGGTACGCCCAGACGGAAACCCTCGCGCGGGACGGGGGTGAAATTGGCCACCACAAGCACCGGGCGAACGCCCTCGTTGCCAAAGCGCAGCCAGGACAGGATCGAATCCGCCTGATTACCCCCATCGACCCATTGGAACCCCTCGGGATCGCTGTCGCGCTGATAAAGCGCTGGCGTTCTGGCGTAGAAGTGGTTCAGGTCGCGGATCAGAGCCTGCATGCCGCGATGGGGGTCTTGGTCAAGTAGGTGCCAGTCAAGACTGGTTTCGTTGTTCCATTCCTTCGCTTGGGCGAACTCGCCGCCCATAAACAGCAGCTTCTTGCCCGGATGCCCCCACATAAAGCCGAAATAGGCGCGCAGGTTTGCAAAGCGTTGCCAGTCATCGCCGGGCATCCGGCCCAGTAGTGAGCCTTTGCCATGCACGACCTCATCATGGCTGAGCGGCAGGATGAAGTTTTCCGAGAACGCATAATGCAGGCCGAAGGTCATCTTATCGTGGTGGTACTTCCGGTTGATCGGATCCTCGGACATGTAGCGCAGGGTATCGTTCATCCACCCCATGTTCCATTTGAAGCCAAAGCCAAGCCCGCCGCTATCCGTAGGTGCGCTGACCCCCGGAAAAGCGGTGGATTCTTCTGCAGCGGTCAGGATGCTGTCATCAGCCCCGTAGACCACCTCATTCATGCGCTGCATGAAGGCAATCGCTTCGAGGTTTTCGCGCCCGCCATGCTGGTTGGGAATCCACTCGCCGTCTTTGCGGGAATAGTCACGATAGAGCATCGAGGCGACTGCATCCACGCGCAACCCGTCGATATGATATTCCTCGAACCAGAACCGCGCATTGGCGATCAGAAAATTCTGCACCTCGCTGCGACCATAATTGTAAACCAGCGTGTTCCAGTCCGGGTGATAGCCTTCCTTGGGGTCGGCATGTTCATAAAGCGCGGTGCCATCGAACCGGGCCAACCCATGTTCATCGGTTGGGAAATGACCCGGCACCCAGTCGATGATCAGCCCCAGGCCCGCGTCGTGGCAGGCATCGACGAAGGCGCGAAATTCATTCGGCGTGCCAAATCGGGATGTGGGCGCAAAGAGCCCCACCGGCTGATACCCCCAAGACCCGCCAAACGGATATTCGGAGATCGGCGTCAATTCGATATGGGTAAAGCCCATGTCGCTTGCATACCCGACCAGTTGTTGTGCGTGTTCCAGATAGGAGAGCGACCGCTTGCCCTCTTCGGAAACACGACGCCAGCTTTCCAGATGCACCTCATAGATCGAGATAGGCTGGTCGATCTTTTGCTTCGCGCCGCGGGCCTGCATCCAACCTGCATCGGACCAGTCGTAGCCGCGCAGATCTCTTACGACCGAGGCGGTCTTCGGCGGATGCTCGGCACCAAATCCAACCGGGTCAGCCTTGAGGGGCAGCAAGGCGTGATTGGTGTCGAGTATTTCGTATTTGTAGGTCGCGCCGTCTGCGACGCCGGGCAGGAATATTTCGTGAATCCCGGTGGTCCCGCGCCGCCGCATCACGTTGCGTCGCCCGTCCCAACCATTGAAATCCCCGACGACAGAAACCCGTGCCGCGTTGGGGGCCCAGACTGCAAAATGCGTGCCCTCGACCCCTTCATGGGTTCCGACATGGGCGCCGAGCGCGCGCCAGAGCTCGCCATGGGTACCCTCACCCAGCAGGTGTTCATCCAGATCGCCCAGCCTGGGTCCAAAGCCATAGGCGTCATATTCCTCCCAAACGTCGTCGCCCCGGCTCAGGCGCAGCTTGTAGGCAAAGCGGTTTTTGCGGCGCGGGATCACAGCAGCAAACAGACCCTCTGCCACCGGGTCGAGCGTGCAGAGCTTGCGGCCCGTCTTTGCCTCCAGAACATCGACCCCGTCCGCCTCTGGCCGCAGCGCGCGCAGAACCAGCCTGTTGTCCTGCCGGTGCAGTCCGAGCACTGCAAACGGGTCACCGTGTCGTCCCGCAAACAGCGCGGCTGCGTCGGCCGGGTCGACAAGCTCAGCCGCCATGTTCATGCGGACCGCTCCAGCGCCGAGCTTGGTGCGTCCGCCTGCCAGATGTCCCTGGCATATCCCCGGATCGTCCGATCCGACGAGAACCACCCCATGCTGGCAGTATTCATCAACGCCATCGACGCCCAGTTCCGCGGGTTCTGAAAGACGACATCGGCGCGGCGCTGGGTGTCGTAGTAGCTGTCGAAATCACAGGTCACCAGGAAATGATCATGGTCATACAGCATCCCGATCAGGCCGTGATAACGATAGGGGTCTTCGGGCGAGAAGAGGCCCTCGAATATCTGCCCCAGCACCCTTTGCAGGCGCGGGCTGGCCTCGATCGCATTGCGCGAGAATCCGTGCTGAATACGGCGATCCACCACCTCGCTGGCGGTCAGTCCGAAGAGAAAGAAGTTCTCGCTGCCGACATGATCGCGGATCTCGACATTTGCGCCGTCCAGTGTGCCGATGGTCAGCGCGCCGTTCAGGGCAAATTTCATATTGCCCGTGCCCGACGCCTCTTTGCCGGCTGTCGAGATTTGCTCTGACAGATCGGCGGCTGGGATCAGCCGTTCCGCCATCGTCACGTTGTAATTCGGCGGAAACACGATCTTGAGCCGACCCTTCGTGGCGGGGTCGGCATTCACCACGCGGGCGACATCGTTGATCAGATGGATGATTTGCTTGGCCAGGACATAGCCCGGTGCCGCCTTGCCGCCAAAGATCTTAACGCGCGGCGTCCAGTCCCCATCGGGATCGTCACGCATCTCGTTCCAGAGCGCGACTGTTTCCAGCAGGTTCATCAACTGCCGTTTGTATTCATGAATACGCTTGATCTGCACGTCGAACATCGCGTCGGGGTCCAGCGCAACGCCGCAGGTCTCGCCTATCCAGTTGGATAGCGCCATCTTGTTGCTGCGCTTGGCTTGCTGGAATGCCGCGATGAACTCTGAATCCGCGCGCATCGCCTTTAGCGCCGCAAGCTGTTCCAGATCGCTAACCCAGGCCTCGCCAAGCTGGTTGTTGATCAAGCTGCGCAGCGCCGGGTTGCAGCCATGCAGCCACCGGCGCGGCGTGATGCCATTGGTCTGGTTCACGATGCGGGTGGGGTGGATACGGTGCAGATCGGCAAAAACCGTTTCCTTGACCAGTTCGGTATGGAGGGCCGAGACGCCATTGACCTTATGCGCCATCACAAAGGCCAACTCGCCCATGCGTATTTCGCCATGCTCTAATATGCGGGGGCTGCCGGGAAATTCGGCCTGCTGCGCCTCTTCGATGATGCGGATGATCTCCAGATGTCTGGGAAGCACGCGCGCGAACAGGCCTTCAGACCAGCGTTCCAGTGCCTCCGGCAGCAGCGTATGATTTGTGTAGGCAAGGCAACGGCGCGCTAGTGCGATCGCCTCGGGCATCGGCAACCCGTGTTCGTCCACCAGCAGACGCACAAGTTCCGGCCCCGCGATGGCCGGGTGGGTATCGTTGAGCTGGATCGCAACATGATCCGGCAGGGTGCGAATGTCGTCATGATCGTCCATATGGCGACGCAGCAGGTCCATGATCGAGGCGGCGGTAAAGAAATACTCCTGCTTTAGCCGCAGTTCCTTGCCGCTCTCGGTGGTATCGTCCGGATAAAGCACCCGCGAAATTGTGCGCGCCAGAGCCTCGGACCGGCTGGCGGCGAGGTAGTCGCCGCGGTTGAAGCTGTCGAGGTCGAACGGGGTCACCGGTTTCGCAGACCAAAGCCGCAATGTGTTGCCCCATTCGCCTTTCCAGCCAACAACCGGCGTGTCGAACGCTGTCGCGGCCACCCCGCTGTCGGGATGCCAGGTGGCGCGCCCATCGCTATGGCTGACATGGCCACCAAAGCCGATGGAATGCTGCACTTCAGGGCGCTCGAATTCCCAGGCGTGGCGTTGCGACAGCCATGTCTCGGGTTGTTCGACCTGCTCGCCTTCGACAAAGCTCTGCTCAAACAGGCCATGCTCATAGCGGATGCCATATCCAAAGGCGGGGATACCCAGCGTCGCCAGAGAATCCATGAAACACGCGGCCAGACGACCGAGCCCGCCATTGCCAAGCGCCGCGTCGGGCTCATCATGAACGATCGCGTCATAGTGTTGACCGAGCGCTTCCATCGCATCACGGGCGGCAGATTCGAGTCCGAGGTTTGAGATCATGTCTTCGATCAGGCGCCCGATCAAAAACTCCATCGAAAGGTAATACACCCGCTTGGAGGAATTTGTCTCAGTTGTGTGCGCACTGTCGATCCATACATCGACAAGACGGTCACGCAGAACCAGTGATAGCGCCATGCGCCAGTCCTGGAGTGAGGCAGTCTGCGAGTCCTTACCAAGAGAATATCGCAGTCGCTTAAGAATATCGTTTTTCATGCCGCCGAGGATGCCTTGCCCTTGCCCTCTGCCGCAACTCATATTCCACGCGCGAGGCCGGTTTTAGCTTTATATGCGTGTTGTATTTCCAGGTTTTCGGAATGTTCTGGAGCCACATCACGGTTTTGTTCCGTGCCCCATACGCATCATGGAGCCGTGCAACTTCAAAGATTCTCGTTTTGATAGGACCAAAAGTTCTGATGGGCCTTGAACCTCATCAAGGTCGAAGTGGAGGCCTCCGCATTTTCCCTTGTTTTTCGACATGTATTGACATCAGGCAGCTCAGTGTTGTTATTTATGCGGTCTTTTGTCGTACCAAAGTCGGAGAATGTAGATGTTTAGCCGTCTGTCGCACCCAGTTCTGCCATGGCGAACGGAACCGGTGGTCGGGAAAGCCGGTTTCAAAGCGGTGGATGCCATCCAAGGACCTTCATCGTGACCGGCATCACCGCCATCGAAACGCGGCTGTTTCACATTCCGTTGGCTGAGGTGCTGGTCGACGCGAAGCACGGGGATCATCATTTTTTCGAACTGATCACGGTGACAGTACGTCTTGCCGATGGCAGCGAGGGTACCGGCTATACCTATACCGGCGGCAAGGGCGGGCATGCCATTGTCGCGATGATCGACCACGATCTGGCACCGTTTCTGATCGGGCAGCAGGCGGAGAATGTCGAAGACCTCTATGAGGCGATGCAATGGCATGTGCATTACGTCGCGCGTGGTGGCATCGCCTCTTTTGCGATTTCTGCCGTCGATATCGCGCTTTGGGATCTGCGCGGAAAACGGACCGGACAGCCGCTCTGGCAAATGGCGGGCGGGGCGGGGCGGTCCTGCAAGGCCTATTGCGGCGGTATCGACCTAGGGTTCGACCTGCCGAAGCTGCTGTCGTCTGTGCAGGGGTATCTGGATCGCGGCTTCAACGGGGTGAAGATCAAGATCGGGCAGCCGACCTTGGCCGAGGATGTGGACCGCATCAAGGCTGTACGCGAGCTGATCGGTCCCGATATCGCATTCATGGTTGATGCGAATTATGCGATGTCGGTGCCACAGGCCATCGCGGCGGCCGAGGCGTTTGCCCCGTTCAACCTGCTGTGGTTCGAAGAGCCGACGATTCCGGATGACTATGCCGGGTATGGTCAAATCGCCGAAGCGACCGGAATGCCGCTGGCCATGGGCGAGAACCTGCACACCATCCACGAATTCGACTACGCGTTTGCGCAGGCCAAGCTCAGCTATATCCAGCCCGACGCCTCGAATTGCGGGGGCATTACCGGCTTTCTTCAGGTCGCTGAGCGCGCGCTATCGCATAATGTGCCCGTTTGCAGTCACGGCATGCAGGAGTTGCATGTCAGTCTGGTCTCGGCCCGACCCAACGCCGGTTGGATCGAGGTGCATTCCTTTCCTATCGACAGCTACACGACGCGCCCTCTGGTCGTTGAGGATCATCTGGCAATTGCGCCAGATGTGCCGGGTATCGGCGTCACGTTCGACTGGGCGAAACTCGATGCCGCGAACCAACTGCCAGGGGTCAAAGCGTAGGTTCGCGACTCGCGCGCGCCAAAAGACCTGAGGCTTCATCAACTGGCCGGGAAAACGGCTGTCTTCTTGACTGTCCCGTAGACAAAACTGGTATCGATGGAGGCGATGCCTCCAATCGGATGAATGCGATTTCGGATAAAGCCTTCATAGGCTTCGAGGTCCGACACGAGCACCCGCAACTGGTAGTCCATGGCCCCGGTCAGCACATGGCATTCGAGAACTTCATCGATCATTCGAACCCGCTTTTCGAAATTCTGAACATCTGTTTCGTTATGGCGTTCGAGCCGAATTCGCACAAAGACGGTAATGGCCATTCCGTAGGCGGCGGCGTCCACATCGGCGCTGTATCCCTTGATGACCCCTTTGGCCTCCAGATTCTTGACGCGGCGCAGGCAGGGCGACGGTGACAGGTTTACAGCATCAGAGAGATCCTGGTTGGTCATGCGCCCGTCCCGCTGAAGGGCGCGTATGATCTGTCTGTCTTTGTCGTCCATCACGGCCTCACTGTGGCAGATTATGTCAATCCATAGTCCGATACTGGTATAATTTGCAATCAAATGCCCAGCAGAAAGGCGTAAATTGGTCTTCAACAGGATTCAGGAGATTGTCATGACCCGTTCCACCGGATTTGCCACCCGCGCCATCCATCATGCCTATAACCCGCTGGAAAATGACGGCGCTCTGACCCCGCCGTTGCATTTGACCTCAACCTTTTCGTTCGAAACAGCCGAGGCCGGTGGCGAGATGTTCGCGGGCGAACGCGAAGGCCATATCTACAGCCGGATTTCGAACCCCACATGCGATCTTCTCGAGCGCCGCATTGCCACCCTTGAGGGTGCCGAGGCCGGGCTGGCCCTCTCCAGCGGCATGGGAGCGATCACCGCCGTGTTGTGGACCCTGCTATCGCCGGGGGATGAGGTGATCGTCGACAAAACACTCTACGGCTGTACCTTTGCCTTCATGCGCCACGGTCTGGCGAAATGGGGTGTCAAGATCACTCATGTCGATATGACGGACCCCGAAAACCTGCGCGCGGCCGTGTCGGACAAAACCCGCGTGGTCTATTTCGAAACCCCGGCCAACCCGAACATGCGACTGGTGGACATTGCCGCCAATGCCGAGATCGCACATTTGGCCGGGGCGCAGGTCGTTGTCGACAATACCTATGCCAGCCCCTATCTCACTCGCCCGATCGAACATGGTGCGGATATCGTTGTGCATTCTGCCACCAAATATCTCGGCGGACATGGGGATGTGGTCGCTGGTCTTGTCGTGGGCACCGCAGAACAGATTGCTGAGATCCGTCTTGTCGGCATGAAAGACATGACCGGCGCGGTGATGGCGCCCTTCAACGCGATGCTCATTCTGCGAGGGCTGAAAACGCTCAATCTACGCATGGACCGTCATTGTGCCTCGGCCAAGGTCGTGGCCGATTTCCTCGAAGCTCATCCAGCCGTTGAAACCGTATATTTCCCGGGGCTTGAGAGCTTTGCGCAGTACGATGTCGCCCAGCGGCAAATGTCCCAATCCGGCGCGATGATCGCGTTTGAGGTTAACTCCGGCCTGACCGGTGGGATCGCCCTCATGAACGGCCTCAACATGATCCAGCGCGCGGTCTCCCTGGGCGATGCAGAAACCCTGATCCAGCATCCGGCGTCGATGACCCATTCCACCTATACGCCCGAGGAACGGGCCGAGCATGGTATCAGTGATGGTCTGATCCGCCTGTCGGTCGGGCTTGAGGATGTCGAAGATATCCTCGCAGATTTGGAACAAGCTCTGCCTTACCCCGCGCGCAACGCCGCCTGAACCCGGAGATCGCCATGCATCCTGACTCCACCCAACTGAAGATTGTCGAACAACGCCTGCTGTGGTTGTCGCATTGGATGATCCACCATGCCAACCATGTCCGGCCCAAGGTGGATGGGATCAAGATCGGCGGGCATCAGGCATCTTCAGCGTCGATGGTATCGATCATGACGGCCCTGTATTTCTCGGCGCTGCGGCCAGAGGACAGGGTGGCTGTCAAACCCCATGCGTCACCGGTCTTTCACGCCATGCAATATCTCATGGGCAACCAGACCCGCGAGAAGATGGAGAATTTCCGTGGGTTTGGCGGTGTGCAGAGCTATCCCAGCCGCACCAAGGATATCGACGATGTGGACTTCTCGACCGGATCGGTGGGGCTGGGTGTGGCGATCACCTCATTTGCGTCGATCATCCAGGACTACATCAAGGCCAAAAGCTGGGGGTCGGATGCCCCGATGGGGCGCATGGTGGCACTGGTCGGCGATGCCGAACTTGACGAAGGCAATATCTACGAGGCGTTGCAGGAGGGCTGGAAGAACGACCTGCGCAATACGTGGTGGATCATCGATTACAACCGCCAGTCACTGGACGGCATCGTGCGCGAAGGGTTGTTTGAGAGGATCGAGAAGATATTTGATGCCTTCGGCTGGGACGTCGTGCGCGTAAAATACGGCATTCTACAGCGCGCCGCATTCGAAGAACCCGGAGGAGCGCGACTGCGCGACTGGATTGATGCCTGCCCCAACCAGGACTATTCAGCGCTGACTTTCATGGGTGGCGCAGTCTGGCGCCAGCGCCTGATGGATAATCTGGGCGATCAAGGGGACGTGACAGCCCTTATTGAGCGACGCACGGACATCGAACTCGCGGCATTGATGGAAAATCTTGGTGGCAACTGCGTTGAGACCATGGCCCAGGCATTTGCCGCGATCGATCATGATCGCCCGACCTGTTTTCTGGCCTATACGGTAAAAGGTTGGGGTACACCTATTGCCGGCCACAAGGACAATCATGGCGGGCTGATGAATAACAGCCAATTTGCTCAGTGGCAGGCCCATATGGGAGTGGCCGCAGGCGACGAATGGGAGCCCCTTGCCACCGTACCTGATCCCGAGGCGTTCACGCGCTTTCTATCGAAGGTTCCGTTTTTCGCCGAAGGGCCGCGGCGCTATCATGATGACAAGCTGGACGTGCCACCCATCGGGATAGACACAAGCCGCGAGGTTTCGACCCAAACGGCTTTTGGCAAGATCCTGGACGATCTGTCGAAAGGGGATAGCGAACTGGCCGAGCGCATCGTGACCACGTCGCCCGACGTGACCGGCACAACCAGCCTTGGCCCCTGGGTGAACCGGCGCAAGCTGTTTTCCCGATCCGAACAGGCTGACGCTTTCATCGAACACCGCATCCCATCGACCGCAAAATGGGAGTTTACGCCCAAAGGGCAGCATATCGAACTTGGCATCGCCGAAATGAACCTGATGCTGCTTCTGGGCGCAGCGGGGCTGTCACATTCCCTGTTCGGCAAACGGCTGATCCCGATTGGCACAGTGTACGACCCCTTTGTCTGTCGCGGGCTCGATGCGCTGAACTACGCCTGCTATCAGGATGCGCGGTTCATGCTGGTGGGCACGCCTTCGGGTGTGACGCTGGCTCCGGAAGGTGGCGCGCACCAATCCGTTGGCACCCCTCTGATCGGCATGAGCCAGGACGGGTTGGCCGCCTTTGAACCCGCCTTCGCCGATGAATTGGCGGTGATCATGGAATGGGCCTTTGACTACCTCCAGCGCGACGGTGAGGGGCAACCGGACGAACGCACATGGCTGCGAGACGAAATCGGCGGTTCGGTTTACCTGCGCCTAACCACCAACCCGATCGAGCAACCGGGCAAGCGCGTTGACGATGAATTCCGTCAAGGGGCCATCGACGGGGCCTATTGGCTGCGCAAGCCGGGCCCAAATTGCGAAGTTGTGATCGCCTATCAGGGCGCCGTTGCACCGGAGGCAATCCGAGCCGCCGGAATGATTGGGGAAGGCCGCCGGGATATCGGTGTTCTTTCTGTCACCTCGGCTGATCGGCTGAACGCCGGATGGACGGCCGCGCAACGCGCACGCTCGCGCGGCAATCAGGCGGCACGATCCCATATCGAAACGCTGATGTCGGACCTTGCACCGCACTGCAAACTGATCACCGTCATCGACGGGCATCCGGCAACACTTTCGTGGTTGGGGGGCGTGCATGGGCATCAAACCATCTCTATGGGCGTTGAACACTTTGGTCAGACCGGCACGATCGGCGATCTTTATCGCCATCACGGTATCGATGCCGACGCCATCGTCGAGAAAGTGAACGCACTGACGGTTGGGAAACAGGTGTTCCGGCGAGACCTTGGTCTCGTCAAACCTTAAACCATTCCCAAATAGCCGTGTTTTGCCGGGGAGTTACCGTGCTCGGAAACGGCAAGGGCGCAATTTTGATCAGCTTCTTGCCGGTTTGATATCGAATAGCCTGGTTCCGTCCGGACAACCTTGACCAGACACCTAGCCCCGCAATTTGGTCCAAGAAACCATGTTACACTTTCCGGATTGTGCTCAGAAGTCGATCTCGACGCCGGGCAGGCTGAGGGCTTTCATCATGTCGCGCAGTTCCTGCCGGGCGGCAACGTTCGAGATGTTGAGCTGCTTGACGCCGATATCCTTTAGGTCCAGCAGGGTCAGGCCGCGCGGGAACAACTCGCGGAAGATGACGCGTTCGGAAAAGCCCGGCGCGATGCGGAAGCCGATCCGGTCGGACAGCATCTTGAGCGCGCGCTCCATCTTTTCCTTGTTGACCATGCGCTGGGTGCCGACGCGGTTGCGCAACACCACCCAGTCGATCGGTTTCAACCCGGCCTGCGCGCGCAACTGGCGGGCGTTCCAGACCATCTCGGAATAGACCGAGGGGCCGACGATAGCCTCGCCCTTGGAATCCGTGCGCGCCAGCAGATCGAAATCAATGAAGCTGTCATTCAGCGGCGTGACCAGCGTATCGGCCAGCGAATGCGCCACCTGGCTCAGCCGCGTATGCGAGCCGGGGCAGTCGATCAGGATATAGTCGCTGTCGGTTTCAAGTGAGCCAACAGCGGCGGACAGACGATGGTCATAGATGTTCTCGCCCGGTTTCAGAGTCTGCGGGTCGATCTCGGGCAGGTCGTGGTTGACGGGGCCGGGCAGGTCGATCTCGGCATCGCGCAGGAAGCTGCGGCGGTTTTCGAAATAGCGCCCGAGGCTGCGCTGGCGCAGGTCAAGATCCAGCGTGTTGACCTTGTATCCCATCCGCGCAAGGGCGGTGGCCACATGCATCGAAACCGTAGATTTCCCCGCGCCGCCCTTTTCGTTCCCGACGACAATGATATGTGCCATGCCTGTCTGTCCCACATTCCGCGCGATTGTCTCCGCGCTGTTGGGCCGCACTATATGTGGTGTGCTGTGCAAAGGGAAGCGCTGTCGTAAGCATGAATTTCGGGGAGTGACCTTTGCTGAGATGCGCTGAAACGGGTTGACCCGGTTCTAACCCTTGCGATGCTGTCATGAGTGGGAGGCTAGGTATGGCGCAGGAAACACAGCAGATAGGTCAATACAGCATAACGAGGCTGTTTGACGGCACATTTGAAGCGCCGTTGAGTGTCATAATGCACCAGAAAGGCAAAGTGGCCTGTAGCAAGGCTGTCGCGCGGTGGGGCGCGCCAAAGCTGAGCATCCCGGTGAACTGTTTTCTAGTGCGAGGGCCGGGGAAGATCATGCTGATCGATGCGGGTGCGGGAACCGGTTGGGGGCCGGATTTCGGGAAGATGCGGCCTCAGCTTGCCGAGTTGGGCGTGTCGCCGGAACAGATTGAAACGGTATTGCTGACCCATTTCCATGGCGATCACGCCTTGGGGTTGATGGATGCTGGCGGCGGTGCCTATTTCCCGCAGGCACGCGTGATCGCCCCGGAGATGGATTTGAGATTTTACAGCGATCCACTGGAGCGCGACCGAGCCCCCAAAGCCCGGCGTAGCGGGTTCGATATTGTCGCGCAGGTCGCCTCTGCCTACGATGATCGGCTTGCTGCCACCCCGGTTGGTGAACTGATACCAGGGCTTGCGCTGGTTTCTCTGCCAGGTCATACGCCGGGGCATTGCGGATACCAGTTTGCCAGCGCCAATGAGTCTTTGCTGCTGTGGGGCGACGCTCTGCACGTGGGCGCGTTACAAGCGCCCGATCCGGATGTCGGTCTTGTCTATGACTATGATGGTGTGCAGGCGGCCAAGACGCGGCACACCATTCTTGAAGCGCTTGCAGGCAGTGACACATTCGTCGCTGGCGGGCATCTTGACGGTTTTTTGCGCGTCGAGAGAGCGGGTGCCGGGTACCTGATTTCCAAGCCCTAGGCACGGTGCTTCGGAACCAAGTGATTAAAGACCGAACTGCGATCCCGTTCAAACGCGGTCTGTCTGATCGCGTCTGTTGCCTTGGGTTTAACGCGTTTCCGCTGATGGGGCTGCTGGCGGTGGTCAATCTTGTGGCGCTGACGATGCTCATACCCATTGTGCTGCGGCTGCTTGGGGATTTCCGCAAGCAGTTGAACTCCGGGGTGGAGCGGCCTGTTTTTGACCCCGAGGGGTTTCCTGATCTCGATATCGACCGCGATTCGTGGTCTGGCGCGCGCGAGGCGGATGGTGGTTGAGCTATATCGGCAACAAAAGAGGCCGCCCAGTGGGCGGCCTCAACTCGAAAAAGCACCGGGTGTTTAGAAGCCCAGGCCTTCGTATTTCTTTTTGAACTTGGACACGCGGCCGCCGGCATCCATCAGGCGGGTGTTGCCGCCGGTCCAGGCTGGGTGCACCGAGGGGTCGATATCCAGCGCCATCTGGTCGCCTTCCTTGCCCCAGGTCGAGCGCATCTGCACAACCGTGCCGTCGGTCATTTTGACGTCGATCACGTGATAGTCGGGATGAGTGTCTTTTTTCATGGGTCCGCTCCTTACGCCTGGGCGCCAGCCTTGGGCTTGTAGTGGGTGTCTTCTGCGATACGGGCGGATTTACCGCGGCGCGAGCGCAGATAGTACAGTTTGGCGCGACGGACGCGGCCACGGCGAACAACAGTGATGCTGTCGATATTGGTCGAGAACAGCGGGAACACACGTTCCACGCCTTCGCCAAAGGAAATCTTGCGAACGGTGAACGAACCGGCAATGCCATTGCCGTTCTTGCGGCTGATGCAGACGCCTTCGTAGTTCTGCACGCGCGAGCGTGTGCCTTCGGTCACCTTGTAGCCGACGCGAATGGTGTCGCCGGGTTTGAAATCGGGAATGTCCTTCCCAAGAGCGGAGATCTGCTCCGCTTCAAGCTGTGCGATCAGGTCCATCTGATCTACTCCTATCTGCTCGTGGTTGATCCACGAAGGTGGTGGCGCCTCAGAGCTCTTGGTCTTCACCGGGTCCGCCGCTGCGCCCGCCAGAGATCAGGTCGTCATTTCTTCGGTTTTTGGGTCTGTGGCCATTGGCCTGTCGAAGAAACAGGCAAGCCAATAAACCCAAGCCGGGCGACTCATCTCTGAGTCCCGGCCAGCGGTGTATAAGAGCAGATGCGCGACAGATCAAGAGGCCCCGACCATGGCGGGGCCTGCTTGATTGACGGCTCAGGTCTGGTCGTCGGTCGCGGCGTCGGGGGCGTTCTTTTTGACCGACTCGATGCCGTTGTCGCGCCCCGAGGCACTGGCATAGCTTTGCGAGGTTCCGATCACCTGACCGTTGCTGGCCTTGAGATTGAACATAAGCTTGCCAGCGGTGGTTTCCTTGCGTTCATAGCGCGCATCGTCGGGGGCGTTTTCTTTGACCGACTTGATGCCGTTTTCAGCGCTGGCCTTTTGCTTATAGCCTTCGCTGGCCAGAATATTTTCGCCATTGCCCGCCTTCAGTCGAAAACGGAATTCACCGGATTTGTCAGTGTAGAGTTCGAATTTTGCAGCCACGGCTTCCCTGTCCCTCGGTTATTTGTGTGGGCTGAGCTTACACAGCGGTGGCGATCTGCGGCAACAGGCGATTTCGGAATGGCCAAACGCGCGCGGTCGGCGCGTCCAGCCTTACCCTTGGCGCTGCAATCAGAACGAATTTGATGCTGTCTGTTGCAATCCGCTGCCGACCAGCTGGTCCAGCAGCACGCGCCGTTGTTCAGGTGTGCTGGTGTTGAGGCGCTGCAGCTCGGCTCCCGTAAGCTCACGCCGCTCGAAGCCGTACCGCGATAGGCACCGGTCGACGCCGTTATATTCGCCGTTGGTCCGGATATCGTCTTCACTGACGGCGACCGCGACAACGCCGATAAGCCCGGCCAGCACGAAGCCTCCAGCGTAACTCCCTATAACGGCGTTCTGTCCCGATTTCGGTGCGGTTGGTGCGCAGGCCTGGAAGGCGGCACGCGCGCTGTCGAGGTTTTGACCCGGCTGATAGGGCACAGAAGGTCCCGGCAATTGGCCACAGGCCGACAGCAGCGTGACCGCAGCCAAAGCAATCCGTTTCATGAAAGAGTCCCCAGATAGTTATTTCAGTACAAGCAGCAGACGACTCACCTTTAGCGGGTAAAATCGTGCAAAAAGATGGCACGAGGCCTAATTGCGTGAATTTTTTTGGGTCGGAGCTGTCGCGGTGCAATGCCGATGCCTTGGGGCAGGGTCAGCCATCGTCATCCGAGCGTTTGCGCCACAGATCCGGGCGGCGGGCGCGGGTGATTTCCATGCTCATGTCGCGCCGCCACTCTGCCACCTTGCCGTGATGCCCCGACATCAGCACATCGGGGATCGTGCGGCCCTTCCACTCGGCGGGGCGAGTATATTGCGGATGCTCCAGCAGACCCGAGGAAAAGCTCTCCTCCTCGGTCGAGGCCTGATTGCCTAGTACGCCGGGGATCAGGCGCACCGTGGCGTCGATCAGCGCCTGTGCCGCGATCTCGCCGCCGGTCATCACGAAATCGCCGAGCGATACCTCCTGAATGCCGTAATGCTCCAGCACCCGCTCATCGACGCCCTCGAACCGGCCACAGAGCAGGGTAACGCCATCAGCACGCGCCAGCGACTGCATCATCTGTTGGTCCATGGGTCGCCCGCGCGGGCTGAGATAGATCATCGGCCAGTTGCCCTGAACCCCCGCCATCGTGTTTTCGATCGCGTCGCCCAGCACGTCCGGGCGCAGCACCATGCCAGCGCCCCCACCGGCTGGGGTGTCATCCACATTGCGGTGCTTGCCGACGCCGAATTGCCGCAGATCGACCGTTTCCAACTGCCATAGCCCCTCTTGCAGGGCCTTGCCTGTCAGGCTTTCGCCCAGCACGCCGGGAAAGGCGCTGGGAAAGAGCGTGATGATCTTGGCTTTCCACACGCCATGCAGGTCTGGCGTGGCGGAGATGAGTTCCTGAGGCCGCAGTGTCGGGCGAATCGCCTTACGGCCATGAGATTTGCTTGGCGCTGTCATGGGGTGCTTGTAAAACAAACCCAAGCCTAAGCAACCATAAGCATATTGAGGCGGCAGTGAAACAGATAGAAATCAACCGGCCCATTGCGGCCGGCCCTTCCCTGTTGGAGGATGAGACGGTCGCGTTGTGGCGCGATGTGGCGGCAGAAATAGGCTGGCCCGCGCGGCCGGTTTCGATGCGCTCGCTCAAGCTGGATTCCAGCCGGTCTGTGGCGGTTGTCAAAGTCACCGGGCCGGATGCCAAAGCGCTTGTTCTGAAAGGTGAATTTGGCCGGTTTCGCCCTGATCGGCTGGCACGTGATCTGGAGGCGCTGGATCGGGCCCGCACCATACTCGCCCCGTTCCCGGACCTCGCTGTACCAGAGATAGTATGGCGCGATCCGGCGCGCGGCGTGTCGATCCAGTCTTTCGTGCCGGGCGATAGTGGTCGCAAGGCGCTGTCCTGGGCGCGGTTCGGTCTTGGTGATCGCAGCGCGATCCTGCGCTGGTGCGGACGCTATGCCGCAGCCCTGCATCGGGGCGGGATGGATCAGGTTGGCGGCTTCCGGCCCGGCCGCTTTCTGGGCGGGTTGTCAGAACGCGCGGCAAAAGTCCGGCAAGGTGCATTGGCAATGCCCAAACCCAAGCGGTTTCTGGGCCTCTGCGCCTACCTGCACCGCGCAGGGCGGCGCTGCCGCAGCGCCCCGGCGCAGCTGTGCCGCACCCATGGCGATTTCCATCTGCTCAACCTGATCGTCGCTGATGACCGGCTGACCGCGATCGATTTCCGCAGCCGCAGGCAGGGTTATGGCTACGGTGATCTCGCCCGGTTCTGGCTGAATGCCGGAGAGTCGTTTGATCCACAGGATCACGAGGCGCTGGGGTTTGCGGGGCTGCCTCTGGCAGATTTGCAGGCACTGGAAGAGGGCTATGGGCATCGCGCCCATGAGAACCCGGTTTTTGTCTTCCTCTTCGCCCATCAGATGTACGCGGAATGGAGCAAATTGGCCCGAACCGGTGGCAAACTGCGCCCCGATCAGCGTCAGCAACTCATCCGGCTGACCGCGCGACTGGATGCGCTGCTGGCGGCTGAGGGTTCAGAATAACCCGTCCGGCGGGTCCGCCACGATGCGGCCCTGCGCCAGATCGACGGTGGGCACGACAGCAAGCGTGAAGGGCAGCAAAACAGTGGCTTTCAGGCCGGGCCCGTGGATTTCCAGCAAATCCGCCGCGCCGTGATTCAGCACCGATTTCACCTTACCCAGCAACGTGCCGCCAGTGTCATAGACCTCAAGCCCGATCAGGTCGGCGTGGTAGAACTCGTCATCGGGCAGCGACGGCAGTTGATCCCGTCGCGCAAACAGGCGCAGGCCGCGTGCGGCATCGGCCTGTTCCTTGGTCTCGATCCCGCCCAACCGTGCGGCGAAACCGTTCTTGATAGCGCGGGTCAGGGTCAGCGAATAGCTCTTGTCGCCTGCCTCGTTGGTCAGAGGCGAATACTGCTCGATGTCTTCGGGGATGGCGCAAAAGCTTTTCAGGCGAACCTCGCCACGCACTCCGAACGAGCCGGAAATGGCCCCTACGCAGATCAGTTCACTCATTTGCCAGCCCCGTTTCAAGACATAACCCATCACGCCAGTCGCCGCGTTCCTCGCAGGCCGTGTGCTGGTTGTTGCGCTCATAAAGGACACCGGCCACGAAGGCGACCATCAAAAGCAGCGGCAGGCGGATCAATCCGAACATGGGACCTCAGCGCGTTTCAAGCAGGGGCGCGGTGGTGCGGGTTTCCCAGCCGGCGCGCTCCAGTTCCGGGCTGTCAGATACCTCTTCAGGCCAGCCGATGCAAAAATAGCCGATCAGGCTCCAGCTTTCGGGCGCGTTCAGGTCGCGACAGAGTTGGGCGGGGTCGAGGATCGAAACCCAGCCCAGCCCCAGCCCCTCGGCGCGCAATGTGAGCCAGAAAAGCGTGATCGCACAGGCCACCGAATAGCGGTGCATTTCGGGCATGGTGCCTGCGCCCAACCCGCGCCCCTTGTCGGTGCTGTCATCGCAGAACACCGCCAGTTGCACCGGCGCGTCCTGCATGCCCGAGAGTTTCAACTGGCTGTAGAGTTCGGCGTCGTTGCCGGAATATCCCGCCAGAGCGTCGCGGTTTGCGGCGCGGAAATTGTCCAGCGCTGCGGCACGGGCCTGCGCGCTTTCGACGCGCAGGATGCGCCAGGGTTCCGACAGGCCCACCGAGGGGGCCGTCGAAAATGCAGAGAGGCAGCGCGTCAGCACTGCCTCGTCCACCGGGTCGGTGTGAAACCGGCGTACGTCGCGCCGGAGCCGCATCAACAGGTCAAGCTGCGTGCGGAAATCCTCGTTGAAGCTCAGATCCCGCACGCACCTCTCCCTTATTCTTGAGCAGCGGCTTCTTCTGCCGGTGCGGCCGCGGCTTCAGCAGCTTTAGCGGCTTTCTCTTCCGCGCGCTCCTGGGCTTTCTTGCCGGGGGCACCTTTCTGCGGGTTGTTGCGCTCGGCCTTGTCGCGGCTGCCGGCTGCTTCCAGCATGCGTGCGATCCGGTCGGTGGGCTGGGCGCCCTGATCCAGCCAGTACTGGATACGCTCCATGTTCATCTTCACGCGCTCTTCGCTGTCTTTCGGCAGCAGCGGGTTGTAAGTGCCCAGTTTCTCGATGAAACGGCCATCGCGCGGCATGCGGCTGTCAGCAGCCACGATGCGGTAGAAGGGGCGTTTTTTCGAGCCACCACGGGCCAGACGGATCTTCATTGCCATTGTGTTATCTCCTTTGAATGGCTGTCACACCAAAGGTGTGCATCTGAGGGTATTTGGCGGGTAAACCCCGCCCAATTCGGTGTTATTCCTGTTGTTTCTTATGGTGCCGGATGACTTCCTGAATGATGAAATTCAGAAAGGCCCGGGCAAAGTCGGGGTCCAGATCGGCTTCTTTGGCCAATTGTTCGAGCCGCTCGATCTGCGCCGCTTCGCGGTTTGGATCGGACGGGGGCAGGTCGTGCTGCGCCTTGAGGCGGCCCACGGCCTGGGTGTGCTTGAACCGCTCGCCCAGCGTATAGACGAGGATTGCATCGAGCCGGTCGATGCTTTCGCGGTGTTCCTTGAGCAGTTCCGCGGCGCGGCTGACGGGATCAGTCACGGGAGGATCCTTTCGCAGTGTCGGGCTGTTTGGTGGTGCATCACGCCGTCTCCGGTTTCGGGTGGCGATAGACGATCGACGGGGCGGGGTCGCCTGCATAGGCCAGTTCGCCATCGGCAAAGGCGCCGATGCGTTCGGCCAGCGCTATGGATTTGTCATTGCCCGCATCGATATAGCTGACCAATGAGGGTAGGCGCATATGCTCGAACCCATAGGCGCGGGCGGCTTCCGCCGCCTCTGCGGCGTATCCATGGCCCTCGGCGTCTTCGGTCAGCATGAAGCCCAGCTCTGGTTCTTCATCGCCCGGTTCGAACCCGAGCAGAACAAAGCCCAGCAACGTTCCATCCTGCCGCGATGTTACGGTCCACAGCCCATGACCGCGCAACAGCCAGCCCGCGACCATGTTGGAAAAATCATACCAGGCCTCGGCCCGGGTCGTGCAGCCCAGATGTGATCCGCGCGCGCTGAGCGCGATATCGGCATAGGCGCGGAAATCCTTGATATGCGGCGCGCGCAGCACCAGACGGCGGGTTTCCAACATCGGAATCCGGTCGGCCAACTGCCGGGCCTGCATAGCGCCGGGACCTTTGGTGGGCAGTTCGCACATCATCAAGCTCATGCCGCACCTCCGTTCGCGTCAACGACTGGGTGACGGAAGACCAGGCAGGGATCGTCGGGGGTTGGTTGCGGAGCTTCCGGGTCCAGCGTCGCGCCTAGACGTTCCGCCAGCGCGATCGAGCGCGCGTTGCGGTCATCAATATAGCTGACGATCTCGGTCCATCCCAAATGGTTGCGGGCATGATCGCGCGCGGCGCGTGCCGCCTCAAAGGCGATGCCTTTGCCTTCGGCCTCTTCAAAGAGTACCCAGCCAAGTTCGGTTTCGGGGCGGCCATCGGGAAAGTAAGGGCCGACCAATCCGAGCGCAGTGTCCTCGCCTTTCTCGGTAACAGCCCATAGCCCATAGCCGCGCACCTCCCAATGGCCCAGCATTGCCGCAGCATTCGACCATGCGCGCGCATGTGGCACATGCCCGCCTGAATATTGCGACCGCTCGGAGCGATAGAAGGCTGTCAGCGCGGGAACGTCACGCGCAGCGGGTCGCCGCAGCACCAGACGCTCGGTCTCCAGCGTGGGGATATCGGAATGAAATCGGCTCATGCATACGCCTCCATCCCGCCGTTTTCGATCTGATCGGGCGAGAGATGGCGCCAGACCTGCATTTCGCCGAACAGGGGATGCTGAATGGGCGCTTCCGGACGTGCGCCCATCCGTTTCGCCACAGCCACCGAACGGGCATTATCTGACATCATGCAACTGATGACGGTTTCCCATCCAAGAACATCGTAGGCATAGGTACGGCTGGCCAGCGCAGCTTCAGTTGCGATGCCGCGGCCTTCGGCACTGGCAAAGACTGACCACGCAATCTCGGGTTCTGGCCAATCTTCACGGTAAAACAGGCCCGCCACACCCAAGGGTTCGTCACTTGCGTTATCCGCGATCATCCAGCGCCCATAGCCGCGCAAATGCCATTGGCCGATCAAGGCCGACAGCCGGTCCAACGCCTGGACCCGCGTGAAAGGACCACCAACGCCTGCTGACCGGTCCGAACCGCAGAACGCCGCATAGGCCTCGAAATCCGACATTTTCGGAGCGCGCAGGGTCAGACGCTCGGTCTCAAGCGTGGGAATGGTCACGGTGGTCATGCGCGCATCTCCGCGCGGGCCGCGTGGTGGCGGTAAACGATGGTTTCCGCCGGGATCTCTCCGGTGGGCAGCGCTGCGGCGGGGTCTTCGACCGCGCCCAGTCTCCGGGCAACGCTGATGGACCGGTCATTGCCCGGAGTGATGTAGCTGACGATGGTTCGGGCGGGCAGGGCGGCCCAGGCCCAGTCCAGCGCCGCGCGCGCGGCTTCGGTCACATAGCCCTCACCTTCGAACCCATCCAAGAGCACCCAGCCGATTTCGAGCTCGGGGTAATGCGCCGGTTGGTTGATGCCGACCTGACCCAGAAAGGCCCCGTCGCTGCGCCGTTCGATCCCCCAGCTGCCGTGGCCCTGCAGGGACCACGCACCCGCTTCGGCTGCGATCATGAACCAGCTGTCCTTGGCTGAGAACGGCCCCCCCATGAACCGCGCACGCGGGCTGGCCAGCACCGCATGCAGCGGCGCAACATCCGCCAGCACATGGGGGCGCAGCACAAGCCGCTCGGTGGGTATGGTGGGGGCGACGGTCATCGTTATTTCTTCTTGCCGAACCCGCTCAGGCCGGGAGGCAGGCCCATGCCGCCACCCATGCCGGGCAGACCGCCGGGCATCTTGCCACCCATCGCCTTGGCCGCCTGTTCCAGCGCCTTGGGGTCCATGCCTGCGGCCATGTCTTCGGGGTTGGGGCCGCCCTTGCCGAACATGCCTTTCATGGCCTGTTTCAGCATCTTGCCTTTGCCCATCTTCCCCATCTTCTTCATCATGTCCGACATCTGCCGGTGCATCTTGAGCAGCTTGTTGAGGTCGCTGACCTCAAGCCCCGAGCCTGCCGCGATGCGTTTCTTGCGGCTGGCCTGCAAAAGCTGGGGATTGGCGCGTTCGCGCTTGGTCATCGACTGGATCAGCGCGATCTGGCGGCGCAGCACCTTGTCATCAAGGCCTGCCTCGTCCATCTGCTTGGACATCTTGTTCATGCCCGGCATCATGCCCATGACGCCCTGCATGCCGCCCATCTGGATCATCTGTTCCAGCTGCATCTTCAGGTCGTTCATGTTGAACTGACCTTTCATCATGCGCTTCATCATGCGCTCGGTCTGCTCGATTTCGAGCGTTTCCTGCGCCTTCTCGACCAGCGCCACGATGTCGCCCATGCCCAGGATACGGCCCGCGATCCGGTCCGGCTCGAAGGTTTCCAGCGCGTCCATCTTCTCGCCCAAGCCCACGAAACGGATCGGCTTGCCGGTGACCGCGCGCATGGACAGCGCCGCACCACCGCGCCCGTCGCCATCCATCCGGGTCAGGACCACGCCCGAGATACCGATCTTGGCGTCGAATTCCTCGGCCACCTCAACGGCGACCTGACCGGTCAGGCCATCGACCACCAGCAGGGTCTCGCGCGGGCTGACCACGTCGCGGACATCCTCGACCTCCTGCATCAGCACTTCGTCGATCTGCAAGCGACCGGCCGTGTCGAGCATATAGACGTCGTAACCCCCGAGCGCCGCCTGCTGTTTGGCGCGCTTTGCGATGTCGACCGGTTTCTGGCCAGGCACGATAGGCAGCGTATCAACGCCGATCTGGGTGCCCAGCACCTTGAGCTGATCCATCGCCGCCGGGCGATAGACGTCAAGCGAGGCCATCAGGACCTTCTTGCCTTCTTTCTCCGTCAAACGCTTGGCGAGCTTACCGGTGGTGGTGGTCTTACCACCACCTTGCAACCCGACCATCAGGATCGGGGCAGGTGGGCTGTCGATTTTAAGCGTGCCGGGGTCGTCTTCGCCGCGCAGCACATCGACCAGCGCGTCATGCACGATCTTGACGACCTGCTGGCCCGGCGTGACCGATTTGGTCACTGCCTGGCCTGTGGCCTTGTCCTGCACCTTTTTGACGAACTCGCGCGCCACGGGCAGCGAAACATCCGCCTCAAGCAGCGCGACGCGCACCTCGCGCAGGGCGGCCTTCACATCCTCTTCGGACAGGGCACCCTGCTTGGTCAGACGATCAAAGACGCCTGAGAGGCGTTCGGATAGATTTTCAAACATGCCTCGGCCTCCTTCGCCGGTTGTCACGTGGTGCGTCTCAGATAAGAAACACCGGTTAAATGCACAATTGCCCCCGCACGCTTATTGTCGTGGGGGCAATCCAAATAGATTTGCCCCCACGGGCGAAACTCGCTGGTGGGGGGCGATCCCTTCATCAAGAAAGGACCGGAAGGTTTGACGCTTCCGGATGTTTGGAGGGGCGATACTAGAGGTGCCTTTGATTGTCAACTCAGGCCGGGGGAATTCGTGGCGCTCTTGCCTCTGACGCCAATTCGTTTCAAGAGCGACACGTCGTCAAAGGAGCAGATTCATGGACGCCTCATCCGCCTTTCAGGACAGTTTGCCGATTTCGTCCGATGCGCTTCTGGCGCAGCTGGATGACTGGGGGCTGAGCTATCGCCTGCACGAACATGTACCGTTGCGCACGGTGGAAGATGCAAAATCGGTCGAAGATGATTTGCTGGTGCCGGGTGAAGCGTCGCTGCGGGTCAAGAACCTCTATCTGCGAGATCGTAAGAAGCGGAATTATCTGGTGACGCTGCAGCAGGACCGGGAGATCGACCTCAAGGCGCTGGGCGCAGAGCTGGGTGTGGGCAATCTGTCGTTTGGATCACCTGAGCGGTTGATGGAAAATCTGGGCATCCGTCCCGGTGCTGTCAGCCCGTTGGCGATGATCACCGGGGTCGGCAAGGGCGTGCGGTTTTTTCTCGACCAGTCGGCGCAAGAGGCGGATGTGATCAACATGCACCCGCTGGTCAATGACCGGACCGTGACGATGCCCCGCGCCGATGCGATTGCCTTCTTTGAGCGCGTGGGCTGCGAGGTCAACTGGCTGCCCTAACCGACGGCTTGCTCCTCCTCCAACGCCAGATCCAGCGCGGCAGCCACATGGGCGGCGGAGGGGTTCACGAAGAGGTGCCCGTCGGCCTGAAAGCTCACATCATCCAGATGATCGGGGTAGGCCAGCGGCAGTTCCGTGCAGGCCAGCAGGATCGCGGCGCCGGGTGCGGCATGGCGATTGCAATAGTCCAGGAGGCGTTGCCGGGCAGAGTCCGAAGCGCCGCCATAGAAATCTTCATCGATCATGGCCTGCATCTCGGCAATCTCGGGTTCGGGCAGCGTGTCATTGGCCGCGATACCATGGCCCGAAAGCGTCTCTGCATAGTCGCGCGCCTGCATGGTGACGGTGGTGCCCAATACCAGCGCAGATTGCGCGCCGGTTGCCGTGGTGGCCTGTGCGGCGGCGTTGAAAATGCTGAGGATCGGGATGGTCACACCTTCGCGGATGGCATGCAGTCGTGCATGCGGCGTGTTGCTGGCGATCAGGGCGAAATCGCAGCCCACGCGTTCCAGATTGTACAGCGCCTCGCGGAACACCGCGTCAAACCCGGCCCAGCTTGCCTCGTCGTCGGGCACACCGCGCAGGGCGCGGGTTTTGGCTTGGGTGACGGATTCGATGCTCATCGGCGGCACCGGCAGGGGCGATCCTGCCCCCCGCGCGGCAAAGAACCGGCCCGCACCCTGGCAGAGCGCTCGGTAGTAATCCACGGTCGAGGCCCATCCGACGCCGCCAACGATCCCGATCTTTTTCATGAGCCTGTCTCCTCCGATGCGGTCATCGGGGCGACTCTGTGCTCTGACGGGGCGGATTTCCAGCCGAAAACCCGCCCCGTCCTGCCGTGAGTGGCGACGACGAGGCGGTCAGGCGGCGAGGGTCTCGATCGCCTGATAGGCATTGGCCAGCGCAGCATCGGCATTCACGGCCATTTGGTCAGCGGCGATGATGTCGACATCTTTGATGCCCACAAAGCCCAGCACATGGCGTGTGTAGCCGGTGGCGAAATCGATATCCGACCCCACCTCCGTGCCGCCCGAGGCAACAGCCAGCACGGCACGTTTGCCTTCCAGCAGGCCAACGGGACCGTTTTCGGTATATTTGAACGTCAACCCGGCGCGCGCGATCAGGTCGAGCCAGGCCTTGAACGCGGCAGGAACGGAGAAATTGTAGATCGGCAGCCCGATCACGATGGTGTCGGCACGTTGCAGTTCATCGACCAGCGCGTCCGACAGCGACAGAACATCGCGCTGCAGGGCGTCGCGGTTTTCGGCGGGCGTGAAATTCGCCTCGACCCAGGTTTCGGTGATCAGCGGCAGGGGCGTTGCCAGATCGCGGCGGATGATCCCGCTTGCGCCAAGCGCACGGACGATCCGGTCCGACAGGTCGCGAGTTGTCGAGTTTTGCAGGCGGGCGGAGGCATCGATATGTAGGATGGTCTGGGTCATGTCTGTGGCCTTTGGAAAGAGAACTGGGTGTGGGGATGAGATTGGGCATTGCAAATTCGAACGCAACTGTGGAAAATCAACAGGTATTGTTAGAATTTGCACATGAGCCGGAAGATGGATAACTGGGACGAGGTCAGGACGGCCTATCAGGTCGCCCGAATGGGAACGGTAAGCGGCGCGGCCGAGGTTCTGGGTGTCCATCACGCGACGGTCATCCGCCATATCGACGCGATCGAGGCCCGGCTGGGCGTCAAGCTGTTTCAACGCCATGCGCGCGGCTACACGCCCACCGAATCCGGTGAGGACCTGCTGCGGGTCGCACAAGCCACCGACGATCAGTTCAGCCAGTTGGTCGGACGCCTGAAGGGACAGGGCGACGATGTCTCGGGCGAGCTGGTGGTGACCTCGCTGTCGTCGCTGGCACCGATGCTTGTGCCCACGCTGACCCGGTTCCAGCAGGCGCATCCGGGCCTGATCGTGCGGTACCTGACCGGGGACCGGCTGTTCCGGCTGGAATATGGCGAGGCGCATGTGGCGATCCGCGCCGGTGCTGCGCCGGATCAGCCGGACAACGTGGTGCAGCCCTTTCTCAGCCAGGATATCGGACTTTATGCCAGCAAGGAGTATATCTCGCGCCACGGCAAACCCGGCAGCATCTCGGAGTTCGCAGAGCATTTCTTTGTCGCCACCGACGATGAAAACAGCCGCGCGCCCTTTTCGCGCTGGCTGCGGGAACAAATCACGGTGGATCGGATCTCGTTTCGCTGCACCAATGGCTTCACCATGCAGGAGGCGGTGATTGCCGGGGCGGGCATCGGCTTCATGGCGCGGTGGGAAGCGGTGCGCCACGCGGAACTGGTCGAAGTGATGGACCCGCTGCCGGACTGGGCAGGCAAGCTGTGGCTCGTCACCCATGTGGATTTGCATCGCACCACCAAGGTGCAGGCCTTTCTCACGTTCCTCAAGTCGGAGGCCACCAACTGGTGCCCCTGACCCCAGCGCAACGCGGGCATCTTGCGATGCTCACCTTCTCGGCGCTGGTTGCGGGAAGCTTCTCGCTGGGTGCGCAGATTGCCAATGAGATTGAGCCCGCAGCCCTGAACGCCGTCCGGTTCGCTATCGCAACCGTGCTGATCGGGCTGCTTGTCTGGCGCATGGGCGGGCTGACGCGTGCGGCGGCGCAGGCGCCTTGGCGCTATGTGGTCCTTGGCGGGTTGATGGCGGTCTATTTCGTGCTGATGTTCGAAGGGCTGAAGACCGCCAAGCCGGTCAGTGCGGCGGCGGTTTTTACCCTGACGCCGGTGATCTCGGGCGTCGTCGGGTGGGTTTTGCTGCGTCAGGTCACGACCCCAAGAATGGCGCTGGCGCTTGCGATCGGAGGCGCGGGCGCGCTTTGGGTCATCTTCCGCGCAGACCTGCACGCGATGATGAGTTTCGATATCGGTCGGGGCGAGGTGATCTATTTCTGGGGCTGTATCGCGCATGCGGTCTACACGCCGATGATACGCAGGCTGAATCGGGGTGAACCGGCCATAGTTTTCACGTTTGGCATGCTGGTGGCCGCGACGATGTTGTTGTTTCTCGTGGCATGGTCAGATCTAAGGGCGATGGATTGGCAGGCTCTGCGCCCCTTTGCGTGGTGGACGATCCTCTATCTGGCGGTGTTTTCGACCGGTACCAGCTTTGTGCTGACCCAATATGCCGCGCTGCGCCTGCCAGCCGCCAAGGTCATGGCCTATACCTATCTGACGCCCAGCTGGGTCCTGCTGTGGGAGCTTGCCCAAGGGCGTGGCGCGCCGCCGCTTCTGGTGCTGGGCGGGGTCGCCCTGACCGTCGTTGCGCTGATCCTGCTGCTGAAGGATGAAGAGCCTGTGCAGGTGATATCGCGACGGTCGCCCGAATAGGGGTTCGCCGCTGGCGCGCGCCGTGCAAATGTGGCCGCAGGCAAACAATGAGGGCAGTGAGATGCGGATTGAGGCAATAGGGCTGATGCTGGGGCTTGCAATGCTGGCGGCCTGCGGTGGCGGGGCATCCGGCGGCGATGATCATACGATCCTGCAGGATAGCTGCGAGGCGCTGGTTGCGGCGGAGGCCAATGTGCAGCCGGGCGCGGTCAAGGCGATCTCGACCACGGATGTGCCGAGCGGTACGCTGACCACTGTCGAGGTGGCCGGGGCCGTGGCCCCCTGGACCTGCGCCGCTGATCCGACCGGCGTGATCCTGGGCGTTGAGTTCTCGCAGGAAGGTTAACTGCCAGATGGCCCGTCGCTGTCCGACTGGGCCAGTTCCCGCTCCAGAAACCGCTCGAACGCGTCCAGATGCACCGGTTCGAACTGGCCGAAGCCCTGCATCCAGACCGACGCTTCGCGCATCGCGTCGGGTTGCAGCTTGCACCATTTGACCCGCCCGCGCTTTTCCTGCGCGACCAGACCGGCGCGGGTCAGGATGCCCAGATGTTTTGAGATCGCGGCCAGCGACATCTCGAACGGCTCGGCCACGTCGGTCACCGCCATGTCATCCTCTAACAGCATGGCGAGGATGGCGCGGCGGGTCGGGTCGGCAAGCGCCGAGAAAACGGTGTCGAGCTGGTCGGACATGCGCCCTTCCTAATGTGGCGAAAGCGGTTTGACAAATCGCGTGCACCCTCCAAGGTGCGCGGGGGAAGAGGGGCGAAGATGGCACTGAAATACTGGATCGTGATCTTCGTCCTGGGCATCGGCTGGGGCATGTCCTTCATGTTCAATGCCATTCTGCTGCGCGAGTTGGGGCCTCTGTCGGTGTCGATGGGCCGGGTCGGGCTGGGCGCGCTGGGGTGCTGGGTCTATGTGATCGGTGCGCGCAAACCGGTGCGCCTTGGTTGGCGGCGGGCCCTTGCACTGCTGGGCTTTGGCGCGCTCAGCTATGCCGGGCCGTTTGCGTTTTATGCGTTGGGCCAGCAGCATATCGCGTCTGGCGTGGCGGGGATCGTCAACGCCACGACCCCGGCTTTTACGGTGATCGTATCGCATTTCTGGCCGGGCAGCGAACGGGCGACGCTGATGAAGACGCTCGGGGTCATCTGCGGGTTTGCGGGCATCGTCTTATTGTCTCTGCCGGTGCTGGGCCGCGGCGCCTCATCCGAGTTCTGGGCGATCCTGATAACGGTCTGCGCACCGCTCTGCTATGCCTTCTCGGTCAATATCGCGCGGGCGTTTCGCGACTTGCAGCCGGTGGTGCTGACGGCGCTGGCGCTGACCGGCGCGACGATAGCCATCGCGCCTCTCGCGCTATGGGCCGAGGGCATTCCGGTCATCACCAGAGCCGAGACTTGGGCCTCGCTGGCCTTTATCGGGATTGTTCTGACCGCTGCAGCCTTCATTACCTTTTACTGGGTCCTGCCCAAGGTCGGGCCGACAAACATCTCGACGGTCACGTTCATTGCACCAATCTCGGCGCTGATCCTGGGCACATGGGTTCTGGGCGAACGGTTGTTGCCGGAACATCTGCTTGGCATGGTCGCGATTTTCGGGGGTCTCGCGCTGATCGATGGGCGCCTCATCCGCTGGTTGATGAAAGCGGGCAGGGATGAAAATCAACCAAAAGGTTGAATATGGCCAAAGATGGCAAATCCTGGTTCCCTGGCCTGTTCGGCCCCTAGATTGCGGATCGTCCGATATCTATATTCGTTTTAAAACAAATAGTTAGCGTGCATCAGAGTGCGTCATATCCGTCGTTGACTCTCTGCCCATCCCCCCTTAGCACCATGGCCAAGACGACAAGGGGCAAAACCGTTGACTGAGGACGACCAAAAGCAGCGACTGTCGCAGCTTGAGGCGCGGATATCAGCGGCGAAAAAGGTGCAGGAGCCTGCGCCCCGAAGCGACAAGGACTTTTCCCAGGGCGAGTTGGCCTGGCGGATGGTCATCGAATTGACGGCCGGCATCGTGATCGGCTTTGGCATCGGATACGGGTTGGATTACCTGCTGGGAACGATCCCGATTTTCCTGGTGCTGTTTACAATGTTGGGCCTGGCGGGTGGCATCAAGACGATGATGCGCAGCGCGCAGGAGGTCCAGGACAAGAAATTGGCTGCTGAGGCCAAGAGAGACGAGAGGGACTAGACGTGGCAAGCGACGCACACGGCGCAGAAGAGGGTGGCCTGGTTTTCCACCCGATGGATCAGTTCATCGTAAAGCCGCTCTTTGGCGGTGACACCGTTGCTTGGTACACCCCCACCAACATGACTCTGTGGTTGAGTTTCGCCATTCTCGCCGTGATCGCAATCCTGGTGCTGAGCACCTCGAAACGCGCCATCGTACCCGGCCGCAGCCAGTCCATCGCGGAACTGGCCTATGGCTTCATCTACAAGATGGTTGAGGATATCTGCGGCAAGGAAGGGGTGAAATTCTTCCCCTATATCATGACGCTGTTCATGTTCATCGTCTGCGCCAACTTCCTCGGCATGATCCCGACGGCCTTTACTCCCACCTCGCATTTCGCCGTGACAGCAGTGCTGGCTCTGATGGTCTTCATCACCGTGACCGTGCTGGGCTTCGTCAAGAACGGTACCGCGTTTCTGGGCCTGTTCTGGGTTTCCAGCGCGCCGCTGGCGTTGCGCCCGGTTCTGGCGATCATCGAGCTGATTTCCTATTTCGTCCGCCCTGTCAGCCACTCCATTCGTCTGGCTGGTAACGTGATGGCGGGCCATGCGGTGATCAAGGTGTTTGCGGGCTTTGCCGCAATTGCCGTGATCTCGCCGGTCTCGGTTCTGGCGATCACCGCCATGTATGGTCTGGAGGTCCTCGTGTCCTTCATCCAGGCCTATGTCTTTACCATTCTGACCTGTGTGTATCTGAAAGATGCGCTGCATCCCTCGCATTAAGGTCCGATACCCCAAATTCGCAACTTCCAAATCGTAAGGAGAACTCTCATGGAAGGCGAACTCTCGCACATCGGCGCAGGCCTGGCAGCAATCGGTTCCGGCGCAGCCGCAATCGGTGTGGGCAACGTGGCAGGCAGCTTCCTGTCTGGCGCTCTGCGCAACCCTTCGGCAGCCGCCAGCCAGACCGCGACCCTCTTCATCGGTATCGCGTTTGCAGAAGCACTGGGCATCTTTGCATTCCTGGTCGCCCTGCTGCTGATGTTCGCCGTCTAAGACCCCGCGAAACACATATCCTTACGGCCGGGCAGGGCGCGACACTCGCGATACTGCCCGGTGTAAGTTCACGTTTCCTCGGAGTACGACATGGCAACTCAGACCCAAGACGCAAGCCACGGCGCAGCGGATGCGGCACATGCCGCCGCTGACAGCGCTCCGGGCATGCCGCAGCTGGCATTTGAAACATTCCCGAACCAGATTTTCTGGCTGCTGGTCACGCTTGTCGTGATCTATCTGGTCCTGTCGCGCGTGGCGCTGCCCCGTATCGGGGCAATCCTGGCCGAGCGTCAGGGGACCATCACCAACGATCTGGCTGCCGCCGAAGATCTCAAGGCCAAGGCCGTCGAGGCGGAAGAGGCCTATAACAAGGCGCTGGCCGATGCCCGTGCCGAGGCGCAGCGCATCGCCGCTGAAACCCGCGCCGAGATTCAGGTTGGGCTGGACGAGGCAATCGCCAAGGCCGATGCCGAGATCGCAGCCAAGGCCGCCGAGTCGGAAAAGGCAATCGCCGAAATCCGCGCCGGTGCGCTGGAAAGCATTCAGGCCGTCGCCACCGATACGGCGGGCGAACTGGTCACTGCATTGGGTGGCAAGGCAGATGCCAAGGCCGTCACGGGCGCCGTTCAGACCCGGATGAAAGGATAAGCGTCATGCGCAATATCATCGCTCTTGTCCTGACCGCTGGTATCGCCAGCCCCGCATTTGCCGCCAGCGGGCCGTTCTTCTCGCTGGGCAATACCGACTTTGTCGTGTTGCTGGCCTTCCTCGTGTTCATCGGCGTGCTGTTCTATTTCAAGGTCCCCTCGATGATCGGCGGAGCCCTGGACACCCGCGCCGAAGGCATTCAGTCGGAATTGGATGAGGCCCGCGCCCTGCGCGAAGAGGCCCAGACGCTGCTGGCATCCTATGAGCGCAAGCAGAAAGAAGTGCAGGGCCAGGCGGATGCCATCGTGGCTGCTGCCAAGGAAGATGCCTCGCTGGCCGCCGAGCAGGCTAAGGCAGATCTGGAGCAATCCATCGCCCGCCGCCTTGCGGCTGCGCAGGACCAGATCGCATCGGCCGAAGCCTCTGCCGTCAAGGAAGTTCGCGATCAGGCCATCACCGTTGCGGTTGCGGCTGCAAGCGATGTGATCGCCAAGCAGATGACAGCCGCCGAGGCCAACAAGCTGATCGACAACGCGATCTCTGATGTAGGCACAAAGCTGCATTGATTTTTGGTGTGACCCGTCGCATCCAGTAAAGGCCCGCCCGTAAACGGGTCGGGCCTTTGTCATTCCGGGTCTCGATACTCGGCATTTGGATGTTGATCCGCCTCGCAGAGCGATGGCGAAATAGAAGGGATCCAGTCGCGTGTCCGAAATTATGGCCGATTGTACCGATCCCGCAGCCGTTTGCCTATTTGCCTTCAACCGACCGGATCACACGCGCCGCACGCTGGCTGCGCTGGCCGCGTCGCCACTGGCCGAAGCAACGGATCTGATTGCCTATCTTGACGGCCCGCGGGACGACGAGGATGTGGATTTGGTCAATCAGGTCGCAGATGTCATCACGGCACAAACTGGTTTTGCCAGCATAGATTTGCGGCATCGCGAGGAGAACGCCGGGCTTGCGGTCTCAATCCAGGACGGCGTGACCGAGACGATGCAGGCGCGGGGCCGGGCAATCGTGCTAGAAGACGACATCGTCACCTCACCCGCCTTTCTCAGCTATATGAATCTGGCGCTTCAGCGATATCGGCAAGAGAACCGCGTCTGGCACATCTCGGGCTATAGCGAAGCGATTGCAGCGAATCATGATCGTCCAGGTGCGCATCTCTGGCGTTTCATGAGTTGCTGGGGCTGGGCCAGTTGGGCCGATCGCTGGCAGCATTTTGAACGCGACCCACTGGGCCTGATGGATAGCTTCACCGCGCAGGACATCCATCGGTTCAATCTGAATGGGGCCGAGAATTTCTGGGCGCAGGTCGAGGGCAATGCCCGCGGCGATATGAAAACCTGGGCCGTGTTCTGGTACGCGACAATCTTTCGCCATCAGGGCCTATGTCTTGCTCCGTATCATTCCTATGCCGAAAACATCGGCTTCGATGGGTCTGGCACCCATGCTTCACCCTGGAACGCCCGCCGACAGGGCGGACTGAACCAGGACTTCGCGCCGCTTTTGCCAACTGTTATTGAGGAAGACACGGAGGCGCTGGAACAATTGCGCACGCATTACATGTACCGCCCATCGAAACTGACCAAACTCAAACGCAAGCTTGGGCGATTTCTGAAGCGCTGATCAGATCGTGCCCCAGATCAATCTCGACAGAGCCATTTCATCCTGCAGTGAACGGAACTTCTCGTTGCCGCCCTGGTGGCAATGGGTGATCTCACCCACCAGCACCCGATCCTGATCGAGATAGAAATCGACCCTGACAAACCCAAAGGGCTTTGATAGCTGCTCGGCCACGGACAGCATCTCCTCCAGCGCCTTGGGGCGGGGCGGGATGGGTCTTTTCATGTCGAACGGAGACAATTCAACCGGCAGCAAATTCCAGTCAGTATCAAACAGGTGTCGATAAAAGCTTCGGTTCCTGTCATTGACATAAAGGATGCAACGAGCCTGTCCCTTCCAGCAAAACACTTTGTAGTCGTTCACATCTTGCCCGGCAAAGAGCAGCGGCTCGACAATCAGTTTTCCCTTGAGCTGCCTGTAATTCCGTTCGCGGGCGACAAAATAGTAGTTCTCTGTCAGCTGATTGGCGAGCGCAGCTCGATCCGGTTCGGCCCCGTCCTTCAGGATCGTTACGCTGCCGCAGCCATGTGTAGGTTTGATAACGCAAGGTTCGGGAACATCGAAGGTTTCGACATCTTCTGCAGTCCGCAAGATCGCGAGAGTTGGTACGTTGTAGGCGTTGCCCGCAATACCTGCGACATAGGTCTTCACGAATTCCTTGTCCGACGTAAAGGTGCGCTCTGGGCTGACAATCTCCGGTCCTGATTTGATGCGGAACAACACATCGTTGAACAGCATACGGTTGCCGGGCCAGCGGCCGTGTCGGGTGTAAAACCCGTGGCGGTAGGCGGCCCGGTCACCCCAATCGGTATTGGGAAGGCGCTTGGCGACAGGACGGGCGAATGTCATATACGCCTCTTTACGCAGTTTTTTCCAGAAATCGGACATGGGAACTCGATCCAAAGCGAAACCTTGATTTAGTTACTTTTCAACCGTCCCGAAGTCCATCAGATACGGTAGGACGAACTGAGTACCCTATGCGACACGGATCGGGATATGGCCATGCTACCAATCAATCATGTCAGCTACGGAAGCACTGGCGGTGGAGCCGCGATCGCGGCGCATCGGCTGCATCTGGCTTGTCTTGGTCAGGGACTTGCGTCGCAGATGACCGTTGTCGAGGGGCCGCAAGCCGAACATATCGCGCCGTTTCGCCGTTCCAAATCTCTGCGTCGTACATTGCAGCGGGAATGGGCGCGGCATCTACGCAAGAAATATGCCGCGACGCAGGTGGCGGGGCTCGCCTCGCTGGCGGTGGCGCGCTCGGGTCTGGCAGATCACCTCAACCGTCAAGCGCCGCAGATAACCCATCTCCATTGGGTCAATTCCGACATGATCTCTATCCCCGAGATCGGCCGGATTCGGCGCCCGGTGGTCTGGACGCTGCATGACATGTGGGCGTTTTGCGGGGCCGAGCATTACACCGAAGCGGAGGGATGGCGCAGTGGCTACGCTGACTCGACGCAAAGAGGGTTCGATATCAACCGGTGGGTCTGGACGCGCAAACGGCGTCACTGGATTTCCCCGTTCCAGATCGTTTGCCCCAGCAATTGGCTGGCGAGTTGCGTCCGCGAAAGCGCCTTGATGCGGGACTGGCCGGTCCGTTGCATCCCCAACGCCATCGACACCGATCTGTGGCGCCCGTTGGACAAGGCGGCAGCACGGAGCGGATTGAACCTTCCGCATGATGCGCCGATGGTTGTCTTCGGTGCCATGGGAGGCGATGGCGACCCGCGCAAGGGGTTTACTTATCTCAAAGAGGCGATGATGCGCGTCCATGCCCGGTTTCCGGACCTGCATGCGATTGTTTTCGGTAGCGAGGGGCAGAGCGACGGGTTCCCTTTTCCCGTTCATTTCACCGGGCCCGTCAACGACACAGCTCAGTTGCAGCGGATTTATTCGGCGGCAGATGTTTTCGCCTTGCCCTCACGCCAGGATAACCTGCCCAATACCGGGGTCGAAGCCTTAGCCTGCGGTGTGCCGATCGCGGGGTTTGCTATCGGCGGTCTGACCGACCTTGTGCCGGATCCGCAAGTGGGCCATCTGGCGCGCCCTTTCGACGAAGCGAATCTTGCGGAAGGTATCGGGGCAATCCTTGAAAGCAGAAACTCAGAGGCTGGTCTGGCAATGTCGGCCGCTGCACGGCGTCACGCCGAGCAGAGCTACGCTGCGCCAGTTATCGCGGCGCAATATGCCGAATTGTATCAGGACGTTCTGGCACGGTAGCGCTGACGGGATTCGGGCTTGCGCGCTATGCTCTGGCCTCATGTTCCAGCTTCTGACGGGCAATCGCCTCATTGCGGTCGGCCTTCTTCTGATCGGCCAGGCATTGTTCGACATAGCTCAGGTGCATTTCGACGGCGGCGCGGGCTGCGTCCGGGTCGCGGGCCTGCAGGGCGGTGTTGATTGCCCGGTGCTGGTCCAGCAGGGCGCTGCGGGTGGTGCGCTGGCGGAACATAATCTGGCGGTTGTAGAAGACGCCCTGACGCAACAGGTCGAACATGGACCGCATCATGTGCAGCATGACGACGTTGTGGCTGGCCTCGATGATCGCCATGTGAAACTGCGCGTCGAGCTTTGCCTCGGCCTCGGCGTCGCGCCCGTCTTGTGCGATCTCCATTTTGTCGAACACCGTCTGGATGACCTTCAGATCGCTCTCGGACCCCAGCCGGGCGGCGCGTTCGGCGGCCAGCCCCTCCAGATCGCGCCGGAACGCGAGATAATCAAATACCGCCTCGTCATGGGTGGCAAAAAGCTGCGTCAGCGCCGGGGAAAAGGCCGAGCCCAGAACCTCGGCCACATAGATGCCAGACCCGGCCTTGCTGGTCAGCAGGCCCATCTGCTGCAATTCGGCCACCGCTTCGCGCAGGGACGGGCGCGAGACGCCCAGACGCTCGGACAATTCGCGTTCCGCTGGCAGGCGTTCGCCGGGCCGCAGGATGCCGCGCAGGATCAGAAGTTCGATCTGCCGTACCACCGAGGTCGAGAGCTTTTCGGATTGGACTTTTTGAAAGGGCATAACGGTCTCGCACGGAATTGGTCAATCAATGTGACCACACTCTGCTGACCCACGCAAGCTGGGCGGCGCAGGATTTTCTGTAACAATAGGTCAGAATTATTGACTTTGTTGTCTGTCACCCGCACGATCCACTCCGAGCTCAGAAAGGGGAGGTGAGAGATGGTCGAACATTTGCTGGCCAGCCGCATGTCGCGGATGAAGGCGTCGGAGATCCGGGAATTGCTGAAACTGCTGGATCAGCCCGGCATCATCTCCTTTGCGGGCGGCATCCCCGATCCTGACCTGTTTCCCGCCGACGCATTTGCCGAGGCCACGGCGCGGGCGCTGAACACCGAGAATCGCGCCCATGCGTTGCAATATTCGATCAGCGAGGGCCATTTGCCCCTGCGTCGCTGGATCGTGCAGCATATGGCAGAGCTTGGCGTGCGCTGTAGCCCTGAACAGGTGCTCATCACCTCGGGCTCGCAGCAGGCGCTGGACTATCTTGGCAAGTTGTTCCTGTCACAAAACGATACGGCACTGGTGGAATGGCCAACCTATATGGGCGCTCTGGCCGCGTTCAACGCTTATGAGCCGAATTTCGAACAGTTGAACCTGCAGGGCAACCGCGCCGCAGGAGACTACGCAAAGGCCGCCGCTGAGGCGGGCGGGCGGGTGAAATTTGCTTATCTGTCTTCGGATTTCGCCAACCCGACCGGTGAAACGCTGGATCTCGCGGGGCGAGAGCGCTTGCTGGATCTTGCGGAAGAACTGGATTGCCCGATCATCGACGATGCCGCCTATCGGGCGCTGCGCTATGATGGCGAGCCGGTTCCGCCCCTTCTGGCGCTGGAACAGGCGCGCAAGGGCGATCTGGATGCGTGTCGGGTGATCCATTGCGGCAGTTTTTCGAAAACCCTGTCGCCGGGCGTGCGTATGGGCTGGGTCGTGGCGGCGCAGCCGATCATCTCCAAGATGGTCTTGCTGAAACAGGCCTCGGACCTTCATACGCCGACATTGAACCAGGTGGTGATCTGTGACGTGGCCGAACGGCATTTCGAACGCCATGTGGCAATGCTGCGCGAGGTCTATGCGCGTCGGCGTGACCGGATGCTGGCGGCGCTGGAGCGGCATATGCCTGCGGGCACGACCTGGACCCGGCCCGAGGGCGGCATGTTCATCTGGGTGACGCTGCCGGTTCATCTGAACGGGGATGCGCTGCTGGCCAAGGCGGTGGACAGCGCCAAGGTGGCTTTTGTGCCCGGTCAGGCCTTTTTTGCTGATGGCAGTGGGGACAACACGATCCGGCTCAGTTTCTCCTGCGCCAAGGAGGACGAGGCCGAGGAAGGCATCCGGCGGTTGGGTCAACTGCTGCGCGCCCATATTTGAGGGATTTCTTAACATTTTGCCGTGCAATCTGCGCGCATGTGGCGATGTGTTCCGATTTTGCTCGTCGCGGCCTGTGGTGCTGCCAGCCCCGAGTTTCGAGGTGCCCCTGTTACGCGGCTTGTTGTGGACGGCAGTGTCTTTGACGTCCGGCTGCGCGGAGATCTGGCCGAGGCGGTCCGCGTGAACCCGCAATATGCGCCGCGCCTCGGCCCGATCGGGCCACGCGCTGGCATCGCTATGGAACAGGTCTCGGGCTGTCAGGTCGTGGGCGTTCTGGGCGATCAGGCAGTGATGACCGGGGTTCTGGATTGTGGGGGCAGGCCGAAAGACTGGGCGCTGCCCGCCGCAACAGGCCGGGCACGGTAGTTGGCCAGAGACGAGCGAATCTCGTCCAGATGTTGTGGATAACTGCGCCCGTCAGCCCATATAGGGCGTCACATCCGTTGACTTGCGGTGTTTCCGGGCGCAGTCTCGATTGACACAGGAATCACGAAAGCCCGCCTTTGCGCTTCACGAAACTCAGATTGACCGGCTTCAAGAGCTTTGTGGACCCGACCGATCTGGTGATCGCGGACGGGCTGACCGGTGTTGTCGGTCCCAATGGCTGTGGCAAGTCCAACCTGCTTGAGGCGCTGCGCTGGGTGATGGGCGAAAACCGCCCCAAGGCGATGCGCGGCGGCGGCATGGAGGATGTGATCTTTGCCGGGGCCGCCACACGGCCCGCCCGCAACTTTGCCGAGGTTTCGCTGCTGCTGGACAATGGTGAACGCCTTGCGCCCGCCGGGTTCAACGATAGCGACAATCTGGAAATCGTGCGCCGGATCACCCGCGACGTAGGCAGCGCCTATAAGGCCAACACCAAGGATGTGCGCGCCCGTGATATTCAGATGCTGTTTGCTGACGCCTCGACCGGAGCGCATTCGCCCGCGCTGGTGCGGCAGGGGCAGATCGCCGAGCTGATCAACGCCAAGCCCAAGGCCCGGCGGCGCATTCTGGAAGAGGCGGCGGGCATTTCGGGCCTCTATCAGCGGCGGCATGAGGCCGAGCTGAAACTCAAGGGAACCGAGACCAATCTGACCCGTGTCGATGACGTGCTGGAACAACTGGCCGCGCAGCTGGCACAGTTGGCCCGGCAGGCCCGGCAGGCGGCGCGTTATCGCGAGATTGGCGAACAGTTGCGGCAGGCCGAGGGCATGCTGCTCTATCGGCGTTGGAAAGAGGCCGATGTGGCCCGCCTGACCGCCGAAGATGTGCTGCGTGATCGTACATCTGAGGCCGCCCGCGCCGAAGCCGCCGCACGGCAGGCGGAAAAAACCCGCGCCACCGCCGAGGAAACCCTGCCGCCCCTGCGCGAGGAAGAGGCCATTGCCGCGGCGGTGCTGCAACGGCTGATCGTCGAACGCGGCACGCTGGATGATCAGGAGGCGCGCGCGCGCCAGACGGTCGAAACCCTGACCGCCCGCGTCACCCAGCTTGGCCATGATATCGAGCGCGAGACCGGGTTGAACAAGGATGCGGGCGAAACCATCGAGCGCCTTGAATGGGAGGCGCGTGAACTTGCCAAGGCGGGCGAGGGGCACGATGAGCGGCTCGCCGAAGCGGCCGAAGCTTCCAGCGAGGCGGCGCGGGTCCTGCAGCAGCGCGAGGATCATCTGTCGCAGGTGACTGAGGATGTGGCGCGGCTGGCGGCGCGGCATCAGTCGGCCCAGCGGCTGGTTGAGGATGGCCGCAAGACACTGGCCCGCTCCGAGGGCGAGGAAACCAAAGCGCGAGCCGCGATGGAAGAGGCGGATCGTGCCGTGGCGCAGGCCGAAGAGGATTTCGCAACAGCTCACGAGGCGCAGGAAGAGGCAAGCGAAGCTGCCGAGGCGGCGGAAGAAGCGCTGGCTGCCGCCGACGAGCTGCGCAACGAGACGCAATCGCGCGAGGCCGAAGCCCGCGCGCAACGCTCCGAGGCCGAGGGTGAGGCCGGGGCGATCCGGGCGGAAACCGCCGCGCTGGCCAAGCTGGTTGAACGCGACACTGCCGAAGGTGGGCAGGTTCTCGACCTGATGCGGGTGGCGGCGGGCTATGAAAAGGCGCTGGGGGCGGCCTTGGCCGACGACCTGCGCGCGCCGCTGGCTGATGATGATGGCCCCTCGGGCTGGGTTCAGATCGCTGGATATGATGCGGATCAGCCCTTGCCGGACGGGGCAGAGCCGCTGGCGCTGCATGTCTCGGGACCTGACCGGCTGACCCGGCGGATCGCGCAGATCGGCTTGGTCGACAGCGAAGATGCGGCCCGTTTGCAGCCGCTGCTGAAACCGGGTCAGCGGCTGGTCAGTCGGGGCGGTGATCTCTGGCGTTGGGACGGGTTCCGCGCCTGGGCAGAGGACGCGCCAAGTGCGGCGGCCCTGCGGCTGGAACAGCTCAACCGGCTTGAGACGCTGAAACAGGAACTTGCAAGGGTCGAGGCGCAGGCCGATGGCGCCCGCGCCGCCCATGAGGCGCTGTCGCGGCAATTGGCCGAGGTGACCGAGGCCGACCGTCGCGCCCGTGATGCCCGCCGGGCCGCCGACCAGCGCGTTGCCGAAGCCGCGCGCGCGCTGAGCCGGGCCGAGGCGGAACGCAATCTTTCTCAAGGCCGTCTGGAAACCCTGAGCCTTGCCGTGAACCGCCACAAGGAAGACGCCATGGCCGCCCGCGCCAGCCTCAAAGAGGCCGAGGCCGGGCTGACCGATCTGGGCGATCTGGATACCGCACGCGGCCATGTGGAAGACGTCAAGCAGACCGTCGAGGCGGCTCGGATCACCATGCTCACCCACCGCTCCAGCCATGACGAGGTGCGTCGCGAGGGTGAGGCGCGGACTCGGCGCGCTCAGGAAGTGACCAAGGATATCAGCGGCTGGCGGTACAGGTTGGACACCGCTGAAAAGCGGATAGCCGAACTGGCTGAACGCAAGGCTGGCTCGGAAGAGGATCTGACCGAAGCCATGTCGGTCCCCGCCGAGATCGCCGAGGCGCGGGAGGAGCTGAGCGACCAGATCGACGCCGCCGAGGCCCGCAAGGCCGCCGCAGCGGATGCGCTGGCCGGGGCAGAAAGCGCACAGCGCGAGGCGATGATTGCCGAGCGGGACGCCGAACGTCTGGCCTCTGAGGCGCGCGAGGCCCGCGCTGCTGCCGAGGCGCGGACCGAAGCCGCACGCGAAACCGTGAGTGCCGCCGCCGAGCGCATCGCCGAGGATCAGCAGCTCACCCCGAACCAGTTGCTGAACCAGTTGGAGGCCGATCCCGACAGCATGCCCGATGCCGACACGCTGGAGGCTGAGGTGAACCGGCACAAGCGCCAGCGTGATGCGATGGGTGCGGTCAACCTGCGCGCCGAGGAAGATGCGCGCGAAGTGCAGGAAGAGCATGACACGCTGCAATCGGAAAAGGCGGATCTAGAAGAGGCGGTGAAGACCCTGCGCAGCGGCATCGCCAGCCTCAACCGCGAGGGCCGGGAACGGCTGCTGACCGCGTTCGAGCAGGTCAATTCCAACTTCTCGATGCTGTTCAAGCACCTCTTTGGCGGCGGCGAGGCCAATCTGGTCATGGTCGAAAGCGACGATCCGCTGGATGCGGGGCTGGAAATCATGTGCCAGCCTCCGGGCAAGAAACTCTCGACGCTCAGCCTGTTGTCGGGGGGCGAACAGACCCTGACGGCGATGGCGCTGATCTTTGCGGTCTTCCTTGCCAACCCGGCCCCGATCTGCGTTCTGGACGAGGTCGACGCGCCGCTTGACGATGCCAACGTGACCCGCTTCTGCGACCTGCTGGACGAGATGTGCCGCCAGACCGAAACCCGCTTCCTGATCATCACCCACCATGCGGTAACCATGGCGCGGATGGACCGGCTGTTTGGCGTCACCATGCAGGAACAGGGCGTGAGCCAGCTGGTTTCGGTTGATCTCAAGAAGGCCGAGGCGATGGTGGCCTGATCGCCCCGGATTCGCTCTATCGGCGGATTTCTGCTAATATGAGGCCATGTTTCAATTGTGTGTTGTTTTTATTCTCGTGATTTCTGCCAGCGCGATTCGCGCCGAGGAAGTAAATTTGGGCAAAGTGGGTTGGTCCGGCTATGGCACTCATTTCAGGATGTTTTCCGACCGCAAACCGAAGCTGCTGCGGCCTACGAGCCGCCGACGCAGCGCGGTCAGGGTGCCGAACTCGCTCTATGACAGGCTGAAACGGGGTGTCTCGATGGGCGTGCTCAAGCTGCGCCGCGAGGGCGATCTGTGCCTGAGCTTTCGCAAGACCTTCAGCCGCTGTGATCTGGCCCTGACCGAAGACCGGCTGATCCTGTTCAACCGGCGCAGCAACGGGCGATTGCCGATGCGGATTCAACTGGGGCTCAGCCGGTAGCGGCTTCACCGCAACGTGACTCCCCTTGCTGCGTGGATCGGGTCATGATGGCGCCATGTTACGCCTTGCAATACCCTTGCTGTTTCTGGGCCTGCCCGTCTGGGCCGCAGACTGGACCCTGAGGCCGGGCGAAGAGCCGCTATCCATGGCCGAGCTTGACGCGTTTGAGGGGCGCACGCTGACCTTCTATGACGATGGTCAATCCAGGTATTCGGCTGATGGTGCGTATTCCTATACCTATGGCAGCGGCGGCACTGCCTTCGGCACCTACCGGATTGCCGAGGATGGCAGCATCTGCACGGCCTTCGACCACGGCTTCAACCGCTGCGACCTGTTTGTGCGCCGGGACGGTCGGCTGATCCTGATTGACGAAAAGGGCCAGCGGTTTCCCGTTCGCCCCGATGATGGATCATAGCTGGCGCAGCAACTCCGGCGTTGGCCAGGCATCGGCGGGCAACCCCAGCCGTTGCTGTTCTGTCTGAACCGCCGCCCGCGTGCGTGCGCCCAGAATGCCGTCCACGTCGCCCACGTCATAGCCGCGTTCCTGTAGCTTGGTCTGTAGCTGCTTCATCTGCGCGCCGTTCAACCCGGCCTCGGGCGTACCGCGCTGATAGGCTGGCGCGCCTTCCAGCTGGGTGGCGAAATAGGCGGCGGTCAGAACGTAGACAAAGCTCTGGTTCCACTCGAAATAGACGTTGAAATTCGGATAGGCGATAAATGCTGGCCCCTTGTGCCCCTGTGGCAGGATGATCGTCGCTTGCATGTCACCTGCGGCCAGATCGCCCTCGCGCGCTGCCACACCCATGGCTTGCCACTCCGCGACGCTGCGCGGTTTTGAGGCACCGGTCAGTGACCAGTCCAGAGTGTCGGGCACGGTGACTTCCTGCAGCCAGGGCTCGTTTGCCTGCCAGCCCATATGTTCCAGCATCTTGGCACCCGATACCAGCGCGTCGGGGGCGGAGGTTGCAAGCTCGACCTTGCCGCTGCCATCGGCGTCCACGCCGTTGACCAGAATGTCGCGCGGCAGCATCTGCACCATGCCGATCTCGCCCGCCCAGGCCCCTTTGGTGCGCTCCGGGTCGAAATCGCCACGCGCATGCAGTTCGAGCGCGGCAAAGATCTGCGGGCGGAACAACTCGGGGCGGCGGCAGTCATGGGCCAGCGTCACCAGCGCGTTGCGGGTGTTGAAATCACCCTGAAAGCCGCCGTAGTCGGTCTCAAACGCCCAGAAGGCCAGCAGAACGCCGCGGTTCACGCCATATTCCGCCTCGATCCGGTCGAAGACATCGCTGTATTTCTCCTCCATCGCCGCGCCCCGGTCGACGCGGTTTTGCGAGATCAGGCGGTCGGAGAAACTGATGAAAGGTTTCTGGAACACACCTTGCGCGCGATCGGCGCGCAGCACCTTGGGATCCTGGCGCACTGTCTTGAAGAACGCATCAACCGTCTCAGGATCGAGACCGGCGCCGGTGGCCTCGCTTTTCAGCCTGTCCACGAAAGAGCCGAAATCACCGCCGCATTGCGCCAGCACCGGAGAGGCCCCCAGCAGGGCGAGGCCCAGGACAGTCGCTTTGATCATTCTTGTCTCCTCTTACCTCAGCAGCGAGATTACGATTCCAAACATGACAAGGCCAAGGGTCAATGCCCAGACCTGCCAGAGAATTTTGACCGCACGCGCGATCTCTTGCGCGCCGATTTCTTTGCGGGCGCTTTCATTTACCCAGGCGAGGTGCCGAATCTGGCCGTGATAGCTGCGTGGACCGGCCAATGCGACACCCAGCGCACGGGCCATTGCCGCCTCGGGCCAGCCCGCATTGGGCGAGACATGCCGTTCGGCATCTTTCACGATGTCGCGCCACTGCGATTGCCTGTTGGCAAGCAGAGCGATCATCAGGCCGCTCAGCCGCGCGGGCACCAGGTTGAGCAGATCGTCCAGGCGCGCGGCGGCCCAGCCGAACTGCGCATATTTTTCGGTGCGATAGCCTATCATGCTGTCGGCGGTGTTGATCGCCTTATACAGCAGCAGGCCGGGCAACCCGCCCAGCAAAAACCAGAAGGCGGGCGCGATCACCCCGTCCGACAGGTTTTCCGAGGCGCTCTCGATCGCCGCGCGGGCAACCTGGGGGCCGTCCATCGCGCTGGTGTCACGCGAGACGATGCGCGCAACCTTGGCGCGGGCCTCGGGCAGGCACACGCGCAGGGCCTCTGCCACGTCCCTCACATGTTGAACCAGTGATTTCTGGGCCAGCAGCATCGCGCAGCAGAGGATCTCTACGACCGGTCCAAACGCGGCCAGCCCCCATCCGATCAGCATCGCAGCCAGCGCCAATAGCATGGTCGCGACGACGCCTTTGAGTCGCTTGTGGGTGCCGTCGTTCAAGTGGTTGTCCAGAAAGCGTACGGCATCGCCCATCAACACGGCGGGATGGCGCAGCCGCGACCACAGCCAGTCCGGCTCGCCAAGCGCGGCGTCCAGCAGCATCGCGCAGGCCAGCAGCGCGGCGGTGGTCATAGCGCGGCTTCCAGCCGCTCCCAACCCGAGGCGGGGGGCAGGCCAAGGCGCAGGTAATGGGGCGAATAGGGAAAGATACGGCTCCAGATATGGGCCTCGGCCAATCGGTCCTGCCAGGCGGCGGCATCATCCACGCGGTAGAGGCGAAACAGCGATGTTCCCCCCTCCAGCTCGGCCCCGGCGCGGGTCAACATCCCGTCCAGACGTGCCGCGTCGCGCTCTAGCCGTGCGCGCGTCTCTACCGCCCAGCCACCGTCGCGCAGGGCCAGAGCGCCGATCCGCAGCGCCGGACCCGATACGGCCCAGGGTCCGGTCAAATCACCAAGTCGGTCGATAAGGTCCGGTCGCCCGATGGCAAAGCCCAAGCGCAGACCGGCGAGCCCCCAGAATTTGCCGAAGCTCTTCAGGATGAGGGTGCGGGGCCGCGCCGCGAGATGCGCAAGACTGCGCGACGGCATCACGTCGCAGAAGCTTTCGTCGATGACCGTCAGCGGCGCATCGGCATCCTGTTCGCTCCAGATCCGCCCATCGGGGTTGTTGGGATGCACGATCACCAGCGCCTCTGCCGGGCCGGACTCTGCGACCTGCCAACCCTGCGCGGCGAATGCTGCGGCATGTTCATTATAGGTGGGCGTTGTGATCTGAACCCGACCCGCCGGGGCCAGCGCAGGGATGCGGGCGATCAGGGCCGAGGCGCCGGGCGCGGGCAAGATGCGGGCCCCATCTGGCACCTGCCAGAACTGCCGCGCGGCGGCCTCAAGCCCGGTAAAGGCAGCCTGGTCGGGAAGTGCGGCCCAATCCTGGGACGTAAAGGCGGGCAGGGGGTAGGGTTCGGGGTTGATACCGGTCGACAAATCCAGCCAACCCGCGCGTGTTCCACCATGTGCTGCAATGGCGGAATCGATACCGCCGCCATGGTCTCGGGGGGCTCTGGAATGGGTTGGTGACATTTGATCCATTTGTGCAATCAGATCGGAGATGAGACAGCATTTGCCCCGCTTCAAGCGGAAATCCGCCTGTAATACAAGCATTAACGGCCCTTCAGGCCTCATTCAGAGGCCCGTTAAGAGATTGTTAAGAAATTGATCACAAGACCTAGACAGGGGAGTGGTGCCACCAGATCAGTCCTAGCTTAGGCACCCGTAGTCTGTGATGAATGTTTTGATTGTTGAAAGCAACCCGGGATTGGGTTTGCTCTGGAAGCGCCACCTGAAACGGCAAGGCGCAGAGGTGACGCTGGTTGCGTCGCAAGAGGCGGCGATTCTGGCGCTCTATCGTGATCCATATGAGATCATTGTGCTGGACCTTGTGCTGGACGAGGGCAGCGCGCTGGCGGTCGCCGATTTCGCCAGCTATCGGCGCCCTGAGGCGCGGGTGATTTTTGTGACCAATACCACCTTCTTTTCCGACGGGTCGGTCTTTGCCCATAGCCCGAACGCCTGCGCCTTCCTGCAGAGCGAAATGCCGCCAGAAGATCTGGCGGCCATGGTCGAGCATTACGCGGCAGGCCGCTGATCGCGCCCATGCGGCGTGCCATAATCCAGAACCGGATTGGTCGGGATGATGCGGTGCGGATTGATGCTGTCATGGCTGTAGTGATAGTGGCGCACGATGTGATCCATATTCACCGTCTGCGCCACGCCCGGCCATTGGTACAGCTCGCGCGTATAGGCCCAGAGGTTGGGGTAATCCACCAGCCGGTTGCGGTTGCATTTGAAATGCAGGTGATAGACCGGATCGAACCGGATCAGCGTGGTGAACAACCGCCAGTCGGCCTCGGTCAGCTGCTCGCCCATCAGGTAGCGGTTGCGTGACAGGCGCTCTTCCAGCCAATCCAGACGGTCAAAGAGCGGATCGATTGCCGCGTCATAGGCGGCCTGTGTCGTGGCAAATCCACATTTATAGACGCCATTGTTGACGCTGTCGTAGATGCGGGCGTTCACGTTTTCGATCGCATCGCGCATGGGTTCGGGCCAAAAGTCCAGCGTGTTGCCGGTCAGCCCGTCAAAGGCAGAGTTGAACATGCGGATGATCTCGGCGCTTTCGTTCGAGACGATGGTTTCGCGTTCCTTGTCCCACAGAATCGGCACGGTGACGCGGCCGCTGAAGCCGGGGTCCGCCTTGGTATAGACCTGATGCGCATGGGTCAGGCCGTAAAGCGTGTCGCCCGTTGCGCCGTAGTCGTCCATCTCAAAGGTCCAGCCCTGATCCAGCATGTCGGGATGCACCACCGAAACCGAGATGTGATCGGCCAAGCCTTTGAGTTGCCTAAAGATCAGGGTCCGGTGCGCCCAGGGGCAGGCCATGCTGACATAAAGGTGGTAGCGACCGGATTGGGCCGCAAAACCGCCCTCGCCCGAGGGGCCGGGGCTGCCATCGGCGGTGATCCAGTTGCGGAACTTCGCCTCGCTGCGCTTGAACGCGCCGCCGGTTGTCTTGGTGTCATACCATTGGTCGTGCCACACGCCGTCGATCAAAAGACCCATATCGCTCTCCATCTCTGTGTTGGCTCAAACCTAGTCCCGAAGGGTGGCCTTGCCCAATGCCATCGGCGCGCAGACCCCCTGCACCCATGCACAGGTAATGGGGATTCGCGGCAACGTGAGCCCGATTTAACGCGACCGTCATAAAGACTCAGCTTGATATATCTATATCGGGCGGCAGGATGAGTCGGGCTGGAGTGAGGGGGGTCACATGAGCACCTATGTTTCAAAAGAGGTCAGGGCCGGGCTGGAAGCCGCACGCCTTGAGGGGATCAAGAAGGCCAGCCGGCTGCGGGTCGAGGCCGGTAAGGAGTATTTCCCGGTTCTGGGATTGTGGCGGACCGGCTTTTCGGTCGAGGCAGCAACAACGCCCAGGCTGCGCGGGTTGGTCGATCTTTATGATGAGGCCAACCACCTCTACCAATGTCTGATCGTGGCGTCCGAGGAAGATGGCGGCGAGATGCATTATGAGTTCAAGCGCAGCACGGCGGCAACCGACCGCGCGCCGCTGGATTTCTATCGCGCGCCCGATGCGCCGATTGCTTTGCTTGGCAAAGACTAGGGCGCGGCGCGACTATGAACGAGACTTAATCGCAAGCCGCAAATCCGGATAGCTTCAGTTCCTAAATTCAAATCGATCAAGACAAGGCCTGCATCGTAAGGTGGTTCACCAGAGGCGCAGGTACGGACCGATTTGGGAGAACGCTATGACAACTCGTACGGGCTTGCAGCTGAAAGCGGATCAATCTCATTTGCGGCACCCTTTCTATGAGCGTGCCTTGACGGATCAGGCCTATGCCAGGCGCCTTGAGACCGACACGCGCGCTGCATTGGAAGAAATGGTCGGCCCGCTGCCCGAAGGGGTTGAATACAGGCTTGTATCGGATACCGAAAAGGTCGCCTATCTGCATATCCCTCAACAACCTTCCGAGGGAGAGGTCAGCGATGCAGACCTCCACGCGGCTCAGGGAGGATCGACGTTATTTTGCCTCAGTGTCGGCGTTACCATCGCCGGTATCACAGGCGCGTTCGACTAACGGTGATCGGGATACAAACGGTCAATGTTTGCGACGCGCTTTCGTGCGAAGGCATCTAGGGTCTGATTTCGACTGGAGTCCCGATGGGTGCCAGCCGCCAGAGCGTCTCCATCTCAGCGTTGGAGACCGCGATGCAGCCTGCGGTCCAGTCGCCGGGCAGGGTGAGGACGGACAGTCCGTTGGGCTGGCCATGGATGAAGATATCCCCACCGGGATCGATGCCTTGCGCCTTGGCGCGGGCGATATCCTCGGGGTGGGGATAATCCAGCCCCAGCGAGAGGTGAAACGCGCTTTGCGGATTGCGGCGGTTGATCTTGAAATGGCCTTCGGGCGTCTTGCCATCACCTTCCATCTGCTTGTCGCCGCCGGGCTTGAACCCCAATGCGATCTCGGCCTCAAAGACCACTTTGCCATCCGCCGTTGCGCTCATGCGGCGGGCGGATTTCTCGATGAGGATATGATCGACCTGTTCCACCGCAGGGGCCATGTCCGGCGCAGATTCGCGGGGGCCGTAGCGGTCCCAGATAACAAAGACAACCGCGACGGCAAGGATCAGGAGCGCGCCGCGCAACAGGGCCCGGCGCAGCATCTATTGCAGGTCGCGGAAGGCGTGTTGCATCCGGCGGCCTGCCTCTTCGACGCGGGCGCGTTGGGTGGCCAGATTGAATCGCTGGAACGTCTCGCCGCCAGTGCCGAAACCGGGGCCGGGCGAGACGGCGATTTTCGCCTCGTCACGAATGCGGGTCGCGACCTCATCTGGCGCCATTCCGGTGCCCGCAAAATCGACCCAGGCCAGATAGGTGGATTGCAGCGGCAGCGACCGCACGCCGGGAATCGCGTTGATGGCGTCGTCAAAGACCCGGCGGTTTTCGTCCAGATGCGCCACCTGCGCGTCGACCCAATCCGCGCCCTCCGGCGAGTAGGCCGCCATGATCATCTGCACGCCAAGCGCGCTGGGCGAGTAATCCAGCGTGGCCAGACGGTGTTTCATCGCGGCGCGCAGGTCGGCGTCGGGAATGATCATGTTGCCGGTGCGCTGACCGGCGATGTTGAAGGTCTTGGAGGCCGCCGTCAGATAGACCATCCGGTTCCGGTGCGCGGGTGCGGCGACATCCATCGGCACGAAGGTTTCGCCGGGATAAACCAGATCGTGATGGATCTCGTCCGAGATCAGGATCAGATCGTTACGCGCGGCAAAATCGGCCACGTCGCGCAGTTCCTGCGCTGTCCAGATCCGGCCCGACGGGTTCTGCGGTGAGCAGAAGATCAGCATCGATTCGTCACCTGTCAGGCGGCTTTGCGCATCGTCGAGGTCCAGACTGTAGGTATCTCCCTCGCGTGCCAGCGGGCATTCGACCACGCGACGGCCTGTTTTGTTAATCTTGTGTGCAAACTCGTGATAGACGGGCGAAAAGATCACCACGCCATCGCCCGGCTGGCTCCAGACATCCAGCGCCAGCGCGATGCCGTTGCCCAGACCTTGCGTGGTCAATACCCAATCGGTCTCGATTTCCCAATTGTGGCGGGTCTTCATCCACCATTGCACCGATTGCAGATATTCCGGGTAGACCCAGGAATAGCCGAACACGCCATGCTCTGCCGCCTCACGCACCACGTCGATCACGCAGGGTGCGGTCGGGAAATCGGAATCGGCGGTCCACATGGCCAGCCCGTCCTCGGGCGAGACGCCAAAGCCCCGCTCCATCTTGTCCCATTTGGTGCTGAACGTGCCGCGGCGGTCGTTGAGTGTGTTGAAATGCATGAGGTCGCCCCTTGAGTGTCTCAGGCAAGCTAACGACAAACGGGCCGTGTTCAAGGGGCGTTGCGGCGGCGCGGGCAATCGCCTAAATCAACCTCATGAAACGCACGATCCTGATCCATCCCGATCCCCGCCTGAAAAAGGTCTGCACGCCGGTCTCTGACCTGTCCGACGATCTGCGCCAGCTGGCTGATGACATGCTGGAGACGATGTATGACGCGCCGGGTATCGGTCTGGCCGCGCCGCAGATCGGGGTGCTGGAGCGGCTGATCGTGCTGGATTGCATCAAGGAAGAGGGCGAGACGCCGCGTCCTATGGTGATGTTCAACCCGCAGGTGGTGGCCTCGTCCGAGGAGGTCAATGTCTATGAGGAAGGCTGCCTGTCGATCCCGGAACAATTCGCCGAGGTGACGCGCCCAAAAGTGGTCGATGTGGAATGGATCGACCGCGATGGCAATCCGCAGAGCGACACGTTCGACGGGCTCTGGGCGACCTGTGTGCAGCATGAGATCGACCATCTGAACGGCAAGCTCTTTATCGACTATCTCAAGCCGCTCAAGCGGCAGATGATCACTCGCAAGATGCAGAAACTGAAACGTGAGCGGGCGCGGGCATGAGCGTCCGCCCCTGTTTGCCCTGGCCCGACAAGCGTTTGCGCAGCCGGGCCGATGAGGTGAGCGAGATCACCGACGACATCCGCGTCATCTGGAACGACATGATCGACACGATGGAGGCGATGCCCGGCGTCGGCCTCGCCGCGCCCCAGATCGGGGTGATGCTGCGGCTGGCGGTAGTCGATGGTTCAACCGAGCGTGGCCGGGTGGTGCGTCTGGCCAATCCGGAGGTTCTGCACAGCTCGATCGAACTGCGCGAACATGAAGAGGCCAGCCCGAACCTGCCCGGCGTCTCGGCCAAGGTCAAACGCCCGCGCGCGGTGACGGTGCGGTTCCTGAACGAGCAGGGCGTGATCGACCGGCGCGATTTTGTCGGGATCGAGGCGACCTCGGTGCAGCACCAGATCGATCATCTGAACGGGCGGATGTATTTCGACAATCTCAGCAAGGTCAAACGTGACATGCTGCTGCGCAAGGCGCGGAAGCTGGGGTAGGGCGGATGCGGATCATCTTCATGGGAACGCCCGACTTCTCGGTCCCGGTGCTCGACGCGCTGGTTGCCGCAGGGCACGAGATCGCCGCCGTCTATTGCCAGCCACCCCGACCCGCCGGGCGTGGCAAGAAGGATCGCCCGACGTCGGTACATGCGCGCGCCGCAGCGCTGGGGCTAGAGGTGCGCCATCCGATCTCGCTCAAATCCGCCGAGGAACAGGCGCAGTTTGCGGAGCTGAACGCGGATGTCGCAGTGGTGGTCGCTTATGGGCTGATCCTGCCGCAAGCCATTCTGGATGCGCCTGCGCGCGGATGCCTCAACATTCATGCCAGCCTGTTGCCGCGCTGGCGCGGCGCGGCGCCCATTCACCGCGCCATCATGGCGGGCGATGCTCAGACCGGTGTCTGCATCATGCAGATGGAGGCGGGGCTGGATACCGGCCCGGTTCTGTTGCGCCAGACCACGGATATTGGCGACTCAGAAACCACCGGCACGCTGCATGACCGCCTGTCTGGCATGGGGGCAGAGCTGATCGTCGAGGCGCTGGAGCGGCTCGAGCAACTGACACCGGACCCACAGCCCGAGGCGGGCGTCACCTATGCCAGCAAGATCGACAAGGCTGAGGCTAAGGTCGACTGGGCGCGGCCTGCGACCGAGATTGACCGCCAGATCCGTGGACTGGCCCCGTTTCCCGGTGCCTGGACCGAGATCGGCGGTGACCGTGTGAAACTGCTCGGATCATGTCTGGCCGAGGGGCAGGGCGCGCCGGGCGAGGTGCTGGACGACGCGCTGCGTGTGGCCTGCGGCACCGGGGCGATTGCCCTCACCCGCTTGCAACGGGCGGGTAAGGGCGCGCAGGATAGCGAAACGTTTCTGCGCGGCTGGCCGGTTGCCAAAGGAACTAATCTCTGAGGAGGGGTGCCCATGTTCTTGGTTCTGTTTGGAACGGTTGTGATTGCCGGGATCGTCGGGTATCTGGCGGAAAAGACCGGGTTCACCCATAACGGCTATCTGCAATCCATCATCATCTGCGTGGGCGGGGCGTTTCTGTTCTATTTCGTCCGGATCATGTTTGGATTCGGCTTCGGTTCGCCGGGGATGAACGCGATCCTGTCCTCGGTCGGCGCGCTGATCATCGTGCCGACCCATTGGAGGAAATGAGATGGCGGTGGTGATGCTGATCGTGGTGGGCGCGGCGGCGGGGTTTCTGGCCACACGCCTGATGCGGATCGAGGCGGATATCCCCACCACCATGTTCATCGGCATCGTCGGCGCGCTGATCGGCGGGTTTGTCCTGCGCTTTCTGACCTCGGTGATGGGTGCCATGGCCGGGTTCGTCGGCGCGGTTCTGGGCGCGCTGCTGGTGATCTGGCTCTGGCAGGCCTGGCGCAACCGACGCTAACGCTACTGGCGCGGCGGGCGCGATTTGTAAACCGGCAATTGCCACCCAAACAGCAGCGACCCGGCCCGCAGACCCCAGCAGGTGGCGGCAGAGGCGGCCAGGACTACGATCTCGGGCAGGCTCTGCCAGTTGGCCAGAACTGCAACACAGGCTCCGGCAAAGGCGCAGGAGACATAGAGCTGCCCCTGTTTCAGCACCAGCGGCAGCTCATCATTTACCACGTCCCGCATCAATCCGCCAAGGCACCCGGTGATCATGCCCATCAGCACGACAATCATCGGCGGCTGACCCAGTTCCAGGGCCACGCCGGACCCTGCGGCCACGGCGATGGACAGCGCGAAGCTGTCCAGCCAGACCAGCCAGTTATAGCGGCTCTCGACCAGATGCGCGGTGAAGAACACCAGCACCGCTGCGCCCGTGGCAATCAGGATATAGGTGGGGTTTGCGACCCAGAAGACCGGGTGGCGGTCCAGCAGTACGTCGCGCACCGTGCCGCCGCCCACTGCCGTCAGGCTGGCCATGAAGGCAAAGCCCACCAGATCAAGCTGCGCCCGGCTCGCCACCAGCGCGCCCGTCAGCGCAAAGATCAGCACCGAGCCGTAATCCAGTAGCGACAGCAGCGTCATGCGCTGGCTTTTCCGGGCTTGAAGGGCTTCATACCGGCGCGTGCCAATTCGTCCGCCCGTTCGTTCTCGGGGTGTCCGGCATGGCCCTTGACCCATTCCCAGGTCACGTCATGGTGGCGCTGCGCTTCGTCCAGCCGCTGCCAGAGTTCGACATTCTTGACCGGCTTCTTGCTGGCGGTTTTCCAGCCATTGCGTTTCCAGCCGTGAATCCAGCCGGTGACGCCGTTCTTCACATAGGCGCTGTCGGTCACGATGGTGATCTTCGAGGCCCTCTCCAACGTCTCAAGCGCCGCGATCGCGGCCAGCAATTCCATCCGGTTGTTGGTGGTCAGGGCCTCGCCGCCCTTTAGCTCGCGCTCCTTGATCACCGTGTCGCCCCGCATCGCCTGCATCAGCACGCCCCAGCCACCGGGGCCGGGATTGCCGGAGCAGGCGCCATCGGTATAGGCAAACAGCTCAGCCATGGGCGCGCACCACGATCCAGTCGGCCATCTGCCCGTCCAGCCCTTCGGAAGCCCCGAAATGCTGGTCAATCAGGGTGAAACCGGCCTCCATCATCCGATCCTCAAGCTCTTCCTGCGTGTAGTAGGTATAGTAGCGACCCAACCGGTCGGGACCGGCGCCGGTGCCCAGCTTCATCCCGATATGGAACAGCCCGTCGGGCTTCAGTGCGTCTTTGATCGCGGCCATATGGGCGGGAAACGCATCTCGGGTCGCATGCAGCAGGCTGAAATTGGCCCAGACCCCGTCATAAAGGTCACTGCCCTGCAATTGCTCGAAGGTGGCAAGTTTTGCGGTGACGCCGGGATGGGTGTCGGCCAGCGCCACCATCTCGGCGGAGCCATCCAGCGCATCGACCTTGTGGCCCGCTCTGGCCATGGCCGCTGCTGCATCACCGGGGCCGCAGCCCAGATCGAGGACGGTTGACCCTTGCGGCAGGCGCGCGATGAAATCGTCCAGCAACGGGTCGCTGTAATCGCTGGTCAGATCAGCGTATTCACCGGCTTTTTCATTATAGATTCGCAGCGTGTCGTCACTCACAGGAACACTCCTACTGACAGGCAGGCGATCACGATCACCGTCAACAGAATGCGCAACCGCATCCACCATTGCGGTGTCAGACCCCAAGCCGAAAAGGCGGCATCGAGGATCAGCAGCCCGGCAAAGCCGAAGATCAGATTCATGCCTGCGCTGACCGGCCCGCCGCCGGTCATGAAAAACGCCCAGAGCGCGGGCAGGACCGAGAGCGCATAGCCGGTTGCGGCGCGGCTACCGGATGTCTTGGTGGCAAAGCCCCAGAGCACGCCGGACATGAAGCTGAGGATCACAGAGCCATAGAACAGTTGCACGTAGGGGCCCACGAAACGCGGCCCCAGATGCGCTGCGCCCCAGGTCTGCAACCCACCATTCAGGTAGGTGGCAGCGCCCCAGACAAAAGGGATCAGACCGGCAAGGGCCAACAGCAGAGGTGCGGTGGGAATGCGGCTCATGCCGGGACGCGCAGCACGCGGGGCACTTTGAATTCCACGTTCTCGACAGCGGTTTCGACCATTTCGACCGTCACGTCATAGCGGGCGCGGAAGGCGTCGATGACCTCGTTGACCAAGAGTTCGGGGGCCGAGGCCCCTGCGGTGATCCCGACGGAACGGATGCCCTTCAGCGCGCGCCAGTCGATCTGATCGGCGCGTTGCACCAGTTGAGCATAGGCGCAGCCCGCCTTGGCACCGACCTCGACCAGACGCCGCGAATTGGACGAGTTCGGCGCGCCCACCACCAGCAGAGCGTCCACCTTCGGCGCCACCTCTTTCACCGCCTCCTGACGGTTGGTGGTGGCGTAGCAGATATCTTCTTTATGTGGTCCCACGATCAGCGGGAACCGGGCCTGCAGGGCGGCCACGATATCGCGGGTATCATCCACAGACAGCGTGGTCTGGGTGACATAGGCCAGCTTATCGGGGTCGCGCACGGCAATCTGCGCCACATCTTCCACCGTTTCGACCAGCAGCACCTCGCCTTCGGGCAATTGCCCCATCGTGCCGATGGTCTCGGGGTGGCCCTTGTGGCCGATCATGATCATCTGCAAGCCGCTATCGGCGTGCCGCTGCGCCTCGATATGCACTTTCGAGACCAGCGGGCAGGTGGCGTCCACATAGATCATCTGGCGCTTTTCCGCCTCAGCGGGCACCGCCTTGGGCACCCCATGGGCCGAGAAAATCACCGGGCGGTCATTGGGGCAGTCTTCCAGCTCTTCTACGAACACGGCCCCTTTGGCGCGCAGGCCGTCCACCACAAATTTATTATGCACGATTTCATGGCGCACATAGACTGGTGCGCCCCATTTCTCGATCGCCATTTCGACGATCTTGATGGCCCGGTCGACACCGGCGCAAAACCCGCGCGGCGCGGCCAGATAGAGAGTCAGAGGTGGGTGTGTCATCGCGGCATCTCCTTGCCGGGGACAGGTAAGGCTTTCGGTGGGGTTGGTCCAGCGCTTCGCACGCCTTGCGGCGGGTTTGTCACGAATCTGACATGGCCTGCGGGTATCAGGGCGGTATTTTCAGCACCTAACAATAGTGAAAGCGCGGTCCGGGGTGGCCCGGCCGCGCCTTTACTATGTTGTCCGTTTGCCCGTCAGGTCAGCTTGTGGCCGCGACCACGCTCCGGCTTTCGGCGGGCATCTCGCGCGGAGGGCGACCGATTACATCCTTCAGCTCTTCAAGCTCGATGAAATTGTCGGCCTGGCGGCGCAACTCGTCCGAGATCATCGGCGGCTGGCTGCGAATGGTCGACACAACCGAGACGCGCACGCCCTGACGTTGCAGGCTGGCCACCAGCGGGCGAAAATCGCCATCGCCCGAAAACAGCACGATATGATCGACACGCGGTGCCAGTTCCATGGCATCGACGGTCAGTTCGATATCCATGTTGCCCTTGACCTTCCGACGCCCCATGCTGTCGGTGTATTCCTTGGCTGGCTTGGTCACCATGGTGAATCCATTGTAGTGCAGCCAATCGACCAGTGGCCGTATGGGCGAGTATTCGTCATTCTCAAGCAGCGCGGTGTAATAAAACGCGCGCAACAGCTTTCCTCGGCGCATGAATTCCTGACGCAGCAGCTTGTAGTCGATGTCAAAGCCCAATGCTTTGGCTGCGGCATACAAATTGGAGCCGTCGATGAACAGCGCCAGCCGTTCGTCCTTATAAAACATAATTGTTCCTTCCGGTGTGTATCATCGCGCCAAATATTCCCGTGAGTGATCAAATGCGGCGGAATGATGGTCTTAAATGTAAGACAACTGTCATATATAGCAAGTGGAGCAAACATTAATTCCGAGGCCAAAAGTGACCGAAATCCGGTCAATTTCATGTGTCGCGCTGGGCGCCAACCTGAAATTCGAAGATCACCCGCCAGAGTTGACCTTGGGTCACGCAATCCAGGCGCTTGCCGCCGGGGGCGTGGTGATTCGCGCGGTGAGCCGCTTTTACTCAACCCCATGTTTTCCCGCAGGCGCGGGACCAGATTACGTGAACGCCGCGATCCTGATTGAAACGGATGCCGCGCCGCAGGAAATCCTGAGCGAGTTGCATGCGGTAGAGGCCCGTTTCGGGCGCGAGCGGGTGCAGCGCTGGGGTATGCGGACGCTGGATATGGATCTGGTCTTTGCCGGGGACCGGGTGGCGCCTGATCTCGATATGTTTCGGGCCTGGCACGCGCTTGACCCGCAAACACAGGCGCGCAGCGCACCTGACCGGCTGATCCTGCCCCATCCGCGCTTGCAGGACCGGGCCTTTGCGCTGGTGCCCCTGGCCGATATTGCGCCGGAATGGCGCCATCCGGTGCTGGGGAAAACGGTGCGTGAGATGCTGGCGGCGCTGCCCGAGGAAGACCGCGCCGAGGTCGTGCCGATCTGAGCATCGGCTGGCCCCATTTCCCGCTTGTCAACAGGTCATTTTGGGCTTAGATACAGCGCTTCTGACCTGGGTTGCACTGTGGAGGCCACTGATGGCGCGCGTAACGGTTGAAGATTGCGTAGACAAAGTACCGAACCGGTTCGAGCTGGTTATGCTGGCGGCACACCGTGCTCGCGAAATCTCGGCCGGAGCAGGGATCACCGTGGACCGCGACAACGACAAGAACCCCGTCGTGTCGCTGCGCGAGATCGCGGATGAGACGCAAAGCGCCGATGAGCTGCGCGAGCGCCTGATCGAAAGCAACCAGACCCAGATCGAAGTGGATGAGCCGGAAGACGATCAGATGGCGCTGCTGATGGGCGCCGAATCCGACAAGCCCGCCGAAGACGACATGTCCGAGGAAAAGCTGCTGCGCGCGCTGATGGAGGCCCAGGGCCAGGGCTAAGCCTGCCGCCTGGAAGGATGCGGACCGGATGATTTCATCTGACGACCTGATCGCGCTGGTCCGCAACTACAATCCCAAAACCAATGCAGACCGGATTGCCACCGCCTATGAATTCGGCGGTGAAATGCATGAGGGGCAGCTGCGTCACTCGGGCGAGCCCTATTTCTCGCACCCTGTTGCCGTTGCCGCGATCCTGACCGAACAGCGGCTGGATGACGCCACCATCATCACTGCCCTGTTGCATGACACGATCGAGGACACCAAGGCCAATTACGGCCAGGTGGCCGACCTGTTCGGCGATGAGGTGGCAAAGCTGGTCGATGGCGTCACCAAGCTGACCAACCTGCAATTGACCAGCCTTGAGACCAAGCAGGCCGAGAATTTCCGCAAGCTCTTCATGGCGATGTCCAAGGACTTGCGTGTCATTCTGGTCAAGCTGGCCGACCGGCTGCACAACATGCGCACGATCAAGGCGATGCGCCCGGAAAAGCAGGTGATCAAGGCGCGCGAGACGATGGATATCTTTGCGCCTCTTGCGGGCCGCATGGGTATGCAATGGATGCGCGAAGAGTTGGAGGACCTGGCCTTTCGCGTGCTCAACCCCGAGGGCCGCCAGTCGATCATCCGCCGTTTCATCATGCTGCAACGCGAAACCGGCGATGTGATCCATCGCATCACCGGCGACATGCGGCATGAACTGGAAAAGGCCGGGATCGAGGCTGAGGTGTTCGGCCGTGCCAAGAAACCCTATTCGATCTGGCGCAAGATGCAGGAAAAGGATCAGGGCTTCTCACGGCTGTCTGATATCTACGGCTTCCGCATCATCACCGGGTCCGAGGAGGATTGCTATCGTACCCTCGGCGCGATCCATCAGCGCTGGCGCGCGGTACCGGGGCGGTTCAAGGATTACATCAGCCAGCCGAAATCCAACGGCTATCGCTCGATTCATACTACTGTGTCAGGCCGCGACGGCAAACGGGTCGAGGTGCAAATCCGCACCCGTCAGATGCATGATGTGGCCGAAACCGGCGTGGCGGCACACTGGTCGTACCGCGACGGTGTGCGCTCGGAAAACCCCTTTGCGGTCGACCCGGCCAAGTGGATCGCCAACCTGACCGAACAGTTCGACAGCGAAGAGGATCACGAGGATTTCCTCGAAGCGGTCAAGCTTGAGATGTATTCCGACCAGGTCTTCTGCTTCACGCCCAAGGGCGATGTGGTGAAACTGCCACGCGGGGCGACGCCAATTGATTTCGCCTATGCGATCCACACGCGCATCGGCCATGCCTGTGTGGGGGCTAAGGTAGACGGCATCCGCGTGCCGCTCTGGACGCGGCTCAAGAACGGGCAATCGGTGGATATCATCACCGCCGAAGGCCAGACACCGCAGGTCAGCTGGCTTGAGATCGCGGTAACCGGCAAGGCCCGTACGGCGATCCGCCGCGCGTTGCGCGAGGTGGACCGCGAGCGGTTCATCAAACTGGGCCACGAACTGGCGCGCTCGGCTTTTGAACATGTGGGCCGCAAGGTGACCGACAAGGTTCTGGACACTGCGGCCCGGCATCTGCGCCTAAAGGACCGTGGCGAGCTGTTGGCGCGTCTAGGCAGTGCGGAGTTGACCGGGCATGAGCTGGTGCAATCGGTCTATCCCGATCTGGCCCCCGATGAGGGCGACGCAATCTCGCCCCGGCGCGCAGTGATCGGTGTGGAACCGGGGCAGAGCTTTGAACGCGCCACGTGCTGCCAACCACTGCCGGGCGAACGTATCCTTGGCATCACCTATCGCGGCAAGGGCGTGGTCGTGCATGCCATCGATTGCGAGCGCCTCAGCGAGTTCGAGGATCAGCCCGAGCGCTGGGTCGATCTGCATTGGCATTCGGGCACCCATCCGGCGGTCTATGGGGCGGGGCTGGATCTGACGATTGGCAATGATGCGGGCGTGCTCGGGCGTATTTGCACATTGATCGGAGAGAAAAAGGCCAATATCTCGAACCTTGAATTTCTGGACCGCAAACCTGACTTTTACCGATTGATGATCAGTGTCGAAATCAGGGATCTGGAACAGTTGCATTCCCTGATGCTGATGCTGGAGGCCGAAAGCGATGTCGCCTCGGTCGAACGCTATCGGGAAAAGGCCCGAAAACGGGTCGAGGCGGGATAAGGCCCTGACGGGCAAGGGAAAGGACGACACAGCGTGGTGTTCAAGCGCCGAGATCGCCGATCGCCCGTACAGGTCGTCTCGGAATTCCTGTATCCGCGCGGCGGCTGGACCCGTGCGTTTCACTATGTCAAGCACCGCGTCCGGCGTCTGCCGGATTCGCCCGAACGCATCGCGCGCGGGATCGGCGCCGGGGTCTTCGCCTCGTTCACGCCGTTTTACGGGCTGCATTTCGTGATCGCCGCGCTTTGCGCGCGCCTGATCAACGGCAATTTTCTGGCCTCGCTCAGCGGGACATTCTTTGGCAATCCGCTGACCTATGTGCCGATCGGGGTGATCTCGTTGCAGACCGGGCATTTCGTTCTGGGGACGAAATACAAGGAACGGGTCAGCAATTCCCTGCTTGAGAAGTTTGCCGATGCGGGCAGCGACCTATGGGACAATTGCGTCGCGATGTTCACCGACCGCAAGGCCCATTGGCACGGGCTGGAGGTATTCTTCGACGAGATTTTCTATCCCTACATGATCGGTGGCATCGTGCCGGGCCTGATTGCCGGGGCGATCTGCTATTACCTGTCCGTGCCGTTGATCCGCGCCTATCAGCAGCGCCGCCGCGCCAAGATCAAGGCCAAGTTCGAAGCGATCCGCAAAAAGGCCGAGGCAGAGGGTGACGCCGCTGATCAAACCTCGCTAGTGTCCTCTGGAAAACGAAACAGGGACAACTGACATGTCTGACACTCATCTGCGGCTGGGCGTGAATATCGACCATGTGGCCACCGTGCGCAATGCGCGTGGCGGGGCCTATCCCGATCCATTGCGCGCCGCGAAACTGGCCGAAGAGGCGGGTGCCGATGGTATCACCGCCCATCTGCGCGAAGATCGCCGCCACATCTCGGATGCCGATATCGACGGGTTGATGGAGGTTTTGTCCGTGCCGCTGAATTTTGAGATGGCGGCCACCGACGAGATGCAGAAGATCGCCCTGCGCCACAAGCCGCACGCGGTCTGCATCGTTCCCGAAAAGCGCGAGGAACGCACGACCGAGGGCGGGCTGGAAGTGGCGCGCGAGGAAAACAAGCTGGCCCATTTCATCGCCCCCCTGCGCGACGTGGGCTGCCGTGTGTCGATCTTCATCGCCGCTGACAAACGCCAGATCGAAGCCGCCCATCGCATCGGCGCCGAAGTGATCGAGCTGCATACCGGCGCCTATTGCGATGCGCATGCCGAAGGCCGCGCGGACGAGGCCACGCGCGAGCTGGAGGCGCTGCGCGAGATGTCCGCCTTCGCTCATTCTCTGGGGCTTGAGGTGCATGCCGGGCATGGGCTGACCTATGACACCGTGAAACCGGTCGCGGCCTTTCCCGAAGTGCGAGAGTTGAATATCGGTCATTTCCTGATCGGCGAGGCGATCTTTCTGGGCCTCACCCCCGCGATCGCCGAAATGCGCCGCCTGATGGATGAGGCGCGGGCATGATCGATCTGGCATCCCTTGCCATAACTGCGCTTGCCTTCTTTGTTGTCGCCGTCTCGCCGGGACCGGCGAATATCTCAAACGCGGCTGTTGCGATGAGCTTTGGTCGCAGGACCAGCCTTGTCTATGGCGCGGGATTGTCCTGCGGTCTGGTGTTCTGGGGATTGGTTGCGGCCAGCGGTATGGGCGCTGTTCTGCAAAGCTCGCTCTATGTGTTGATGGTGCTCAAGGTGCTGGGCGGCCTTTATCTGCTGTGGCTGGCCTGGCAATCGGGGCGGTCTGCGCTGCGGCCGGATGCCGGAAAGGTGTCGCTGCCGGGCAAAGGCCGGTGGTTCTGGCGCGGGCTGATCCTCAACCTGTCCAACCCGAAATCGGTCATTGCATGGATGGCGGCGCTGTCCGTTGGCCTTGGCCCGGAGGATGGGGTGGTCTCCGTCGTGGTGGCGACTCTGGCCTGCATCGCTGCGGGCTTCCTCAACAATGCCTTCTATTCACTGCTGTTTTCGGTCAGCGGCATGATGACCGGATATCGCCGGTTCCGGCGCTGGATTGACGGTATCGTCGCCGGATTATTCGCGATCGCCGGTCTGGGCCTGATCAAGTCGGCCTTCGCAAGATGACAAGCTGCAAATATCACCGCCCGTTGCATGAGGCACGCGTATGATCACACCGGCGTTTATTGCCATCTGGTTTGCCTGGCTGATGGCCGGGGGCTCTCCGGGCCCGGCGACAATGGGCATTGCGGGAACAGCGATGAACGAAGGCCGCACCGCCGGTCTGGCCTTTGCACTCGGCATCTGCGCGGGATCAGCCGCCTGGGGCATCGCGGCTGCCTTGGGCCTGTCGGCGATCATGCTGGCCAATGTCTGGGTGTTCGAAGTGATCCGCTATGTCGGCGTTGCCTATCTGGGCTGGCTGGCATTCAAGGCGCTGCGCCGGGCCATGCGTTCGGATGAGGTGGCGCTGGGCAATCCGGTCACCGGCACGCTGCCCGCCATCTTCGCCAAGGGCGCGGCCATCCACCTGACCAATCCCAAGGCGATCCTCAGCTGGGGTTCGATCTATGCCATCGTCGCGCCGAGCGATGCGGGCCTGATGATGCTTCTGGGTTATTTCGGCCTGCTTTATGTGGGCTCGCTGCTGATCTTCATCGGCTATGCGTTCCTGTTCTCGTCAGCCCACATGGTCCGCACATATCGCCGCGCCCGGCGCTGGTTCGACTTCGCCTTTGCGGGGTTCTTTGGGGTGGCGAGCTATAAAATCCTGACGGTGCGGTTATCGTAATGCGAGTTTTGAGGGCTATGAATCCTCTGAAGGCGTTGTTTGTATCACACGAGGGTGTCGGCTTGGATCGCCTCGGCTATATGAGTCTCGTTTTCGGTAATTTGATTGGGTTCAGCTGGCTTAAACGCGGGTTCGAGTTTGAATGGCCTTTTTTGGCGTTGCCGCTTGGGGGCGCTATTGTTTTTGCTGCCGTGTCTTACGGAATGATTAGAGGCATCCGCGGGAAGCCTTGCGGTCCCTCGTTCAAAAGCTGGATTATTGCCAGACAGATGGTTTTAACCACATTGATTGCAGTGCTGGTGCTTTGTGCCCTTGCGTTTGTGTTCGGCGAGCTTCCGAAACCTTCTGGCGGGAACAAAGGCGTGTACCTTTTGGGCGCTGAACTCGCGCTTTGCACAATCGTTTCTTTCGTGCTTTGCCGTTACGCTTTCATCTTGGGTGTAAGGCGGGGATATGCAGTCTTTCTCAGCAAGGAAAAACGCAACCAATGATCCTGGGCATCGGCACAGACCTCGCAAATATAGACCGCATTCAGGGTACGCTCGACCGGTTCGGCGACCGATTCCGCAACCGCGTCTTCACTGATATCGAGCAGCGCAAGGCCGAACATCGCGCCGATACCGCTGGTACCTACGCCAAGCGCTGGGCCGCGAAAGAGGCTTGCTCTAAGGCGCTGGGCACGGGCCTGCGCATGGGCATCGCCTGGAAGGACATGGCGGTCAGCAATCTCAGGACCGGACAACCGGTGATGCAGGTGACCGGCTGGGCCGCCGAGCGGTTGCGCGAAATGACGCCGCCGGGGCACGAGGCGATCATCCATGTCACATTGACCGATGACCACCCTTGGGCGCAGGCCTTTGTGGTGATCGAGGCGCGGCCCCTGGATGACGAGGGCGTGCCCTTGACTTACCCCGGCCCGCCCCGCATGTAGCGCGCGATCAGAAAAAAATCGGAGAGCAGTATGGCCACCGAAGCCAAATCCGGAAATGCCGTCTGGGAGACGATCAAGACCATCGTCTTTGCCCTGCTCTTTGCGGGGATTTTCCGTACGCTGTTCTTTCAGCCGTTCTGGATTCCCTCGGGCTCGATGAAAGAGACGCTGCTGATCGGCGATTTCCTGTTCGTGAACAAGATGTCCTATGGCTATTCCTATGCCTCTTGCCCGAACCTGATGATGCCGGGCATCGGCATCAATATCGACGCCCAGAACATCTGCGGATTCATTGATGGCGACAATACCCGCGTGTTTGGCGGTGAACCCGAGCGTGGCGATGTTGCGGTCTTTCGCCACCCGACCACGGGCCATGACTTCATCAAACGCGTGATCGGCATGCCGGGCGATCGTATCCAGATCCGTCAGGGCGTTTTGCATATCAACGGCACCGCCGTGGGGCTGGAACCCGATGGCGTATTCGAAGAAACCTATGAGCCGCAAGGGCCGCAGGGCCTGCGCCCGCGCTGCGAAAACGGCCCCGTTGGGCTGGGCGGCACCTGTACCAAGTCGCGCTATATCGAGACGCTGCCCAATGGCGTGTCTTATACGATCCTGAATATCGGCAATCAGGCCTCGGACAATACCGGTGTTTATACGGTGCCCGAGGGGCACTATTTCTTCATGGGTGACAACCGCGACAATTCCAGCGATTCGCGCCTGCCGCAATCTGCGGGCGGCGTCGGCTTTGTGCCCTATGAAAACCTGATCGGTCGCGCGGATCGTGTCATGTTCTCTTCCGCGGGCCGCTCGATGCTGTTCTTCTGGACCTGGCGCAGCGACCGTTTCTTCAAGAGGATCGATTGAAACTCTCAGCGGACCTGATCGCGTTTCAGGCGCGGATTGGCCATGAGTTTTCCCGGCCCGAACTGCTGGTGCGCGCGTTGACCCATGGCTCGATCTCGTCGGCCACACGCAGCGACAACCAGCGGCTGGAGTTTCTGGGCGACCGGGTGCTGGGCCTTGTGATGGCCACGGCGCTGCTGGAGGAGGACAAGACCGCGACCGAAGGGCAGCTGGCGCCGCGTTTCAACGCGCTGGTGCGCAAGGAAGCCTGTGCCGATGTGGCACGCCAGATTGATCTGGGCACGGTTCTGAAACTGGGTCGGTCCGAGATGAAGTCGGGGGGGCGCCGCAAGCAGGCGCTGCTGGGTGACGCGATGGAGGCGGTGATCGCCGCCGTCTACAAGGATGCCGGGTTCGAGGCCGCCCGCGCCGTGATTCTGCGGCTTTGGGGCGAGCGTATCCATCAGGTCGAGGATGATGCCCGCGACGCCAAGACAGCGTTGCAGGAATGGGCGCAAGCGCGCCGCCAGACACCGCCCTCTTATGTGGAGATTGCGCGTGCAGGCCCTGATCACGCCCCGGTTTTCACCATCGCCGCGCGGCTGCAGGACGGCACAGAAGAACAGGCCACTGCCGGGTCGAAACGGCAGGCCGAACAGATGGCGGCCAAAACCCTGCTGAACAAGCTGGAGCAAAAACAATGACCACACGCGCCGGGTTTATCGCCCTGATCGGAGAGCCCAACGCAGGCAAATCCACCCTGTTGAACCACATGGTGGGGGCCAAGGTCTCGATCGTGACCCATAAGGTGCAGACCACCCGCGCGCGCATCCGCGGCGTGGCGATGGAGGGCGACGCACAGCTTGTTTTTGTCGATACGCCGGGCCTGTTCAAACCGCGCCGCCGGCTGGACCGCGCCATGGTCGCGGCGGCCTGGGGCGGTGCGGCGGATGCTGATATCGTTGTCTTGATGGTCGAGGCGCATCGCGGCGTGACCGAAGGGGTCGAAGCGATCCTGGACGGGCTGGCTGACATCGGCAAAGGCCGCAAGGTGGCACTGGCGATCAACAAGATCGACAAAGTCCAGTCCGGGGCGCTGCTTGCCCTGACCAGTGATTTGAACGACCGCTACCCGTTTACCGAGACCTTCATGATCTCGGCGGAGCGTGGCCATGGCGTGGACGATCTGCGCAAATGGTTGGCCGGAGAGTTGCCCGAGGGCCCCTGGCTCTATCCCGAAGACCAGATTGCCGACCTGCCCATGCGCATGATCGCCGCCGAGATGACGCGCGAGAAGCTGACCCTACGGCTGCATCAGGAACTGCCCTATCAGATGACCGTCGAGACCGAGAGCTGGCAGGAGCGCAAGGACGGCTCGGCCCGCGTCGATCAGATAATCTATGTGGTGCGCGACGGGCATAAGGGCATCGTTCTGGGCAAGGGTGGCGAGACGATCAAGGCCGTCAGCCAGGCCGCGCGGGCGGAGCTTGAAGAGTTTCTGGACCGCAAGGTGCACCTGTTCCTGCAAGTGAAAGTTCGGCCCAACTGGCTGGAGGAATCCGAGCGGTATTCCGAGATGGGTCTGGATTTCAAAGACGGCAATACATGACCCGCCTGACGGCTGATTTTTGGGTCCACGCCTATCTGGCGCGGCTGCGGTTTCAGGAAATTCCGGCCTTTGTCGTCGCCCATGGCGACGACACGGCGGGTGCGGTTCTGGTTAAGCTCAACACGCTGGATGGTCAGGCCGTTGCCTTCCAACGCAGCTTCGACCTGATGAGCGGGGATCGCAAATGGGTGGAACTGTCCTGTGGTGCCGAGGCCGAGGTGGACGCGGCCATCCAACGTCAGCGCAGCTTTGACCCCGACCTCTGGGTGATCGAGGTTGAGGATCGTCAGGGGCGGCACCTGCTGGGCGAAGAGGGGCTGGAATAGGTCATCAACGGTCCCGGCGAGTTCGCGCAAAAAACCCTGTTGTCAAATCTTGGTCAGACACCTCAAAACGACTAAGTTGGCCGCGCATAGGATTGGCGGTCGAACGCCACCAAACGGAGGTCATTCCTTGGCTGATAAAGTTGGTCAGAAGTTCATGAGGTCGAACCTCGGTCATTTTATGAAGCACTTCGAGGGGTTCATGGTGTTTGTTGGCGTTGTTGGTCCCTTCGCCACGCTGCCACAGCTTGTGAAGCTCTACTTCACCCATTCCCAGCATGCGTCCGGCCAGTCTCTGGTGACGTGGTCGCTCTATGCGGCGTTGTCGCTTCTTTGGTTTGTCTACGGTCTGATGGTCAAGAAGCTGCCAATTTATGTGGGCAACGGGATTTCGATGGTGCTCAACCTGCTGATGGTCATCGGTATCATGATACATGCAGGGGTTACGTTCTGAGCAGCCTGGCTTGCGGCGGTCCCGACTTTGCGCTCTTCTGCGCAAACGGGACCACACCAACAGGATTGGACCGGCCTTGGATTGGCGCGATCATGGCATCCTTCTGACTTCTCGCCGCCATGGTGAAACGGCGGCGATCATAGAGGTTTTTACCGAAGGCCACGGACGTCATGCCGGTGTGGTCCGCGGCGGGACCAACCGCAAGGTTGCCCCGGTCCTGCAGCCCGGCGCGCAGCTGGACGTGCTTTGGCGGGCGCGGCTTGAAGAGCATATCGGCAGCTTTCAGGTCGAACCGCTAAGGTCGCGCGCGGCGGCGGCATTTTCAGGGCGGCTGGCGCTGGCCGGGTTGAATGCGGTTGTGGCCTTGCTGTCCTTTTGCCTGCCCGAGCGCGAGGCGCATCCGGCGCTCTATACCCGCACCGAACAGCTGCTGGATCTGCTGGGGCAGGACGATATCTGGCCGCTTGCCTATCTGCGCTGGGAGATGGCGCTGCTTGACGAACTGGGCTTCGGTCTCGACCTGACCACCTGCGCAGTGACCGGTGCGCGCGAGGGGCTGATCTATGTCTCTCCCAAATCGGGTCGCGCGGTGACCGCAGAGGGCGCCGGGGACTGGGCCGACCGCATGCTGCCGCTGCCGCCCTGCCTGCGTGGCGAAGGCCCGGCACCGGATGCAGAGATCGCGCAGGCCTTTGCGACCACAGGGCATTTCCTTGAAAACCATCTGGCGCGCGGGCTCGGGCATAAACCATTGCCCGAAGCGCGGGCGCGCTTCATAGAGGCGTTCACTCGCCGGATCTGAACACCATCTCGTAGCCCTGATCATTGCGTAGGATTAGCACGTCGCCGGACACCTCGGATTGGGTCATCGCCATCAGCGCCGCAAAGTAAGTGCCCTCGGCCTCCAACTCCGGGCAGGCCATACGTGTGGCGCTCAGACCGGTCACTTCGAACCAAGGATAGGGCGCCTCTGGCGTGCCGCTATAGCTGTTGCAGGGGGCCTTGCCGGCGATCTGCCCCGTTTCGGGAAAGGTCAGGGTGGAGGATGCCGTCACCGGCTCTCCGGCGATGCTTTCCAGAACCCAGGTCGCATCCGATGCGCCATAGGCGGCGACGCTTTCATCGGATTGGCATTGGCCAAACGCGATCAGAGGCGTGAACAGAAACAGTCGCAGCATGCGAACCTCCTTGGTGCAACCTCGGGGTAAGCGCCCGATGCGCGCAGCGCAAGGACGCAAAGAAAAGGCCCGCCGGATCGGCGGGCCTTTGGTTGTTTCTATGCGAGATAGGGGTTACCCATCGCCGGCTTAGCCCAGCTTTTCGGTCAGCTCCGGCACGGCCTGGAAAAGGTCGGCAACCAGTCCGAAATCGGCCACCTGGAAGATAGGTGCCTCTTCGTCCTTGTTGATCGCGACGATGACCTTGCTGTCCTTCATACCGGCCAGGTGCTGGATCGCGCCCGAGATGCCGACGGCGACATAGAGGTCAGGTGCAACCACCTTGCCGGTCTGACCCACCTGCCAGTCGTTCGGGGCGTAGCCCGAATCGACGGCCGCACGCGAGGCGCCAACGGCAGCGCCCAGCTTGTCGGCCAGCGTCTCGATCAGTTTGAAGTCGTCTTCCGAGCCGACCCCACGGCCACCCGAGACCACAACGCCTGCCGAGGTCAGTTCCGGACGGTCGCTTTCGGCCACCTTGTCCTCAACCCACGAGCTGAGGCCGGGATCGGCGGCTGCCGACACGGTCTCGACCGGGGCCGCACCGCCTTCGCCAGCGGCGTCAAAGGTCGAGGTACGGATGGTGATGACTTTCTTGGCGTCGTTGGACTTGACGGTCTGGATCGCGTTACCCGCATAGATCGGACGCTCGAAGGTCGAGCCGTCAACCACACCCGATGCATCCGAGATGATCATCGAATCGAGCAGCGCGGCAACGCGCGGCATCACGTTCTTGGCGTCGGTGGTGGCAGGGGCAACGATGTGCTCATAGCCATCAGCGAGGCTAACGATCAGCGCAGCAGTCGATTCCGCCAGACGGTGCCCCAGCGAGGCATCCTCGGCGACCAGCACCTTGGAAACACCGTCGATCTTGGCGGCGGCTTCGCCTGCGGCAGCGGCAGAAGCGCCAGCGGCCAGAACGGTCACGTCGCCCAGTTGCTTGGCGGCGGTCACTGCCTTGGCGGTTGCGTCCAGACCCAGTTCACCATTGGTGACTTCGGCAAGAAGAAGTACAGCCATTACACAGCCCCCGCTTCTTTGAGTTTCTCTACCAGTTCGTCAACCGAACCGACGATGATGCCTGCAGCGCGTGCGGTGGGCTCTTCGGTTTTGACGATCTCAAGGCGCGGCGTGACGTCGACGCCATAATCGGCGGCGGTCTTCTCATCCAGCGGCTTTTTCTTCGCCTTCATGATGTTGGGCAGCGAGGCATAGCGCGGCTCGTTCAGGCGCAGATCGACGGTGACGATGGTCGGCATCTTGACGCTGATGGTCTGCAGACCGCCATCCACTTCGCGGGTGATCTTGGCACTGTCGCCCTCGATGTCCAGCTCGGAGGCAAAGGTGCCTTGGCTCCAGCCCAGCAGGGCCGACAGCATCTGGCCGGTGGCGTTCATGTCATTGTCGATCGCCTGCTTGCCGGCCAGAACGAGGCCGGGCTGCTCTTCTTCGACCACTTTGGCAAGGATCTTGGCAACGGCCAGCGGCTCGATGTCCTGGTGGACGTCGTCGGCGGCAACAACCAGAATGGCGCGGTCGGCGCCCATGGCCAGCGCGGTGCGCAGCGTTTCCTGCGACTGCTTGACGCCGATCGAAACGGCCACGACCTCATCGGCCTTGCCGGCCTCTTTCAGCCGGATTGCCTCTTCGACCGCGATCTCGTCGAATGGGTTCATCGACATCTTCACGTTGGCGAGATCAACACCGCTACCGTCCGCTTTGACCCGGACCTTCACATTGTAGTCAATCACGCGTTTGACAGGCACGAGTACCTTCATTTGCGTCATTCTCCTCACAGATTTGACGAGCCGTGCGTCGACTCGTCCTTTGTTCTCTTGGGCTAGATAGCGGGTAGAGGCATCGGAAAACAGGTTAAAATCGTCACATTGGCGATAATCGACGTCGGGTTTTTTTGTTTTCGGTTCGCGGGGCAATCTGATTTTCGATTGTGTGGGTGGGCGCGCCCGACCCAAGCCGGTTCATGGACGTCCAGAGCGGCCTGTTTGTCTTGCGTGTGCCTCGACACAACGGATTTCAGTCCGCGGATGCCGCAACGCTTGCGGGGCAGGGCCAGCCTTGACATACCAGACGCATCCATGTGGCAGTGCACCTTGCCCGTCAGCTTATTTGTGGACCTCCTCATTGCCCAGACCCCGCCTTTCAGACCATGCGATCCTTCTTGCGGGTGTTGTCGTCATGACCGGGCCTGTTGGCGTTTTGATTTGGCAATTGATGAGCGGGCTGGACCCTGCGGCGCTGTGGGCGCTGATCGCGGATATCTGGCGCGGCGGGCGCAGCGGCACCGGCATTGGCGCCGGGGCGATGATGCGGAATTCTCTGATCCTGGCCCTTGGAGTTGCGGTCATCAAATGCACCATCTCCATGCTGGCCGCCTACGCGCTGGTCTGGTTCCGCCTGCCGTTCAGAGGGCTGATTTACGGTGTGATCCTGGTGCCGATGTTCTTTCCGATCGAGACCCGGATTCTGCCCACATTTGCCATTACAAACGAGCTGGGCCTGTTGAACAGTTATACCGGGATGATCCTGCCGATCACCGCCAGCGGGCTGGGTGTGCTGGTCTTTCGCCAGTATCTGCGGCAAATGCCGCATGAGTTGATCGAGGCCGCGCAGATCGACGGGGCCGGGCCGATGCGCATCCTCTTGGACATCATCCTGCCGCTCTCGCTGCCGATGATCGCGGCTCTGTTTGCGATCCTGTTCGTACTCGGGTGGAACCAGTATGTCTGGCCGATCATGATCACCACCACAAGCCAGGATCATGACACGCTGGTGCGCGGTATGGCCTATGCGGGTTTTGGTGGGCAGGCCGGCATGGTGCTTGCGCTGTTGTCGCTACTGCCACCAGCGATCGTGGTGATCCTGTTGCAACGCTGGTTGATGCGTGGCCTGACGGCGGGCATCCATTGACGGGCGGGCGGTTATAAACGAGTGCGATTTCCGATAGGATGGACGCGGCGATGCAACAGCTCGGAGGCTTTCATGGAAAAGGTACTGGGATTTGGCGGCTTCTTTTTCCGCTCGCAAGACCCCAAGGCGCTGGCACAGTGGTATCTGAACAATCTGGGCATCAACCTGGTGCCGAATGACTATGAAACGCCCTGTTGGCAGCAAGAGGCTGGACCGACCGTTTTTGCCCCGTTCGAAAAGGTCACCGAGTATTTCGGGAATGCCGAAAAGCAGTTCATGCTGAATTTCCGCGTGCGGAATCTGGAGGCGATGATCACACAGCTTGAGGCGGCCGGGATCGAAATTCGCCGTGATCCGGACTCGCCCTATCCCAATGGCAGTTTTGCCTGGCTCAACGACCCCGAGGGCAACCCGATCGAGCTTTGGGAGCCTGCCGGTTAGGCGGTTGCGCGAAAACGCTGACCCGGGGCTCCGCCCTTCCGGACACCGGGCCGTCCACTGGACGCCCCGCCGCTGATTGCATCAGCGGTTCGCGCCCGGAATCCACAACACGTCGTCCTTGCCGCCATTATTGGCCTGTCGCGCCGCCACGAAGAACCAGTCGCTAAGGCGATTGAGGTATTTTACGGCGACCTCGTTGATCGGCTCATAGCTGCCAAGCTCGACCGTCATCCGCTCGGCCCGGCGCGAGACGGTGCGGCAGACATGCAGGTTGGCGGCCAGCCGCGATCCGCCGGGCAGAATGAAGCTGCGCAGCGGTTCCAGATCGGCGTTCATCTTGTCGATCTCGCCCTCCAGCCGGTCGGTCTGCGTGGCGCTCATGCGCAGGGGCGGGTATTCGGCATCCGCATCCTTGTCCATGTCTGGGCGGCACAGGTCGGCACCCAGATCAAACAGGTCGTTCTGGATATGCGACAGCGCCTCGTCCAGCGCGCCTTCGGCCTCAAGCCGGGCGACGCCGACAAAGGAATTCAACTCGTCCACCGTGCCATAGGCCGCCACGCGTCCCGAGAATTTGTAGACCCGGTCGCCATTGCCAAGCGCGGTCTGGCCGCCATCCCCGGTGCGGGTATAAATCTTGTTGAGAACGACCATCGCCTCAGCCTCCCTGATTGCGCAGATATACGTAGAGCACCACGAGGCAGACGGCGATGAACTGGAACAGCAGCCGCAGTCGCATCATCTTGTTGCCGTATTTGGCGTTGAACTGGCCACCTTTGGCAAAGCCGCCGATCCCGATCATCAGCACGACGACAACCGCCGCCATTGCCAGCCCCAATATGCCCAGTAACAGACTGTCCATGCCGCCCTCACATATTCCATGTTCTGCCCCTTCACCTAGCGGGTCGGGGCGAAAAAGCGAACCGGTTTTTGCGCTAGAGCCGTGACATCACGCGATCAATCGCGCGCGTGCTGAGAATGCGACGCAGATAGGCCGCGACATAAGTTGCCGTGGTCACGTAATACCGCGGCCGGGGATTGCGCGCGTCAAGTGCCCGGGCCAGCTTGGCGGTCACCGCCGAAGGCGGCAACTCGAACGGATCGGGACCGGAGGGCCCATACATGCGCGGCATCAGCTTTTCTTCGTATTCCGCGCGTTTGGGCGAATTCTCCCAGTCGATGTAACGCTCGAAATAGGCGATGCCCTTTTCGCGAAACTTGGTGGTGATGGGGCCGGGCTCGATCAGCACCACCGAAATGCCAGTGCCACGCAGTTCCAGTCGCAGCGAGGAGGAGATTGCCTCGAGCGCGTGTTTGGTGGCGGAATAGGCCCCGCGCCAACGCATATGGATCAGACCCAGCGTCGACGAGCATTGTATGATCCGACCATGCCCCTGCGCCCGCATGACGGGAATCACACGGCGGGTCAGATCGTGCCAGCCAAAGAAGTTCGCCTCGAATATCGCCCGCAGACCTTCCGTCGGCAGATCTTCGACCGCAGCGTTCAACTGATGCGCACCATTGTTGAACAGCGCGTCGAGCGTTCCGCCAGTCGCCTGCAAAACCTCATTCAAACCGGATTGAATGCTCTCGGGGTCGGTATAGTCGATTCTGGGGCTGTCAAAGCCCTGCGCGCGCAGTCTGTCGCAGTCGCGCTGGTTGCGGCACGAGGCAAATACATGCCACCCGCGCGCGCGCATGCCGTGTGCCGCATCAAGTCCGATGCCCGAAGAACATCCTGTGATCAGAATGGTTTTCCGCATGTCGCCTCTTGCCCGTACCCGAGGTCTCTATGACCGCAGAGCGGGAGCGGCGCAATGCGCTGTCAAGTTCAGTTGGCGTTTTTGCTGACCAGTGATGCCGCAATCCAACCAATCTGTTGCTCAGGCAGGACACGCAGCCGCAGCCAACCGGTGCCGGAGTTGTCCAGCACCTCGACCTGATGACCGATATTGAGGCGGGTGATCACCGGATAGATGGTGCCGGGGCCGTCCCGCATATTGACGCGTGTGCCGGTGATTTCGCGAATGTCACGTTCGGGTTCGGGCAGGGTGGTTGCCAGCGGCTGCTCGGGTTCCTGGGCATCCGTCACCGTTTCGGCGGACAACAGCCCCTCTTCCAGTGAGGCGAGGGTAATTGTCTCTTCGGCCGGAACCTGGAACAGGTTATCCGACGTGGTGATCACGTTGATCTGGGCCAGCCTTGCCAGCGCCTCCTGGGGCGTCTGTTCGGGTGCAGCCTCTTCTTCAGGCTGGATGCTGTTGGCTTTTTGCGGCTTGATCACCGGCTCCGGGACAAGTTCGGGCGCGGTGGATGCGATTGTCACACTAGGCGTCTCGACCGGTTGAGATTTCGCGACTGTTTCCGGTTTCGGCCCGCGCACGCCGCGCGGCTCGAAATCAGCGCCGCCGCTGAGTTCATAAAAGGCAAAGCCCATGAAAGCAAAAGATACAATAACCAAGCGCATGGCGCGCCTCCCCGTACTAAATAAACAACTGGAATCAGCAGCAGACTTAAGACCTCCAGCGTACCATAACCGGGGTCACGAGTCGAAAAATCGGGGAGGATTCGCGTGTTGCTCCCCATAAGCTGTGGAAAACCCGCCGGGTATTTCGGGAAAACACACAGGCTCGCTTTACGCCCGCCTTCTGGCGTCGTATCACATCATATATGAGCGATACGATCGACGACCCCAACATGAAGTTGCCCGAACCCGGTTCAGAAGTGGCCGAACCGCTGCGCCGCGCCATTGGCGAGCGTTATCTGACCTATGCTTTGTCCACCATCATGCACCGGGCGCTGCCCGATGCCCGCGATGGGCTAAAGCCGGTTCACAGGCGCATATTGTTCGCGATGCGGGAACTGCGGCTGAATGCGACGGGCGGATTCCGCAAGTCGGCCAAGATCTCGGGCGACGTGATGGGCAACTATCACCCGCATGGCGACGCCGCGATTTATGATGCGATGGCGCGTCTCGCGCAGGATTTCAACGTCCGCTACCCGCTGGTCGACGGGCAGGGCAATTTCGGCAATATCGACGGCGACAACCCGGCGGCCTCGCGCTATACCGAGGCGCGGATGACCATCGTGGCCGAGGCCTTGCTGGACGGGTTGAACGAGGACGCGGTTGATTTCCGCGAAAACTATGACGGCACCCTGACCGAACCGGTGGTGCTACCCGCGCAATTCCCGAACCTTTTGGCCAATGGCTCCAGCGGTATCGCGGTGGGCATGGCCACCAACATCCCGCCGCATAACATCGCCGAGCTGTGCGATGCCTGCCTGCATCTGATCAAGACGCCGGATGCGCGCGACGACACTCTGCTGAATTATGTGCCGGGGCCTGATTTCCCGACCGGCGGCATCATTGTTGAGCCGCCCGAGAATATCGCGCAGGCCTACCGCACCGGGCGCGGCAGTTTCCGGCTGCGCTGCAAATACGAGGTCGAGGATCTGGGCCGTGGCCAGTGGCAGATCGTGGTCACCGAGATTCCCTATCAGGTTCAGAAATCCAAGCTGATCGAAAAGATCGCCGAGGTGATCCAGACCAAGAAAATTCCGATCCTTGGTGATGTGCGCGACGAATCCGCCGACGACATCCGCCTGATCCTGGAACCGCGGTCAAAGAATGTCGATCCGGATGTTCTGATGAACATGCTCTACCGCAACTCCGACCTTGAGGTGCGGTTCTCGCTCAACATGAACGTGCTGATCGACGGGGTGACGCCCAAGGTCTGCTCGATGAAAGAGGTGCTGCGCGCCTTCCTCGATCACCGGCAAGAGGTGCTGCTGCGCCGCTCGCGCTATCGGCTGGGCAAGATCGACCACCGGCTGGAAGTGCTGGAAGGCTTCATCGTTGCTTTCCTCAATCTGGACCGAGTGATCGACATCATCCGCTATGATGACGACCCCAAGGCCGCCTTGATGCGCGAGGACTGGAGCAAGGACCATGTCCGCGCCACCAACGAGGGCGACTACGTGTCCCCCGCGCCGGGCGAGGGCGAACTGACCGAGGTTCAGGTCGATGCAATCCTCAACATGCGCCTGCGCAGCTTGCGGCGCCTGGAAGAGATGGAATTGATCCGCGAGCGCGACGCCCTGATGGAGGAACGCGCCGGGATCGAGGATCTGCTGGAAAGCACCGACCTGCAATGGGCGCGTATCGCCGAGCAGCTGCGCGAGACCCGCAAGACCTTCGGCAAGGATTATGAGGGCGGTGCGCGCCGCACCCGCTTTGCTGAGGCAGGCGAGGTCGAAGAGGTCCCGCTTGAGGCGATGATAGACCGCGAGCCGATCACCGTGGTGTGCTCGCAGATGGGCTGGGTCCGGGCGATGACCGGCCATATCGATCTGAAACGCGAGCTGAAATTCAAGGATGGCGATGGTCCGCGCTTCATCTTCCATGCCGAAACCACCGACCGGTTGCTGGTTTTTGCCAGCAACGGGCGGTTCTATACGGTCAGCGCCTCGAACCTGCCCGGCGGGCGCGGCATGGGCGAGCCGCTGCGGCTGATGGTTGATCTGCCCAACGAGGCTGAGATCATCGATATCCTGATCCACGCACCTGACCGCAAGCTTCTGGTGGCCTCCAGCGCGGGCAATGGCTTTGTCGTGCCCGAGGCCGATGTGGTGGCCCAGACCCGCGGCGGCAAGCAGGTGCTGAACGTCAAGGGCGAGGATCGCGCGCTGATCTGCACGCCGGTGGCGGGCGACCACGTGGCGGTGGTCTCGCAGAACGGCAAGTTCCTCGTCTTCCCAACCTCGGAACTGCCCGAGATGGGGCGCGGCAAGGGCGTGCGGTTGCAGAAATACAATATGGCGCGCGGCAAACAGGGCTCGCTGGAACTGGATGGCGGGCTGTCAGATGTGACCACCTTCAACTGGGACGAGGGGCTGCGCTGGACCATGGGCGGCGACAAGACCCGGCACGAGGGTGATCTGAGCCAATGGCTGGCGAAACGGGCAGGGGTGGGCAAACGCCCCCCCCATGGCTTCCCGCGCAACTACAAATTTTCTTGAGCCGCGCCCATGGTCGGAAAAAAACCGCCCATGCCGCTTGGAGAAACGCCCCGGAGGTGGTCTAACATCGCCCCTGAGGAACCAATCGAGACGGGACAATCATGATCCGCACCTTTGCTCTTGCCGGTGGGCTTGCCCTGATGGCGGCCTGCACACAGACGCAAATTGACGAGTCGCCCGAAGATATGGGCGCTTTCAAGCTGCGCATCAATCACGTGGTTACCGATAAGGCCGTCAAGGGGCCGGTCTCGCGTGATGCGACTGCCGAGGAATGGAAGGCGGGGCTGACCAATGCCGTCGACGCCCGCCTGGGACGCTACGAAGGAACGCAGGAATACGACATCGGTGTCTATTTGGGGGCCTATATGTTGGCCCCGCCGGGTGTTCCGGTGATCTACAATCCCAAAAGCATCGCGATTGTGGATGTCTATGTTTATGACGTCGGTCAGAAAAAAATGCTTGCCCGCGAACACCGCATTCAGGTTCTCGAAGACACAACCGGTGAAAGCGCGCTTGTCGGCTCAGGCCACAGCCGTACCAAAGAAGAGCAGATAGCGGGCCTGTCTCTGAAGGTTGCGGATGCGATCGAGGAATGGCTGGCCGAAGAGCATCAGAAGGACGGCTGGTTCGATGCCCTGCCTGATGCCCTGCCTGATGCTCAGGCGGCAGCTCCGGCAGAAAACCCGCCCGGCAGCTAGGCCAGCTGTACGGTTGCTCTTGATTTTCCCTTTTGAACCAAATATTCCGCGCGCGCAGATGCTAACCGGGACCTGGGGTCCCCCAAAACGCAAAAGGGCGCCAAGGACATGGCAAAGGAAAAGTTTGAGCGTAATAAGCCGCATGTGAACATTGGCACGATTGGCCACGTTGACCACGGCAAGACGACGCTGACCGCAGCGATCACCAAGTATTTTGGTGACTTCAAGGCGTATGACCAGATTGATGGCGCGCCGGAAGAGAAAGCGCGCGGGATCACCATCTCGACGGCGCATGTCGAGTATGAAACCGACAACCGTCACTACGCCCATGTCGACTGCCCCGGCCACGCCGACTACGTCAAGAACATGATCACCGGTGCTGCCCAGATGGACGGCGCTATCCTGGTTGTGAACGCCGCGGACGGCCCGATGCCGCAGACCCGCGAGCACATCCTGCTGGGCCGCCAGGTCGGCATCCCGACCATGGTCGTGTTCATGAACAAGGTCGACCAGGTTGACGACGAAGAGCTGCTGGAACTGGTCGAGATGGAAATCCGCGAACTGCTGAGCTCCTACGACTACCCGGGCGACGACATTCCGATCATCGCAGGCTCCGCTCTGGCCGCGATGGAAGGCAACAACCCAGAGATCGGTGAAGAATCGATCAAGAAGCTGATGGCGGCCGTGGACGAGTTCATCCCGACCCCTGAGCGCGCGGTGGACCAGCCCTTCCTGATGCCGGTCGAGGACGTGTTCTCGATCTCGGGCCGTGGTACGGTTGTGACCGGTCGTGTCGAGCGTGGCGTGATCAATGTGGGCGACGAGATCGAAATCGTCGGCATCCGCGACACCCAGAAAACCACCTGCACCGGTGTGGAAATGTTCCGCAAGCTGCTGGATCGTGGTGAAGCAGGCGACAATATCGGCGCGCTGCTGCGTGGTATCGACCGGGACGGCGTTGAGCGCGGTCAGGTTCTGTGCAAGCCGGGTTCGGTGACGCCTCACACCAAGTTCGAAGCCGAAGCCTATATCCTGACCAAGGATGAGGGTGGCCGCCACACGCCGTTCTTCGCGAACTACCGTCCGCAGTTCTACTTCCGGACCACGGACGTGACCGGCACCGTGACGCTGGCCGAAGGCACCGAGATGGTGATGCCGGGCGACAACGTGTCGTTCTCGGTTGAGCTGATCGCGCCGATCGCGATGGAAAACGGCCTGCGCTTCGCCATCCGCGAAGGCGGCCGCACCGTCGGCGCCGGCGTTGTGTCCAAGATCATTGAGTAACAACGCTCACGCGTTGTTACAGCGGTGACAGGCGATTGTTCACAGAACAATCTGCCGAGAACCGCACCAAAGAACAAAGAAGGCCGCTCCAAAAAGGAGCGGCCTTTTTCGTGGCCACCACTCGTTCGGCCTTGAACGGCACCGGCGTTTTTGTTGCCAAGACATCTGATTTCACGCCACCACGTCCAAAAAAGATCGCTTCGGTCGAGATGTTTCTCTACGAATTATCCCGTATTCTTAACTCGATAGCATGGTTAAAGAGCAACAGGATGATCAGCATTCCCCGGGTACCAGTTTTCCTGCTTCTCTCGCTATTGGCCGCCGCCAATATGAGCAGCAGCTTAGCGGCCAAACCCCTTCTGACGGATTCTCAGTCTACATACGCGTCTGCCTGTATCGCCGGAAACGACGCGCAGACCCGGTTGATCGAAATTTGCCAGCGTGGTCTCGAAGACATTGGCGCATCTGATCGCCAACGGATCACTATGCTGGAGAACCTTGCCTGGTCTTATATCGGTATCGACGATCTGGACCAGGCGGAGAAGAGCTTCGGAGAGATCCTTGTAATTGATCCCTAGGCTGAACCAGGGCTGCAAGGGCAAGCCTGGATTTTCCATATGCGTGATGACTACGCGTCCGCGATCAAGTTGTTCCGAGCGGCGGCGGCCCGCAAGCCAAGCGGGGCGAACATGGCAGGGCTGGCCTCAAGTCGTTACCATTCCGGTCAGATCAATCTTGAGGAATTCGAGAAAGATATGCGCGTAGCAATGGCGCTTGACCCCGACTACCTCTGGGCGGTTCGTGAATTGGGCTGGGTGCAGGCGTATGCGGGCCGATACGATGCCGCACAACAGCAATTTCAGGCGGCCATCGCAAAAAATGAAATGGATTCGAATGCGCAGTACGGATTGGCCTATGTCCTGACAGAGCAGCAATCCTGGGATGACGCATTCGATCATGTGACCCGCGCGCTGGAACTGCAGCCGGACTATGTTTCTGCTTTGTCGTTGCGGTCGTTGATCCTGCTGATGCTGAACCGTCCGAAACAGGCAATCAAGGATGCCGACGCGGTCATTGCCGCTTGGCCAGATGACGACGACGGTTATGTGCGCAAAGCACGGGCATTTGACGCGCTCGGGCGCCGAAGCGAGGCCAATGCCGTGCTGACCGCTGCCTCGCGCAGGGCGGATGAAACCAGCTACTTGCTGTTTTGGCAGGCGCGGCTTGCAACTGACGAGTGTGACTACGCAACGGCCCTGAAATTCATCGAGCGCAGCATCAAGCACGAAGATGCAAGCTTTCACGACCATCGTTTACATGCCGAAATCGCGCTTGGGCTGAAGTGGGTCTCACTTGCGCGTGAGGCGATAGATCAGGCGCTGTATCTGCGGCCGGGCGATTCTTTTGTGCTGTACACCAACGCTTTGGTTCTGATTCAGGAGCAGCGGTTCGAAGAGGCAGAGAGCGCTTTCGATAGTGCGATAGATGCCGGTCTGGACGCAGAGTATCTTGGTGATTTTCTGTCTGCCCTGGTCGGCAAGGGCCGTTTCATGCAAACCATTCAGGTGCGGGTCCGATATAGTGATCGTAAGACTAGCTCGCCCGAAGGGAAGTCTCTCGACATCTCCAACTAGAACGGCGCTCTAACCGTGCTAGAAACCGTTGTCCGGCACCCAGGGCTCGCGCCCCACCATCCGGTCGGCCTCGGCCGTGATGTCGTTCATGTGCTGTTCCAGGCTTTGCCGTAGCGCCTCGATCTGTTCCTCGCTGGCCTTGCGTGGCACTGTCTCGGTCCATTCCCGGCAGATCAACACGCCCTCGTTGCGCCAGGGGCGTGGCAGCAGCAACCGGTCCCAGGTGCCCGCCTCGGAGGCATGGCGGCTGGAATAGGTGATGCCGAACACCCGCTTGCCGGAACTGCGCGCCCAGACCAACGGCACGGTGGAGGAGACCCGTTCCGGCCCGCGCGGGCCATCGGCCGCGATACCGATCGAGATACCCTCTTTCATCTTGCCCAGCACTGCGCGCGAGAGCGCCACGTGACGGGTACGGCTGGACATGGCGATGGTGTCCATGCCGAAGAGCTTCTGCACCCGACCCACCATACTGCCCGCGCGCGCGGCCGAGGTGATCGAGCAGATGCGCCCCTTGTCTAGCGGGAAGAAATAGGGCGACTGCGCCAGCCGCTGATGCCAGAGCACCACAATCACAGGCTCGCCCTGTTCGGCAAGCGCGTCCAACTCCTCATACCCGATCCGTTGCCAGCTGGAATGTTTGCGCACCAGCCGGATGTACCACGCGATCCGGCGCGCGGCCCAGTTCAGGACCATTTCGCTATCGGCGATCTTCTTGCGCAGGCTCACGTTTGCTTTCCCCGGAAAACCGGCCCTTGTCTTACCCGATCACCGCAGCAGCGCAATCGGTTTTCTGAACTCTGCCAAAGTGGGACGTTGGAAAATTATGTGACATGAGGTCGAAACCCTCTTGAGTCCCGCGCCCCGCTGGCCTATTCCAAGCGCGGCCTTAGGGGTATAGCTCAGTTGGTAGAGCGACGGTCTCCAAAACCGTAGGTCGCGGGTTCGAACCCTGCTGCCCCTGCCATTTAAAATCAATTACTTACGGCATTTTGTGGCGGACCAACCTGGACCAGTTGGGAGCTTAGTTGGGAGTTTTTGTTCCCATTTCGTGCCGTTCGAGCTTGCGGATTGCTGATTCCGCGAGCTGCGAATCCCGGCTCAAATAGTGTTCATCCAAGATCGCGCCCACGTCTTTCAGGCTGTGGCCCGTGATGGTCGCTATCTCCGCTTCACTGCATCCAGCGATGGCCAGGCGCGTCACGGCGGTTCCTCTCAGGTCATGGAAGGTCAGGCCGGTCACCTTGGCTTTTGCCACGGCCTTGCGCCAGCTGGCGCTGAAACCGTGGCTTGTCCATGATGTGCCTTTGGATGTGGTCAGAATGGTGACCGCGCATTTTGATTTGGCTGCTTCGTCCAGGCGGGCCTTAAGGGGCGCAGCAACCGGGATGACAACCCGCCGCTTGGTCTTGCTCTGCCGCAACCGAATATGTGTACCGTCGTAAGCGGTCCATGGAAGTCGCAAAAGGTCGCCCTGTCGTTGCCCGGTCCAGACCGCAAGCATGTATGCAAGCGTGATACGTTCCGGCGCGGATACCATTAGGGCTTCTTCATCTGCGGCGGTCCATATGCATTCGGCGCGTTTAGACTGATAGAGCTTGCCCGGCTTTTCACACGGGTTTGCATCGGTCAGCCCGCGATCATAGGCCCATGCGAGGATCGAGGCGAAGGTGGCAAACACATAATCCGCCTGCCTTCGCGATTTCACGGCCATCTTGTCGCGCCATGACAGGAACTCTGCCCGCGCCCGTCGGTCTATGAGCGCATCAAGCGGGAAGTCCCCGAACTGTGTTTCAATCTTTTTGATATGCTTAGTGTAGTCGTCCAAGGTTCGCGGTGCGAGGCTCAACCATTTCGGTGTGTCCTGATACTTGTTCAGAAGTTCTTGGATGGTCCCCGTTGGCCCTTTGACCTTTTGCGCGTGGGCCTCGTTGTAAGCCGCAACAAAATCGGGGTCTCCAGGCTTGCCCGGCAGCGGTGGACCGCCTTTCCATGCGTAGTAAAAAACCTTGATTTCACCGCTGGCCAGCGTCTTCTTGACCCGGTTTATGCCCTTTAGCTTAACTCTCAACGTGCTTGGCCTTCCATTGGTCAAAGGGGCTTTCTATTGCGCTATCTCGATAGGGCAGACGGTCTGCCCATGCGTCAAGGTCTGAGCGATCATACAGCACGTTTCCACCATCCACCCTGCAAGGTAAATCCAGCCCGCGAAACTTGGAGGCAGACACCCCCAAATAGTGCGCCGCTGCCTTTGCCTGCATGAGTCTAGGTGGAAACTGGTAGGACATCACTCCCCCTCCGGTGTCTCTGGCATTCCAGCAAGCGCATTGTAACAAGCTAAGAAGGACTGCGCCGCATCTTGGTACTTCCACCAGATCGGAATCATCGGTGCGTTTGGATATCCGTTGTCCTCAACCAATTGGTACGGATCGCAACCCCTTTGCTTGCATATTGCTTTGGCTAGGTGCGCCACCTGCTCATTTCCCCGGTCTCTATAGAATTGCTCAGGCATCATGCTCCCCCCTCCGGTGGCTCGGACATCATGGCCAACACTCTGTTCTTGTATTGCTCCTGCATGTCTGGCCAGAGCAGGCGGAACTCCATGACATTGATAGAGCCTGCGAGCTTTGCTGCGGCGCGTTCAAGCTCGTACATGTTTCTCGGTGCTGGGTTCACAGGGTCGTTGATTGGCTTCCAGGTCATGGGGTGTCCTTTCCAGTCTCCATTCTCTCGAACTTTGGGCACTTCCGGCAAATGCGCTCCAATTCGAGATCACCACTCTCGTACCAGTCAGACCATTCGTGTTTGCACAGTGACAAACGCCACCTTCTGAAGCGCGGCAACAACCACATCAGAATGAGGTAAAACGATGTGCCACTAAGCACGCCCAGAATGAAGTCCATTCACCCATCCTCACTGGGGGAGAGAGCGGCGCGGGGTTTATCCAGCCACTCTCGGGAGACAAGTTTTGCGCCTGGCTTGAGACCTAGAGACTTCCTCAATCGTACGTTCTCCGCCCGCAGGTCTTTGATGGCTTGGGCGGCCTCCGAGTAGACCGCAAGCGCCGGATCACGAGGGTTCTCACCCAGACATCGACAGCAGATTACTTGCTCACGGTAGTTGATTTCCAAGGCAGGTGAGCCGCAATGAATGCAGGCTTTGTCATGAGAAAAGGCGTCCAACTTCCGCACCAGTTCGTCATAGTCAGTCATTGTGCTCTCCCTCAGATAGCAGGGCGCGGAGGCTATGGCCGCAGCATGGACATTTCGACAGACACTTGGCCTTAATGAGCTTTTTGATTGTCGGAACGTCTATTGTTCTGCCTGCCTTGAACCGGCCCGCAGTTGCAGGTGAAATGTCAGCGGCCCTGGCAATCTCTCGCACGCCCATGGTCTCGTATGGTTCGAGGCCATCCAGCTCGGCTTGTAGTTTGGCAATCCGCGACTTTATCTCTTCCGCCCTGTTCATGTGTCGCCTTCCTCTGCCAGAGCGCGGAGGGTGGGCGGCATTTCAGAGCCAACATCTTTCAGTGCTTCATCAAAGTCGGCAAAAACACCGATTAAGGCCCGCTTGAAGTCACGAGCATCTCCGTGCCATGACTTGTCCGCAATTGCCTCAAGCCTGTTTCGCGCCCACTGAGCCGTTTCGATTAGGTTCACGATTGCCGCCTCCCTCAGCCCTGTCTGGGTGTACTGGGGAAGTGGTGAATGCTTCGGCTTGGCTGCCTGTTTGGCTCTGATCTTCTCGACCTTGGTCCAGACGCGCGCCAGTTCGCGCTCAGCTTCGGCGTCTAGTGAAACCCCATGCGCGGTACAAAGGGCGGCGAGCGTGTTCATGACGCCACCTACTTCTTGCCCAAGCTCGCCAATCTCACGGCCATAGACGTAATCGACGAGCTGCATAGCCTCCGATTTTGTGCATCCACCTGCCTGAACAAGCTCAAGCGCTTCCTCTAAGAAGCGGTGATTTCGTTCGACCTTGTCTGCGCCAATCTCCTCGCCAAAGCACGTCAATATCCAATCGTGCACTCGGCTTTGATACGCCTTCACCTGCGCGGTGGGGCGGGCATCGGCGCGGACGAACTCAACGCCTGGATCTTCACCCGGCCAAGGCTCGTCACTGAGGAATTCAATGAACCATTCGTCGTCTTCATCAAGCTCGCAGTGAGCCCAAATGCGGGGTGGCGCTTTGTCTGAGTTACTCATGGTTGGGTGTCCTTTGCGGGAACATTAGTGCATCCAAGTTGAAAGGCGTCTGACGCGGCGCGGTTGCACATGTGAACGACAAGCTCGGTTAACTCGTTGACCTGTGAGACCGTCATTTCAGTGAGCCCGCTTCCAAGACACCAGCCCTGGATCAGTTCTTTGTTTTTTCGGTTGGCGCGCTCGCGAAGCTCTTTGTAGGCCTCTATCTTTTCAGGTGTTTGACCCATGCTCGCCTCCCTTCTTGAGGGCGCGGATGGTGTCGTAAGCCTCCCCTCGTGAAATCATGGAGCGCAGCATTGGGTACATCGCTTCTGCCGCTGCCTCTAAGGGCTATTCCATGCCGCATCGCGTTCGGCGCATGCCTCGCAAAACTCGTTCCAAACCTTTTGCAGGAAGTTGCAGGCCTCCTCGTGGTTGCCTTCCTCTCGGATTGAATTGATGAATGCGGCGGGAACGTGTGGTGCGTCCTTCTGTCTCTGCTCAGTCATGGCGAGCCTCTCCTGGATTTCTCATATGCGTCGATCACGGCCCAAGCCTCGTCATCGTTCAGCGGTATTGTCGCCGCCAATTCCCCATCGACAGACAAATGGTCCAGCGCATCGCAATTATCTTCAAGCACCTGCTCTGCACTGGTGCCGTAGAGCGTGATTGCGAACCTCTTGCCGTCCTTCCAGTGGCTGCATGTCCACGGCTTCATTCCACCAATCGTGGGCGTGTCGAATGCCGGGTGGTCTACCGGCGCTGGCCCTCTGTCCGTCATCTTTCTTCCTTTCATGGCATATCGGGGTGCAAGTCTCGCAGGGCGGTTATGAGGCGCTCGGGGTTGGGCATCAGAGGTACACAGAGTCCAAATCTCCGGCCTCGATGGCGGCCAGATACTTGTCCATCTCTTCCACTGTTTGTTGACTGGACTTGATTTCTCGCTGCGCCTCTGCGCGCTTCACAAGCACGTTCTCCCGCATTGTCTCGGGGTCTTTTTGGGCTCCAGCCTTCAAGTAAATCGGAGCGCTGTAGTCGTTGGAGTGCCGCGTATCGACAACGTCGTCTGGACGGTAGTAGGGCACTTTCCATTTATTGATGACGGTCATCTCGTTGGCATTGCCGAGAAACCTCAGATCAACAGCGGTCACATCAACCGGCTTGCTGTTGTCTGACCAAAACGTGTCGTACAGCTTTCCATCTCTGGCGATAGCGATGCGCGAGTAACAGTGATAGGACTGGAATGCGCCGAAGTCGTTGCGCTTCATTCCGTCCTTCCAGAGCCAGTTGTAAATGTCGCCGTCCTTCATCTGCTCTGCTCCTCTCATGGCATGTCGATTAGGCGTTCTCTGGTTATTGGGCAGGGATGGCCGGTGATTTCCTCGCCATCCGCTTTGACGGTGATCCTGCCATCCGGCTCTGTGCGCACGTACTTCCTCCTGCACGTATGGGCCATTGGGGCCGGAGGGCATGATGGTGCAGATCATGACGGGTTCTTTCGTTCGGAGAACAAGGCGATCTCCGCAGCGCGTAAACAGCTTTCACAAACCAAGAGATCGTTGATCCCGTCGGAGAGAGCTGCCGCGCGCTCAACTGAGTCGTCACACAGATCACATGAAACCCGCGTCCATGTGTCATTCCCGATGATCTGGTCAATGCGCTCAGGCGTTCTCTCTTCCAGAGTCAGCCCATTCAGTTTTTCTGTGATCCTTTGTTTTTCGTCGGATCCGCTTCCCTGATATCCTGCGTATCGCTGCGCCCACCTTTTCGGAGCACCAAGAGCTTTGCCTTTCCGTGTAACGATCTCGGTCATCACATCGCCTCCAATATCTGCGCCAGGAGCGTGCGGGTCATTGCGGACCTCCGAGACTGCGCAATTCCACGGGGATGCCCGCCTCTTTGGCGCGGTCGATGCCGTACTGCATTCCCTTGGTGATGCCGCGATCCGTGTAGACGACACTTGCCTGCGCCACGTCACGCCATGCGAGACCTGCGTCGATGCCCCAAGCCCTCTCGGTGGGTATGTCGTCGTCTAAGATGCCCGGCTGGGTGTAGAGTAGGTGCGATGCTATCGGGGCCTCCCCGCGAGACAGGCTGTCTCTGACGCACGCACGCGCGTATTTCACATTTCCCTCGACGTCTCCCGCATATGGGCTTTCGACAATCACAAGTCTCAATAGTCCAACTCCATATCGCTAAGGGCCGCGCGCACCACTGGGATGAACCCATAATCGGGGCCATAGAGCCGCTCCCAAGTCTCTTGAGCGTTATGGAAGCCCACTTTGTCCTCATCGCCGGGGTAGGGTCGCAGCTTGTTGTGGTGTGAGTGGCAGAGAGGTATTGCCTCACTGTCCGGCGTTCTCTTCTGTCCGTAGCGACCGCTTTTCCAGTGGTGCACTTCGGTCGGGCTATTCTGGGTCATTCCGAACAACTGGCAGATCACGCATGGAAGCTGTTTGACCCGACCCATGTGCTTCTTGCCCTCGCGCTTTTCCTTCGCGGTGAGCGGTTGGACCTTCTGGCCGATAGGGGGTAAGCCTGCGAGGTTCATTACGAGAACTCCCCGCAGCCGTTATGGAAATCCAAGACCTTCAGCTTGAACGTCTTTTGTCGGTAGTGGTTAACGAGATTGACGCCGCGCTCGTCCCTCATCTGGTACTCAGGGTGAGATCCAGATGTCTTTACCCATGTGAAACCCGTGTCTGCGCCGTCAACGAAGATGCGATTATCGCGCTTCAAAACTACTCTGTAGGCATCGGGGTTCACGGCGCTCTCCTCAGATTGGCATTCAGAGACCGGAACACCTCAACCAGCGTCTCAGCGGCCTTTCTCAGCCCCATAGCTTCCTCATGGGCGACGATGGCTTGAACGTGTTCTTCGACTGCCTCCAGGTATCTGTCGGACCCCTTGGCGGCCTGTCTGCGAGCCTCTGCGCTTCCGGTTGCCAACTCAAAAGCCAGAGCCTCGGCGCGCTTCACCATGTACTCCGCCCGGTCCCGGTTGCCCTTAAGTTGGGCAATCAGGGCGGCGTTATGCACAAGCCATTCGGTTGCGGCTTCGGCGCGTTGGGCGGTGATGGGGCCTTTGAGTTGGAATTCCATCAGACCTCCCTCCGCATCATGGCCAGATCGTATTTGACGATGGAGTTGGACACCTTCAGTGCACGGGCGATCTTGGCGGTAGTCAGCCCCTGTTCACGCAACCCCCTAACGGCTTCCCGACGCTGAACGATGTGTTTTGACACTTCACGCGGGGCCACCCGCTCCGGGGCTTTCCCAAATATCCCGAATGATCGACGCATACGGCGATTGCAGAGCTGGGCATCGGCCTTCATGGCGGCGAGGGGAGACATCATGCGGCCTCCTTCTTGTATTCTCGGTTGAGGTTGACGACCGTCTCATCGACCTTTGCTAAGAACTGCGTCACTGCCTCGGTAATCTGCTCGGAAAGCTCAGGGTCCAGCGGGACAGCCTGAACGAATAGCTGCATTTCCGGGGGCAGAGCGGGTGAGAATGAGACGAAGTCACACACTGTTCGCCCCGTGCAGATCATCTGCCAGTGCATTTGCAGGATGTATTTGCGGTCAATGTTTGCGCCGCTGAGCGTCTTGATGTGCGTGGCGGGCTGCGGGCACTTGATTTCAACAAGAGCATCCGCGCCAACCAGTCCATCGGGGCTCGCACCGGACATTGACAGGGTCGGGTGCGGGATAAATCCTACCTCTTGAACATCCACCCCCATCGCCAACTCATACATCGCGCGGGCTTGTGGCTCGGTCTCGGTGCCGTGCAGCATGGCCGCTGACTGAAACGTTTCTGTCGGCTCCCCGGTCAGGCGCTCACAAACAAGCTGCGCGTGATAGTTCTGGTACCCGGCTGTGGTGGGCTTCATCATCACATCAACGATGCGCGACGCCGTAACCTTTCCGAGGCGTTCATTGTGCCACTCGATAGTCCGTTGCTCAGTCATTGGCTTTGGCCTCCTGGTATTTTTTCAGGCGGTCCATTGCTTCCTTAAAGCGGGCGGCGGGGAACAATTGTAGATCAGCGCTGTCAGGGTCTTTGTGTCCGAACGCCAAATGGAATTTGCGCGGGTCCATCCCGCTTTCTTCCAGCTTGTCGCGAAGCTCCACGAACTGCTCAGACGAGACGGTTTCCGTTTGCTTGGGAATGTTGCCATCCGTGTCGTCACCGATAGCAATGTCCCATACTGCGCAGAACAGATAGCGCCGACCGTAGGACGTGGTGCTGCCATAGGCGTGCGTCTGTGTCTTGTTGACCGTACCTTTCGGTCCCTTGTCGTCAATCGGCACCTCGGAAACGTCGCTTTCTGAGTGCGATCCGCGCCGCAGGGTCCAGCGCATATTCAGATATCCGTCGCGACCGCCAGCTACCGGTACTGCGTTGAAACTAAATCCGTATTGGGTTGCAATCGGCTTGCATTCGTCGTAAATATTGTTTAGTTTCGCGTACTTACTGCTGGTCTGGTCATTGTTGTGACGCGCGGCGATCTTCGGCATTTCTGCCTGCGCCTGCGCAAACGCCTCATTGAAGGCCGTCTCTGCGGCCTTGTCCTCAAGACGCTCTTTCATAGCGAGCATCCGTTCCAGCTTGTCGATATCGGCGTTCGGGTCCATCGCAACCCGCTCGATCATCGTCACCATGGGGTCAGCGGGCAGCAACGAATGATCCTCGGTGCCCGGTACCGCTGTCGTCTCTTGCACTTTCGCGACTTGGTTCATTCTCTTATCTCCTCGCCCCGCACCCGAAGGCGCGGGGACTTGCTGTGAGCCCTTGGGCTCGGTGGGCCACCGGGGGTGGTGGTTAGTCGTTGAAAAGGTGCTTGGGCCAACTGACGATGAGGCCACGGCCAAGGCTGTCGATATGCGGGGTGTACTGAGCCAGGTCGGCGCAGACGCTATCGCCGAGCGCGGCTCCCAGCTTCACCATCTGGGCCTCGCTATCGAGCGTGACCGCGTATCCCTCGTGAGATGAGCGACCGAAGTATTCGCCGTAGAACTCACCCTCTATGCCGGAATTCATCACGGCCATTTCGAAATCTTCGAGGTCTAACTTTTCCATCATCATCTCCATTCGGTGTTCAAAAGACCCGGTCAGGCCGCGCTGTGGTGTGGGTTAGTCGTACCGCCAGCGAAGGCGCTCGTTCAGTTGCTCGACCTCCTTTTCAAGGTCGGCAATGCGCGCATCTTTGATTTCGTCTGCGTAGAGCTTTGCGAGTGTTTTGCGCACTTCCTCGGTGCGGTAACCTTCGGGGCTGATGTACTTTCGGTTCGCCCATTTCTCGCCACCAATCAGTGCTTTGACGCTGTTCTCAACCATGTCCCGCATGACACCAGCAGCGTTGTATTCGGTGTCGCAAAACAGGTAGTCCCGGAAAGCGTCCCAGACCTGAGACTGTATCTCGTCCATGAGCGGCTTCATGACCGCTTTGGCCAGCTTCTCGGCGTGCTCTTCTTGCCAGTGAACAAGGAAACGGTTCGCCACTTCTGACGCCGCTTTGTACTCTGCGCCAAGGGTTGGGCTGCTCTCAGCAAATTCAGTCTGTTCTTGCGAGTAGCCCATCCTCAGTACCTCTCTTCTTCATGGTTCAGCAGGACGTCGTTCACGTCTGTTATTGCTGTCGTCAGTATCTTTCCGACCTCAATCCCGAGCATGAACGCGATGGCCATGGCTAAGAGGGTCAGGCAGAACTTGTTCATGCCTCGCGCAAGCTCACGGCGGCGGAGTTGGCTTGCTGTGGGGAGGGTCATGCGTCACCTCGGGCGGCGAGCCATTCATCCCAGGTCAGGACCTTGCCATCCACGATGGTCTTGGCCACCTTGACGTGAAGGGCTACGTCCTCACCGACCAAATCAAGAGTGGCTTCGAACATGGCTTCCGGCTCACGGCGATCAAACGCGCACTCACCGCAATATTGAAAGGAAACCGGACCGAGCGCGGAGCAAGCAGCACCAAGCGCCTCTTTCTCTTGGCAAACGTCGCAAAGATATGTGGGCGTCTCACTCATCACTCATCACCTCCAAGGGGTCCAATAGGGAACAAATCCCAGTTCGTTTCGCGGTCGGGGGTCATGACTTGCCCCACGAGAGAAGAGGAACGGAATGGACGTCCCGGTAGGTTAGATTGAACCGGGCTACGGCCCTTTCGCGGTCCGCTTGGCTGAGAGACGCAAGGGCATAGAATGCAGCCTCCACAGGGTCTCTTTGCTCTGCTGCACGCATGCGGCGGGCATTCTCGGTGTATTCAAAACGCGTCATCACTCGTCTCCATTCTCAGGTCTAAGTATCCGGGCCACGTTCGGGCCGTAGAGCTTGGCAGGGTCGGTCATGACGCGCCTGCCGACTTCTTAACGCCGTCCAAATCCTTGATGATCTTCGCTAGGGTTGCGCGTCGGTGAAGCCGTCCAGCCTTCTGACTAAAAACTCCGCCGAAGCTGTGATTGGGCGCGTCTGCATGCTCAAACCACACGAGCACCTTGCGGAAGCCGCGACGCTTCAAGGCCGCCTTGAATTGACTATCACTCATGTCACGCATCACTCGTCTCCATTCTCAGGTCTAAGTATCCGGGCCACGTTCGGGCCGTAGAGCTTGGCAGGGTCGCGGAAGGTCATGCGTGCCAAAAAGTGCGAATTGTAGGAAACGCGATGGAACGCATCGAGCGTCGCTCTGGTTTCTGGGTGCCGCGCGCGGTTCATCACTTCGATGAAATCGAGAACGAACAGGCGCTCCTTCAAAGTTCTGTCGTTGCACCGCAGCAGCCAAAGCAGGGCTGCAACAGCAACACCAGCCAAGGCGGCGGCAGGGGGTATGGCGTAATAGGCGGTCATTGCTCGCCCTCGGGAAGGAGGGACTTTAGGAACTCGACCTCGGCACGGGCGGCTTCGTGAAAGGCTGGAAGAAACACGTCCAGCGCCTCCACAGCATCGTCATACGGGGTATCATCGCAGGCAGGCTTTCCTGTGCGCTCCATCACCGGACAGCCGCGACAGCAGGAATCCATGAAGAGTTTGCAGAGTGGGCAACTAATGGCTCCAACCAGAGCCTCTGTGTTGCGCTCAACCGTCGCGTTCTTCTCCCACTTCTCAATACTGGCCTTGAGGGCTTCTAGAGTGCGCTTGTCCATGGTCAGATACCCTCGTCCACGGCTGTGAAATGGTCCTCGATCCGATCCACCGTTTCAGGTGTCAGAAACCGCATGGCGATTTCGCGGGGGTAGAAGTTGGTCAGTGAGCCGCTTTCGACCTCAACGCCAACAAGCAGAAGGCCAGTTTCGGTTTCATCGAAGTAACCAGTGCAACCCTCGTTCTCGACGTTCTCTTTGTCGGTTTCTTCAATCCAGTTGTCAGTGATGTCTTCGGTGCGGTCGCAGAGCGGCGCGGTCCGTGTCCGGGCTATCTGTGTTCTGTCGAAAGGCATCGTCTCAACTCCCCACCAGATGACCACGACCGGCATCGATAATGGCCTGCTCAATGGAAGCTTCGCGCGCCTCAATTGCCTCTGCGTCCAACGGTTCGGATTCGGGCTCAGCCTCTACAAGCTCCGCACCAAAGAGTTCGGCCAGCTTTTCGATCTGCTCCCAGGCTTCCTGACGATGGGTCTTGGCCATGGCTTGGGCGAAATCATCATCGACCCCCTCAAGCGTGATGAACTTGGTGATGCTCTCGGAGATGCTCTGTGCGCAAGTCCTGGCGTAGTAGCGGTCAATTCCAGTTGGTGTTTGCATCGTCTCAACTCCGTTCTGTTGAGATCAATGTAGGGGGACAAAAGTCCCCTGTCAATTAAAAAGGGGATAATAGTCCCCTAAAAGTTTGCGGCCAAAAATTGGACTTTCAGCCAGAGCGCAAGAATCAGTAACCACTGACTTATCTGCTGCGCGTTTCTGCCCGGTCAGGATCGCCCAACAAAAAACCCCGCCGGAGCGGGGTTGGTGCAGTCCCCTGGTGGGGGAAGATCAGGTTAGGCGCACGTTCCGCCAGATCGACATAAAGATAATCACGGCAGCATAGATCAGCGCTAAGAACAGTGTGACCTCACTGCCCGCTGTAGAGTCGATTGCTGGTGTGAAAGAGGGAGCGCCTTTCATTTTGTCCAGTGCGTCCATATCGAACTTCTCTGGGAAGGAAAGCTTATAGGAACTGTACAGCATGTTTAGCAGTAGGCACACGATAGGCACCAGCGCCATGCAGTTGGAGACCAAATTCAATGTTAGGTCTACGCTGGATTTATCGCGCTTCTTGTAGTGGCACCAAGCCACGACGCAAAGCGCAATCACTGGCCCCGCAGTTATCGTAAAAAAATTTATCTGAGCGGGCGAAATAAGCAGCACAGTGGGGAGGTTAGATCACATGCGTAAGCTTGGCCGCAGCCAGACCCAAGGCTCCCACCAGCGCACTAAGCGCAATTCCGGTCACCGGAACCAAAAGCGCCGGACCGCCAAATGTGCTCAACATGACGGATGCCGTTACCGCGACGATGAAGAAGATACGAAATGCTTTAATATACTTAATCACAACATAGGCTCCTGTATCTTTCATTCTGGGCATAGATAGTTGCGCCTATCAAGCTTGACAAATCACATTTTCCAGCGCCGACGACAGAAAATCACACAAAACTCGTGAGCAATCCGTTTCTCCATAGATTCCAGATAAGTGCAGATTCGGCAACCTGACACAAAAGCGGTCAACTACTTAACTGGACAGGTATTTCCCGCTCGCGGTATCGTGAGGTGGGGGTGCGCATGACAAGCGTGAAGTGCCGGGAACGCCGTGAGTTCCTGAAGCGATACGACGAGGTTACGAGGATGCTGGGGGTTGAGCAGCCTGCAAGATGGCTGTTTCAGGCACTTGACCTTGAGCCGATAGGTTGGTGGCGCAAGGACTTAGCCGAAGGCGCAGGAATATCCCGAGGCAACATGGACGGTAAGATAGATCGCAATATCGAGGCGGGTTACCTGTACGTAAAATCCCGTAAAATATACATTTCAGATGCAGGTTCACGCGTCCTTAGTCAGGTTGAACAGCAGACAACCCAGATAGTCCTCGGCAACCAGAGGGGGTTCACGGACGACCTGATTCGTCATTTTCGCGATCTACCCCGAAATACGATTGATCCCCGAGCGAGAACAATTCGTTACGAACGGCGCATCAATCCGATTTTCGAGTAAATTGAGACTCTTAACCGTGTCATTTTTGTAATCGGCGTTTTTGGTGTGTTCGTTGACCCAGTGTCAACATGACAGATATGATTTTGAAAGGCTCATTGAAATCATGAGCTTACTAGCATGTTAACCATGCTGGTTTTTTCCTGACAGGAGGCACAACCCGTGCAGGGGGCGCTTTGGAGCGCATGGGTAGGCTTTGTTCAGGGTGGGGAATATAGGGGAAGTGATGCACGACCAAGAAATTGTCTCTAGCGCGCGTTCAATACGCGAAAAGAGGGCTCAGTACATTAAGATGCTGAAAGAGGTAGTCAGTCTGACCCTTGGCTCTTCCGCCCGGCGATCCCTCGTCCAGAAGCTTTCCAGAACTGACGCTCTTCAGGAGATAGCCGATTGTAAATCGAGACTAGCTCAGCTTGGTCTCCAATGTCCTCATCATCAAGAAACTGATCAATCGTCAGGCCCAGAAATTTAGCTACCTTCTTCGCGTCGTCTATGTTGGTTGAGCGCTCTGGTTTCTGGTTCACCTTCTTTAGCTGTTCATACGAAACACCAGACCCCTCAGCGATCGATTTAAGCGAGCGCTTCTTCCCATCTGTGCCTCTAGTTTCTACCGCTTTCTTGAGCGCTTGATGGAATGTGAGTGTCATAAGGGGACAGTAGTCCCCAAGCATTGGCGAATAAAGGCGACAATAGTCCCTTGACTAAAGGGGATAAAAGTCCCCATATTGAGGTCATGACACAAAATGACCTTCTGGATCAAATTCGCGAATTCGCGTCCGCAAAGGGCTGGGCACCGGCGACGGTGACAAGTCGAGCTGTGGGAAACAGCCGTCTCTTCGCGAGGCTTGAGGAGGGGGGAAGTTGCACCTTCTCCACCGCTGATCGGATCATCGCGTTCATCAAGGACAATACGGAAGTAGCGGAGGCCAACCAATGACCTCCGCCCTTCACACTCAGTTTCAAACTTCGAACTCGTCACAGGTTCGAAATAGGAACGGGTGTACTCAAATGTCATGGTCAAAAGTTATGGAGCCGCGCGACTTCCGCGCTTTTTTTGCTCTGCGTTGGTCGCAATTCCTGCATGAAAACTACCGGAACGCCGAAGAGGTCTCGGTAGAGTTCGGGGTCAGGTATCAGACCGCACTCAATTGGTGGCAAGGCACCAACCGCCCATCGGGTGACGTTGTTGCAATGGCCTTTCTTTCTCACGGCGAAAGTCTCGCAAAGCACATGAGGGCAACCGCTTGACCCCAATTCTATACGCAATCCGCGCAATGGTTCGCGGCCTTATCCGGCTCTTTCTCTGGGCCGGGTTTCGGTTGGAATGGGTCGCTACGCGACTTGTTCCTCTGCAAAAAAATTTGACCAAACGAATTGAGGGGAAAGTCGGTGGCTAATTCACCTGAAAATCCCTCCCCAGCATCCCGCCCGCGCCGGGTAAGCGCGCAACAGAATTCGGCACCCCTCTCACGGAACGCCGATAGGACAGCAGGCGAGCGGTTTTCTCGTACTCCTGACGCAAGCCTGAGTGCAAGCCTCTACCCGGCGGGGTGTCCGAAGCCGGGGTCACACATTGGAGGGCGTCATGGGTGAGCGCTTAACGGTCGATCTGCTTGAATTGATGCGCTTGGCCTTCATTGAGGGCTTCAAAGCATCTGGCGAGGGTTACAACGGCGAGTATCCATTCGACTATTGCGACAGCCGGATTTCCCGTGAGCTTTCAGAAGACGCAGAGCGCTCAGTATCAGAAATCCTATCCGCGCTAAGAGCAGAGCAAATCGACACCCCCGCCCCAGCACATACAGGGGGAACGGCACATGGGTAAGTTGAAAGTTCTCGACCTCTTCAGCGGCATAGGCGGCTTCAGCCTTGGCTTGGAACGCACGGGCGGGTTTGAAACCGTGGCCTTCTGCGAGATCGAGGAATTCCCGCGCAAGGTCCTGCGCAAACACTGGCCGGAGGTGCCGTGCTATGAAGATGTCCGGAAGCTTCCCTTTCATTTGGAAAGGCTCCAAAGCGCAGACGTTGTTACGGCGGGCTTTCCGTGCCAGGACATATCATTCGCTGGAGATGGTGCCGGACTTGCCGGTGAACGTTCCGGCCTTTGGTGGATGGTGCGCCGAACCCTTCGCATGGTACGACCACGGCTCGCGCTGCTGGAGAACGTGGCAGCGCTGCTTAATCGAGGAATGGGAACGGTACTCGGAAGCTTGGCCGCGATCGGGTATGACGCGGAATGGCATTGCGTACCGCTTTCGGCCCATGGCGCTCCCCACAGACGGGACCGAGTTTGTATTCTTGCCTACCCCGAGGGCGAACGCTTCTCAGAAGCGTGGAGAGTTCGATATCAACAACAAGCGGAATGGCTTTCCCGCTGCCGTGAAGCGGCTGTTTCTGCCGACACTGGGCAAAAACGAGACCAAGGGCGCAAGCAGGAAGAGGTATCTGGGGTCACCGCATTTTCGTGGTGCAAAGATGTCCGAGGGGTTGCGGACCTGCGAGAGCGATCCGACCTACCTACACCCCTCTTTCGCGGAGGCTGTGATGGGGTTCCCGATTGGGTGGAGCGAATCGCCGCCTGCGGAAACGCATACTCGCCCGTAGCGGTTGAGGGTCTTGGCCACGCCATTCTCCAAGCGGAGGCAGGCCAATGACTGAGCATCTCGCCCTTGTGGCTGAGTTCGTAAAGCGAGGGCAGGGGCAATGAGACGTGCTGCAAAGGTAGATGACAATCAGCCCGAGATCGTGAAGGCGCTGCGCAAAGCGGGTGCGACAGTCACCCCTACGCATGCGGCAGGAGATGGCTTCCCGGATCTGGCTGTTGGCTATCGGGGCTTCAACTATTTCCTCGAAGTCAAGGACGGCAACAAGCCACCTTCAGCACGCAAGCTTACCAAAGACCAAGTGGAATGGCACGACAAATGGCGCGGTCAGGTTGCCGTAGTGAAGAGCGTTGACGAGGCGCTTGAAGTGCTGGGAATCGAGCTTCGGGGGTCCGTGCATGCAGGAGATTGGCAGCACGTTGCAGACTTGGCGCGAAAGATAGTCGAGGGGCAAAAATGAATGGACGGATGGTTCGCGGTCAAGCACGGCATCAGGAAGCACCCGATATTCAAGGGCAAACCCGCACGTCTTGGGGCATGGGTCGCAATGCTTGATGAAGCCGCATATTGCGACACCGAGCAGGACGTTGGCGGAGTGCTTGTGTCGGTGAAACGAGGCGAGCTTTGTGCATCACAGGCAATGCTTGAGGATATCACCGGGCTAAGCCGTCAGCAGCTTCGCACGCTTCTTTCGGCGCTTGAAAGGTCCGGGGCCATCCAAACACGACCTGCCACAAAATCAACCAAGAGTCGAACCATAGTAACCTTTTGTAATTACGACAAATATCAGACACCCCAACCAAGCACCAACCAAACATCAACCAAAGACCAACCAACAAAAGAACAAATAAACAATATTCCCGTAGGGACGGGCGATGAAACGCCGTCGAAATCTTCGGGTTCGATTTTATGGGCGGAGGCGAAGTCAGTCCTATCGGCAGCCACCGGAAAACCACCAAACTCATTCGGCGGGATGATTTCGAAGTGGATATCCGACAGCAGTGAGACAGAGGCGTTCAACGCGATCTGGGCGGCACGGGACAAGGGGACCGGCGATCCTGTCGGATACGTCAACGCCATACTGAGAAACAAACGCCAGTCTGGCAGCGGCAGCAAGCAGAACGCTGGGGCATTTGGAATTCTGAAGGAGGTCGGGTGATGGATATCGACGCCTTCGAGGAGCGGGCAGCAATCATGGAGTACGATGGCGGGCTATCCCGGTTCCGGGCCGAGACGCTTGCCGCCAGGGCACAGGGATTTGAGCGGCATGAAGCGATCCGCATCCGAGATTCTCAGCAAGCACGGGATCACCGTGAGGCGACAACACGGCACGGTCAGAACGACATGCCCCGAGTGCAGCGACGGCAGGCGGAAGAAAAAGGACCCCTGCCTGTCGGTCAGCTTCTTGGCGGATGGGGTGGTCTGGCACTGCTGGCATTGTTCGAACTCGGGGGGAGAATGGTATGACGATGGACGTTCAGACATGGCTCCAAAGCGTTCGCAAACTGGACGGCGCTGTCTTGGCGGATATGGGGGTAAAGGCTATCAGCCATCCGCAACTCGGGGAGTCGGTGGCGTTTCCGTATCGTCGCAACGGCGAGCCCTACGCGGGTAAGTTCCGCTCTGTTGAGGGCAAGGATTGGCGCTCAACGCAAGGGGTGCCGCGTGGGCTGTTCAACGAGGACGCGCTCAAAGACGAGGGGCCGATTGTCATCACCGAGGGGGAGATTGATTGCCTCTCGGTGATGCAATCTGGTTATCTGCGTGCCGTATCCCTCCCCGATGGGTGGACCGAGGATGGCGGCAAGCGGGATTGCTTGCTTGCAGAGGAAGCGCGACTGAGGAAGTCGCCGTTTGTCATCGTGGCGGGGGATAACGATGCCGCAGGGCGAAGCCTGCCAAAGACCGTTGCCAACATTCTAGCCGGGCATGAGGTCAAATACGCAGTTTGGCCGGATGACTGCAAAGACGCCAACGATGTGCTGGTCAAGCATGGGGAGGGTGAGCTTTCCCGGTGCTTGGTTGAGGCCAAGACGGTAGATCCTGAGGGGGGATTTATTACCGGTATTTCTGACATGCCGCCCCTGCCACCAAGGCGGGTACTGAGGGTGGGTATGACGCCCTATGACTTCTGCTTAGCCTTCGAGGTTGGAGCTATGTCGGTGGGTACAGGCACGCCGGGATCGGGCAAGTCCACGTTCACGACGTTTGCGGCGTTTCACATCGCCAAGCACGAAAACATCCAAGTCGGCTTTCTCTCGTTTGAAACCCATCCGCACAGGACCAGAGACCACCTTGCACGGCTCCAAACCGGCAAGCCTTGGGATGCGCTTTCGGAGCCGCAGCGTGTTGAGTGTGGCGCGTTTCTGGATCGTCACTTCCGCATCGTTCACCGGACCTACGATGACACGCCGGGCCATAACCTCGGCTGGCTACAGTCCATGATTTACACGTTGGCGGTTCGGGATAACTGCAAGCTGATAATCGTGGACCCGTGGAACGAATTGGAGCACATGCCCGAGCCTGGGGAGAGTGTTACCAACTACATCAACTTCGCGCTTCAGCAAATACGGACGTGGGCAGAGAAATACGACACGCACATCTGTGTCATTGCCCACCCCCGCAAGATGATGACGGACGGAAAGCCGCGTAGCCCGACCGGGTATGACATCGCGGATTCAGCGGCTTTTGCGAACAAGCCTAGCCTTGGCTTTACGGTTCACCAGGAGGTGGACGAGGACGCCGGTGAGCAATGGGTACGCCTGTCAACGTGGAAGGTCAGGGACACCCAGCTTTACGGGTTTGAGAAGGGGTATGCGCGCCTGTCGTTTGACTCCGACCGCATGAATTACCGCAAATTCGAGTCCGCAGCGAGGTACAAGACATGATCCGCCGCCGCTCCGTTCAGGTCGAGATGCCCGAAACCGCTGGCAGCAGCAAAATCGCGCCATCAACAGCAAGCGTCACTGTTGCGGCTGCACCCTGGGAAGAAGAAACCAAGGACGAACGCAAGGTTTGCGCGCATCCGGACTGCTCAAAGGTTTTGTTCGACAACAACATATCGGGCGTTTGTCGCGAGCACTTTCACACCGAGTACAGCAAGTGCTTTGGCCGTAAGCGCGCAATCGGCAGGAGGGCAGGGTCGTGAGGGGTTGGATAGGTGCGATAGTCGCGGTGGCACCATTCAGCGTGCTCCTGGCTCTTATTTTCGATTTCTCGGATTGGGAGGCTTGGGCGCTTCTGGCATCGGCTTTTTGGTGGAGTGCGCAGCAATGAGGAACACAGGCAGATGAGCATACACGAGGGACAGTGATATGGGCAAAGGTGACAGACGCGGCAAAGCCAAGAAGAAGTTCGAGTTCACTGAACTGGCCGAGGCTCCACGCAAGAAAGCCAGGGGCCGAAAGCGAATGGAACAAATCCAGCGTGAGAAGGTGGACCGCAACCCCGGCAAGGTGGCCTTGCAGGTGCGCGCACGCCAAATGGGGCAAGATGACTGGCGGCAAATGCAGGCACAGGCCCTCGGAGAGCCCGCAGGACGGGCGATATACCTCTCTCACAAGCCAGACGACGCTGCGAAGCTCTGGTCGGTCTACGCGGGGCTCACAGCGAGCGAGGCGCGGTACCACAGAATTGTTCTCGGCAAGAGCATGGCGGCAAAGACCGCGAAGATAGAATTTCTGCCGGATAGGTTTGAGGCACGCGCCGACGACCAACCAGACTTGCGTAGCGAGGATGAGCGGCACAGGGATGCCACCAACGCATGGGATTCATGGCTCAATATGCTGAATCTGTTAAGTTTAGGAGATAGGGCGGTTATCGAGTCCGTATCGAGGGGCTGGGTGGAGCCCGTGAAGGACGGTGAAGTGACTATTCGGGGCAGGCAATTCGTGGTCGCAATAGAAAAACTACAAGCGGTGGTTGACTGATGTTCGGGAACGCCGTAGTATCATGCCAAGGGCATGGCGTGTTTCAGTGACGGGACGCGCCTTTTTGATTCAGGAGTTCGCAATGATCGAGGGTCTAGCATCCAGTGTTCTTGGCGGCCTTCTTGGCGGCGGCTTGTCTCGCCCGGAGTATCGTAGCCCACCAGTTAGTGCCCGAGACGAAGCGGAGCGTGCCTCAGCAATGGCGGAGGTTCTCAGGATTCAGAGGTCGGGCGGCAAGGTGAGCGTCCGAAAGATTGAGGGTAAGTGGACAGTAGTTCGCCAAGTGTAACCGCCTTCCTGTCGCCACACACGGTGTGTCGTCACGAGCGCGGCGCTTCACGCGGAAAGGCAGAGGTGCAACAGACTCGGTAGGTTTGGCAAAATCGCTGTCAGTCATGAATGGCAGCGAGAGTCGCTGAACTGAAGGCGGGATCAGGTCCGCCCCGCGCTCATACCTACACACCAAGGTACCACGTGTAGGTAGCAACTAGAAAAATCGTGTAGGTCCTAACGTACAAATGGTGGAGCAAAGTCAGGAATTCTAACAATGCCTTTTACATCCGACATGGTGAACAAAGAGTGGCTCAAGCAAGCAACGCCGGATTGGATGAACACAGACCTGACGGCAACTGATCGGGTGGCGGCTTACTTTGAGCTAATCACTGGTCGCAGGCTCACGAGGCAAGAGAAGATTGCGTTGCCTGCAGTTATCTCGGGTGATTTCGACCATCAGTGAACATCATAGCAATCACGGCAGATATGCAGGGGTGTCGATTGTAGCGACCCCCTTTAACGATATCGGAATTCCGATAACGGGTACGCCCAGCCTCCGGGGCGGGAGCGGGGGCGACGAATTCACAGCTTGCGATAGATCAGAACAAGCAAGGCTAAGTTAGCGGCCCCAAGGACCAGGGTCAGAACCTCAATCATTGCTCACCTTTCTCCACGCGGGAAGGCCATAAGCAAGAGCAGCACAGGCTAGGCCAATATATTCCGGGGCACCTTCACGTTTGTATTTGGTAATAGTATCTGGTGCCACGTTCAGGCGTCTATGGGCTTCTCGGCCTGATATGCGCATGTGATCGAGCCAAGCGTTGAAGTCGTCTGCTGTCATTGATTTGGCCTTCCGTTGTGGTTATCTTTCTGGAGAGGCCGGAGGCTTTCGCCCCCGACCCGCTTGGTTACTTCCTTCTGGCGGTTATCAGTATGGCCACCGAGACCGCCAGTTGGAGAACCTGAAGCGCTAAGCTGATGTAATCCATCTTCTTAACCTCCAGTGTCCGATCATCTTGCCTGACCGTGTAGCGTGGTTGGCCTCATTGCCTTCCATGTCCTAAATATAGGACGAATAGACCGGCAGTGCAATAGCAAATGTCCTAAAAATGGGATGAAAACGCGGGAATTTATCCCGATAACCAGAGGCACGGCACCCCGAAAGGGACTGTGCGGGCAGCAAAGGAAAAACCATGGCACGTGAACTTCGCATCTTTCAGCCGGACAACCTTCAAGGCCAGATGTCAGCATCAATCATCACCATTCCCGAGGACAACAAGATTTCCGGGATGCGGGTCATCGAAAACGACGGTGATCGTCAGTCTGCCATCGACCTGATGGACAAGCTTGAGGCCAGTGCGGGTCAGAGTGGGTAGCGGTGCCCGCATCAATCACATCTTTCCGTTGAGTTCTTGAAAACTTGGGGTTGTCTTTGCGCTAGATCAGAGACAGCCTTCGGGTATCAGATTGACATGTTTGATACGGACAGAACTACGGAGGCGGAATGCCAGTTTTCAAGGATTTTTTGGCAGGTTTTGACTACGACAAGCCGAACGTTATGAACCGGCTTGAGCAGAGGTACAGACATATCGTGGAGCCCTTCAAGGGCGATATCGAAGGGGGCAGGGTTCTAGACCTCGCCTGTCATGATGGCCGTTGGTCTTATGCGCTCGCCCACGCCGGGGCAAAGAGCGTCGTTGGTGTTGAGGGGCGTTCCGACGTTCTTGAGAGGTTCAAGACCTACCGCCAGTGCGAAGTCACTGAGCGCATCGAGCTTCGGTGCAACGATCTGTTCGCCGAGCTAGAGTCAGAGGTTGAGGCCGGTGAAAAGTATGACGTCGTCGCGATTTTCGGCGTCTTCTATCACCTCGTTGATCACTTCAGGCTGCTTGATCTAGCTAGGTCACTGGGGCCGAAGCTGATCATTGTAGACAGCAACTTCGCATCCAGGGCGCACCCGGTCATCCTGTTGAGCCAGGAAGGCACAAAGAGCGACCTGAACGCAATTCCGGGGAAGTATGGGCAGGACGCCGCAGTTACTGGCACACCATCATTCTCCGCAATGGAGTTAATGGCCAAGTCTATCAACCATAGTATCGAATGGATCGATTGGGGCAACTTGGCGGAAGATCAAAGGGGCGGGCTGAAGGACTACTTTCAGCCGGTCAACCGAAAGAAGATGCTGGATGATCCTTTCTGGGTAAAGCGTGCCACCTGCGCATTACGCCCGAACACACTAGCTAGTTAGCCAGGAGCAAGTGACATGCCGGGTTGGCACAGCACCAGCAGGCATGAGCGTGGGTATGGATACGAATGGGTCAAGCGGCGCGATCGCATTCTGGCAAGGGACGGCTACCTTTGCCAGCCATGTCTGCGCAAGGGCAGGCCGACACCAGCGCAGGAAGTAGACCACATCATCCCCAAGGCCCAAGACGGCACGGATGACGATAAGAACCTACAGAGCATTTGCACTCCATGTCACAAGGCCAAGACCAAGGCAGAGAACAGTACCAAGCAGCAGATAGGTGAGGACGGATGGCCATTGTAGGTATCTCGCAATCGGGAAAGCGCATGCGGGCACAGTATCGGCGTCGCCTTTGGGAGTCGTTTGTCTCGCGCTTAGATCGGTACGTTGATCGCGCCATAGAGGGCACAGTGCAGGCCGTTGTGTTCTGCTTTGTGCTTTGGTTTCTGGGGGCAAGCATCGCCATCAACCTGTAGGGTGGGGCCTCCAATCTTTACAGCCTTTAGTCTGGGGACCGGCGGCGGGAGCCACTTTTTCATAAACCGTTACCGAAAGGTTTTACGTTATGGGATCTCGCGGCAGGAAATCTAACGCGGAGCTAGAGGTTGTCACGGCGGGCGTTACAGAAAAACTTCTGCGACCTGATCCGCCAATGACGCTCACGCAAGAGCAATCGGAGATATGGTGGTCGGTGGTTGAGAGTCTGGCAGCTGACTGGTTTCAGCCCGACACCTACCCGCTGCTTGAGTCCTATTGTCGGCACGTCATTTCGGCTCGAAAAGTTGCGCAGTTGATCGCGGCTGCTGAGGCGGCAGAGGAATTGGACGTAGGCGAGTACGACCAGTTGTTGAAGATGCAGGAGCGAGAGGGACGGGCGCTGTCATCCCTGGCGACGCGGATGCGGATTTCTCAGCAATCAACGACCAACCATCGGGGCAACAAGGACCCGAAGAAGAAAAAAACACCTTGGCAGAAGTGAGGGTCTACGCGCCGTCTGAACGGTCGGAGCGCAACATAGAATGGATCGAGACCTACTGCCGGGTTCCAGAGGGGAAGCTGGTAGGCCAGCCGATCGTTCTGCGTGAATGGCAGCGAAACATCCTGCGCGGGATATACGATGGCAACACGCGCCGGGCGATCATCAGTTTCGGTCGAAAGAACGCAAAGACCGCCCTGACAGCGATGCTAAATCTGTTGCATCTTGTCGGGCCTGAAGCGGTTGCGAACTCTCAGTTGTTCTCGGCGGCACAATCTCGGGATCAGGCGGCAATCTTGTTCAACTTGGCTGCCAAGATGGTGCGAATGAATGGGACGCTGTCCGAGTATGTGATTGTGCGTGATACGGCAAAGGAGCTTGCCTGTCAGGAATTGGGGTCAAAGTACAAGGCCCTCTCAGCAGAAGCGGCCACCGCATATGGCCTTTCGCCTGTGTTCGCGGCTCACGATGAGCTTGGTCAAGTCAGGGGGCCACGGTCCGATCTGTACGAAGCCCTCGAAACTGCGAGCGCGGCGCAGGAGATCCCGCTTAGCATCGTGATATCCACGCAGGCCCCGAACGACGATGACTTGTTGTCGATATTGATTGAGGACGCCAAGGCGAACCCAGACGGGAGAACAAAGCTATTCCTATTTACAGCGGACCCGGATGCTGACCCGTTTGAGGAGGCAACCATTCGGCAGGCCAACCCTGCGTTTGGAGACTTCCAGAACGCGGATGAAGTGCTGGAAATGGCTGAGGCGGCGCGGCGTATGCCCTCGCGGGAGGCCGAGTATCGCAATCTGATCCTCAATCAGAGGGTTGAGACGAATGCACCGTACATTGCCAGAGGTATCTGGGAGAAGAACGGCAATCCTCCGGCGGATTTCGACGGCCCAGTGTATGCGGGGCTTGATCTGTCGGCCACGGCAGACCTCACGGCCTTTGTACTGGTTGGCCAGACGGGTGATCAGGTTAGCGTGGAATCGACGTTCTGGTTGCCCTCTGAGGGGCTAGCGGAGAAGGCCAGAGCAGACCGTGTGCCCTATGACGTGTGGCGCGATCAGGGCTGGTTGCAGACCTGCCCTGGCAAGACAGTCGATTATGAGTACGTGGCGGCATTTCTGAAGGATCAGTTGAGCCGATACGACATTCGGAAGATTGCGTTCGACCGATGGAACATGCGCAACTTCAGGCCCTGGCTGGAAAAGGCAGGCTTTACGGAAGACGAGTTGGAGCGGTTCGTGGAGTTTGGGCAGGGCTTCCAGAGCATGTCCCCTGCGCTGCGTGATTTGGATCAAATGCTGCTGAATGAACGGATGCGGCACGGCAAGCACCCTGTTCTAAGCATGTGTGCCGCAAACGCTGTTGTGAAGATGGACCCGGCGGGCAACCGCAAGCTGGTGAAGCTCACGCAGAACCGGCGGATAGATGGAATGATTGCCTTGGCGATGGCTGTATCGACCATGGCAGAAGCGGATGAGACGGATGGCCCATCTGTCTACGAGGAACGTGGGATTTTGATGGTGTGATATGGGATTCTTCAATTGGTTCAGACCTAAAGAACCCGCGTCGCAGCCGCAGGCAGCATATACCGGGCCAACTTACGATGTTGGAAGGATAGATAATCCGGCGGAACTAGAGGAGTTTCTACGAGGCGGGAATGTAACCCTTTCGGGCAAGGTGATTTCTCGTGAAGCTTCGATGAAGGTGGCGGCGGTCTATCGCTGCACAACCTTGTTGGCGGGAGTTGTTTCGGGATTGCCGGTCGAAGTGAAGGACTTGGGCAACACTCGCGACGAAGCGCATCAAGTATCACGTCTGCTAAATCGAAAAGCTAACCGCTGGCAGCATGGCCGTCAGTTCCGCAAGCAGTTGGAATTTGCTCGGCTGATGTACGGGAATGGGTACGCGCTGAAGGTTAGAACCGGCAATCGGATCACCTCTCTGCTCCCTATGCTGCCTCATGCAGTTACATGCGAGCAAATGCCGGATGGTTCACTTGATTACACTTATCGGGACAGGTTTGGGCGCGAATTCAAGCTAACACAGGAAGAAGTCTTCCACGTTCGCGGACCGTGCTTCGATGGGGTTACGGGGCAGTCTGTGCTTGGGTTCGCAAGGGAAACAGTTGGGTTCTCGCTGGCGGTTCAATCGCATGGCACAAACCTATTCGAGCGCGGAACTAACATTCGCGGTGCCTTCACTCACCCGGCCAAGCTTTCGCCGGAGGCATTTGAGCGTCTGAAAGAGTCAATGGACAAGTTCAATGGTGTCGATGGCGATCGCGCATTCCAGACGATAATTACCGAAGAGGGAATGACTTATCAGCAGATGGGCATGACCTCTACGGACGCTGAGTTTGTGGAGAATAAGAAGCTAGGAATCACTGAAGTCTGCATGTTCTTTGGTGTGCCGCCACATAAGGCCGGGTTCACCGAGAACCAGACATCCTACGGGCAAGGCGTCGAGCACCAGAATATCGGCTTCATCGATGACACGGTGAGCCCAATTTTGGACGAGTGGGAAGGTGCAATCGAGCGCGACTTGATGCCGAACGAACTATCGAAGCGCTGCGAGATCAACACCTACAAGCTCCAGCGTGGTGACCAAGACACTCGTTGGAAGGCCAACCGTATCAAGCTGGAAATGGGCACACATAGCCCCAACGAAATCCGCCGCCTTGAGGGCGAGCCAGAAAGACCGGGTGGGGATGTTTACTACGATCCACCGGGTGTTCCCCAGAAAGGAGAGGGCGATGTCGTTGAAGACACTGCCGGAAATCAAGGCGTTTGACGCCCTGTCCCAGAAGAAATGGTCGTTGCGCAATGACGCCGTGAGTAATTGGGACAACAGCATCCACGCTCGCGAGAACGGCGAGGAAGAAATCGACATTTACGGTGTTATTGGTGAGGACTTCTGGGACGAAAGCACCTCCATGAAGGATGTTGCGACGCGGCTTGAGGAAGTCGGCCCTGGCGATGTGGTTGTGAATATCAACTCTCCGGGTGGTAGCTACTTTGACGGCGTCGGGATCTACAACGCGCTGCGCCAACATAAGGGGAAGGTGACGATCCGCGTTCTGGGTCTCGCTGCATCTGCTGCCTCTGTGATCGCAATGGCGGGTGATGAAATCCAGATGGGTGAAGCGTCCACCATGATGATCCACAAGGCCTGGGGCGTCACCATCGGCAATGCCGACGACAACCGGGACGCCGCCGAGGTGCTGGACAAGTTCGACGCCTCTATGTCTAAGCTCTACGCCACGCGAATGGATGAAAGCGCCGAAGACGTTCTGGCGATGATGTCCAAGGACACATTTTTCAGCGCCGAAGAAGCGATTGAGGCCGGTCTTGCCGATGGTTTCTTTGGTGATGCGGAGATTGAGCAGGATGCTAAGGCGTCCAGCAATTTGGCTGCGACACGTGCCGAGCTTCTGTTTGAAGACGCACTTCGCGCCCAACATCCGAACATGACCCGATCCGAACGCCGCGCGCTTCGCTCGGACATGAAAGGGGGCAAGCTGAACGCTGCCCCAACCGTCAAGCCGAGCGCTGACGACCTCACTGCCGCTCTAAATGAGTTGGCGAAATCAATACATTCATAAGGAAACGGGACATGAAACACTTCATCCCCCCTCAAGAGGCGCGCGGCTTGGTCAAAGCGCGTGCTGAAACTGCCATGACGCCGGTTGCGGCTGTCGAGGCGGTCAATAAGGCCTTTGACGCGTTCAAGGCCGAACTGGACACCAAGCTGAAGGAAGAAATCAAAGCTGGTGTTGCGGACGTCATCACGACCGACAAAATCGGCAAGATCGAAGCGTCCATTTCGGATGCAATGGACGTCATCGAGACTCAGAACGAGAAACTCGCGGCGTTGCAGATCGGTCAGCCTGGTCCTGATGGTCCCTCGAAGGAAGAGCAAGCCTACGCTGGGCACTACGAGACCTACATGCGTACTGGTGACGAGACCCAGGTAAAGGCGGCCATCAAGGCTGGCGATATCCGGGCTGCTGCATCTGTAGGAACTGACGCAGACGGTGGTTATACATCTCCTGTCGAGTGGGATCGCACGATCACTGATAAGCTGGCTGAGGTCTCTCAGATGCGCAGTTATGCGTCTGTGCAGACCGTGACGGGTCAGGGCTTCAAGAAACTCTACAATCTGCATGGTGCATCGTCCGGCTGGGTCGGTGAAACCGACGCGCGCCCGGAAACCAACACTCCGACGCTCGGTGAATACACCTTCGCCTTCGGTGAGATTTATGCCAACCCCGCCGCCTATCAGCGCATCTTGGATGATTCCGAGATTGATATCGCTGCATGGCTGGGTGAAGAGGTTCGCTTGGAGTTCGCACAGCAGGAAGGTACTGCATTCCTGACTGGTGACGGTGTCAACAAGCCGAAGGGCTTCCTGAACTACGACGCTGCTACTGAAGGCGGCCTGCCTGCCGCCCAGCAGCATCCGCTGGGGCCGATTGGCGAGGTGAACACCGGCGCTGCGGCTGCTCTGACGGTCGATGGACTGATTGATCTGGTCTATGACCTGCCGGATGAGCGTATGGCTGGTGCCGAGTTCTTCATGAACAAGTCCACCGCCGCCGTGGTTCGCAAGTTCAAGGATGCGGACAATAACCTGATCTGGAACCCGCCGGTTTCTGCCGGTGAGCCTTCCACGCTGTTGGGTTTCTCTATCCGTCGTCTGTCGAACATGCCGAATGTCGCAGCCAGCGCCATCCCGATTGCGTTCGGCAACATGATGGAGACCTATCGCATCTTTGATCGGTTCGGCGTCCGCGTTCTGCGTGACCCGTACACCGCAAAGCCGAAGGTGCTGTTCTACACCACCAAGCGTGTTGGCGGTGGGCTGTGGAACCCCGAATGGATGCGCTACCACCGCGTAGCCGCGTAAGTTGGTTCTTTGGAGGGGCGGGCGCCCGCCCCTCTTGTCGAGCCAATGGAGGTCGATATGCCCAAATTCAAGAAAACATGGTTTCATGTCGTCCCTGGCGACAAGTACAAGCGCCAGTTCAACACCGGCGAGGACTGCCCAGAAACCTGCGTCGATGCGGCGGCAAAAGACGGCGTGATTGATCTTCCGAAGCCAAAGCGAAAGCCCAAGGCTGAAAAATGAAGCCCGTTCTCGTCACGCCCCCCGGCCACTACCCGGTGACACGGGAAGAGGCCAAGATGCACCTGCGGGTGGATGATTCAGACGAGGATAGCCTTGTCACGGGTCTGATTGCGGCTGTGACGGCGTATCTGGACGGCTGGAGCGGCATTTTGGGTCGGTGCATTGTCACGCAGACGTGGCAATTCGGTGTTTCGGGTTGGTCAGGCTGTATCAGGCTGCCGTTTCCCGACGTGTCTTCGGTCGAGATCAAATACCAGGACGCGGACAATGTTGAGCAGACGGTTGACCCGTCTCTGTATGAGGTCGTTGCGGACGCTACGGGCGTCTCTGTGTGGTTCAGGGACGGCTTTTCGGGGCCCGATCTTTACGACGACATGCAAGAGCCCATTACCGTGTCGCTGACGGCTGGATATGGCGGCTCTGAGGACGTCCCAGCGCCCATCAAGCAGGCGATCCTGCTCATGGTCGCGCATTTGCATGAAAACCGGGCCTCGGCATCTGATCTTAGGCTGATGGAGGTTCCCATGGCGTTCAACGCGCTGGTGCAGCCTCATCGGCATATGGTGGTGGGATGATCGGCAAGCTGCGCGAGCGTGTCGCGTTCGATGCCCCCATTGAGGTCAATGACGGATATGGCGGGCGCGAAGAGGGATGGGATGAGCAGTTCAAGCGGTGGGCTGAGTTCATTCACATGCGTGGTAATGAGACGGTTGATGCTGCCCGGTTGCAGGGACACGAAATCTACAAGGTAAAAATCCGGCAGAGCAAAGAGGCGCAGGGCATCCTGTCCGGTTGGCGGATGAGGGATACCCGGCGCGGCACCGAATACAATATCAGGTCTGTCGATAACGTTGCCGACAAGCAGTGGATATATCTGACGGTCGAAAGTGGGGTCGCGGTATGAGCGTTTCCGCTGAGCTTCAGAAGGCCATCTATGACACTCTCATCGCCGACGCGGCTGTTTCCGCGCTGATTGATGATCGGGTTTATGACGGTCGCCCGAAGGCAAGCAACTTTCCGTGCATCACTTTTGGTCCGTCTGACACGCGGGCAGATGACATGGAATGTATCGACGGAAGATTTGAGACGATCCAGTTGGATGTGTGGTCGCGCGATCAAGGTAAGATGCGGCGTTGCAAGGAAATCATGGATGCTGCCCGCAACGCGCTCCACTTTGCGGATTTGTCTCTGACGGTTAATGCGTTGGTTTTGATCCGCGTCGAGAGCATGAGGATTTTCATGGAAGGCGGCGGTTTGACCGCCCACGGAGTGATAACCGTTGAGGCGGATTTGGAGCAGGCCTGATGGTCGAGGGGTTAGACAAGCTCAACCGCAGGTGGAAGGCCATTCCTGAAAGGGTGAAGGTTAATGTTCGTGCTACTATGGAAGATTTGGCGAACGATATCGTTGAGGAAATGTGGAGTCGGGCACCTTATGACGACGGTGTTCTACAGGCGTCCATAGGATGGACTTGGGGCGAAGCTCCAGCGGGGGCGCTGACGATAGGAACAGTTGGTGGCCGCGAGTTTGGCACTATGCGGATTACGATCTTCGCCGGTGGTGGAGAAGCTTTCTACGCAAGGTTTCAGGAATTTGGGACCGTCGAAATGGCAGCTAATCCATTCTTCTTTCCGGTATGGCGAGCCCATAGGAGGGGCGTTAAGGGCCGAATTTCCCGCGCGATCAGTAAAGCAATCCGAGAGAGTTAGGGCCTCAGTGACTGGCAGTATGCCATTAGTCGATTTTCATATTCTCGCATGAAGCTCATACCCTGTTCATTCAGCGTGATTGCCCCCCGAGATATCCCTTCAACCTGAGATTCAGACGCAACACCTTCGTTCACCTGACTGACAATGAACTGATGTTCATCCCAAACGAACTCACTGTAGTCGTGAAGGAAAATTCGCACACCTGCGTGGTGATCCAGGCACGCAGCGAAGTCGTTCGCGAGCGCGCCTGAAGCAAACGTGCAGAACACTACGGAAATCCAACGCATATTGGGTGCCTCATGAAAATAAAGGTTCTTAGTAACACTACATATCGTGTTTCTTCGGCGCTGTCGCAAGGCTTCACGGCTGGCAGCGAAGTTAACGTGCCAAAGGCTACCGCTGAAGCGCTGATAGCGCGCGGCGTTGCTGAGGCCATTCAAACCCCATCCAAAAAAGGAGACTGATCTTATGGGAACGGGTAATCAGACCACGCGGTTGGTCGTCCAACTCGGTGATGGCGCAACGCCAACCGAGAACTTCGCACATACGTGCGGGGCAAATAGCTTTGGCGTCACGCTGACGAACAATCTTGGCGAGAACACAGTTTTGGATTGCGACAATCCGCTTGACGTGCCCGCATCGATTGTGCGGCATCTCGAAAGCCAAGACACCAGCGTGACAATTGCTGGTATGGTTGCAACTGAGGCGTGGCCGACATGGCGTCAGTGGTCCGACAATGGCACGGAAAAGAATATCCGCATCTTCCTGGATGAGAGCGCCGCCGACAACGGTGGTTACTGGGGTCTTCCAGCGTTTTGCCAGCAGCTTGAACTGAACAAGGAAAGTTCTGGCAAGGTAACCTTCTCGGCTACGATCAGTGGTGCCGGTCAGCGCACATGGACTGACGCGACCTGATGGTCGAGGTTGTAACGGAGTGGGCGGGAAAAGAGCGCTTATTCTGCCTTGATTTTGGGCGCGTTCTGGACCTTGAAGAGGCTTGCGGTGACGCGATTGGCTCAATCTTCGTTCGCGTGGCCTCCGGTCGCTACAAGGTGTCGGACGTGTATCACACAATGCGCCTCGGGCTTGTCGGGGGTGGTATGTCGGTCATTGATGCCAAGCGTATTATGGTGGCGCATTTTGACACGCGGCCTTACGCAGAAAATGCTGTGATTGCTGGTGAAATCCTAGCATCTCTTATGGTTGGCGTTGAGCCTTCGGATGAACAGACTTCGGAAGCAGAGGCTATAAAGTTCTCCGAAGTTAGTCAGATTTGCCGGGAGTTCAATATGTCTCCCGAGGACTTGCGGCGGATGCGATATTCTGACTTCGTGAACCTCGTTCGAGGTTTCAACGCCGCTTCCAGCCGTCAAGCCGATCACATCAGCGAAGAAGAGTTCGTAGATATCCTCAATCGGTATGAACCGGAGGCGGGTTAATGGTTCAGTCAGTCGAGGATAAGCTCGTTGTCCGTATGGAGGCGACGCTTCGCAAGTTCGAACGTCAGATGGAGCGTGGTCGGCAGGTAGCAGAGAACTCGGCTAAGGGTTCCGAGCGCGCTTGGCGGCGGGCTGGCGAGCAAATCACGGCAAATTCAAACCGTGCCGCGACAGGGCTGCAAAGGCTTACAAACATTTCTGGACGCGGTCGCTTCGTGATTCAGAACACCGCCAACCAAATTGGCGATATGGCGGTTCAGTTGGAATCTGGCACTGCAAAGAGCCGCATACTTGCGCAGCAGCTTCCGCAGTTGTTTGGCGGATTTGGGGCTCTTGGTGGCGGCCTTGGTTTGGTAGCACCTTTGCTTGGCACAGTGGCCGCCCTCGCTATCCCGATGGGTGCCGCGCTACTTCGAAGCTCGGGTGATGCTGTTAGCCTCGATGACGCAATGAAAGACCTGAATAAAACGCTTGGCGATATGGATCGCGTTGCGGAAATCGCCAGTGCTAGTTTGGATGAGTTGCAGGAGAAATACGGCCAGAACGCTCTAGCGGTGCGTGAGCTTTTCCAAGAGCTTGTTGCGGTAAACCAACAGCAAGCACTCAACGCCGCTCAAACAGCTATTTCTGCCGCTGGTGACGAACTGGCGGGCATCGAAGAAAAGCTGCGTGATTTCGCGGGCGCGCGGCGGGAACTGCTGCAGGCGCAAGACTTGCAGGCAGATAGCTCGTTTGCTGTTCTGCCGTCCGAAATCCAGGCCCTGGAAGAAGAGATGCGTCTCTCGTTGCAGGCGCTACAAGAGGAATTCAATCTAACATCCGCCCAAGCGTTTCGCATAGTGGATGCGCTGGATGCCATAGAGCAGGCGAACGGGCCGGAGGCGGCAGCACAAGCCGTGCAGGGATTGGCTTCGGCGATTGCTCAGGCGGCAAGCGAGGGTGCCAACCTAAGCGATACTCTGACCGGCGTAGCCTCTGCCGCCGCGACTGCATTTGCTGCCGTTTCGCGCACCGTGGAACTTGGTCGAAGGGTAGTCGAAAACACTGAGTCGGGCGTACCATTGTTTGACCAGCTTGGTCCGGGGGAGAGCTTACTGCCGCCTCGTTCGGATAAGGCTCCGGCGCGCAAGCGACGCACTGGAGGGGGGCGATCACGTGTTGATCCCGGTCTGGCGCAAGCTAAGGCCCTGATTCAAAGCACTCGCACCGAGGCCGAGAAGTATGCTGATGAGCTTGAGCGTATAGAAGACCTGCACAGGCGCTTCCCCCAACTGGTTACTTCAGAAATACGAGACAAGGCAGTGGCCGCGCTGAACGAAAGCATGGATACTGTCAAGGATGCCGCCAAATCGATGGAGACAAGTTTTGAGAGTGCATTCGCCAACTTTGTGACTGGTGCAGGCAGCGCTCGTGATGTGGCGGCGCAATTGCTGAACGATCTTGCTCGCCTAGCAGCGCAGTCGGCATTCAGTTCCATTGGATTCGGCAACCTATTCGGTGGCATATTCGGGAACGCCAACGGCAACGCCTTTCAGGGCGGTCGCGTCACGCCCTTTGCGACCGGTGGCATCGTTAACTCGCCAACGCTGTTCCCGATGCGTGGCGGCACTGGTTTGATGGGTGAGGCTGGGCCGGAGGCTATCCTCCCGCTGACGCGGATAAACGGAAAACTCGGCGTGCGTGCAGAAGGCACAGGTGGCGGCACATCGCATGTCATGGTCGAGCTTGGCCCCGGTTTGGAGGCGAGAATCTTGCAGCAGGCAGCAAATCAGTCTGTGCGCATCACTCAGGCGGGGATGGCAGCGGTTGAGCGCAACACTGGCCCCGTCGTTGATAATCACTTGGCTCGAAAGTCCTGATCCATGCAGCGTCAGTTGATCAGAGTCCCGCCCAGCCTAATGCGGGCGATGAGTTTTGACTGGGATATCGATTGGCGTGGCCAGCCTGCATCGGATCGCACAAGCGGCAACAGTCAAGTCGTCTACAATGCCTTCCCGCGCTGGGTTGGGTCTCCACAGATACTTTTGCGTAAGGAGCAAATCAGGAATTGGCGCGCCTTTCGTGCAACTGCTCAGGGTCGCGTTGGTATATACCGAATACGGCTCTGCGATCCGGTTGGATTTGGATTGAGCGAGACAGGCGCGGGCATTGGCTCCAAGGGCGTGCCATTCTCGACCAGCACCTTCTTTTCTGCTGACGTTGGCTTTGCTTACGACCCGAAGGCCACGGTGAACATCGCTGCGGATGCGGGATCAGAGCAATTGACGATCACGAGCCCTGATGTCGCACCCAAGGTGGGTCAGATCATGAGCTATGACGACTGGCCCTTTCAAGTGACGACAGTTCGAACAACGGGTGCTGACACCTACAGCATTGGCATTCAGATGCCGCTGCGTTCGGCAATCACAGCGGGAGAGTCAGTCAGTTTGGCCGGGATTGGTCGCTTTGAAGCTGTCGAAGATGGAATGGGCAATCCCACTTATGGTGCTGCACATGTCAGCACGCCTCGCCTTCAGTTTCGGGAAGTCCTGACGCGATGAGCTTTTTCCCTGCCGACTATAACCCGCGTGATCCGGTCATCGCGGCGCTTGATCTATGCGAGATCGATACGCCGGACGGGCCTGCGCGTTTCATGGTTGGCGTTGATGCCATGTTTGTGGATGTGAACCAGAACGAATGGTGGGGCTCGCAACTCATCGGCGTCACCAGTTTATCTGCGGCGATTGACGGCGCTGCGCCTGAAGGCAATGTCACGTTGTCCTATTTCCAGGACCCCAACGCAGACAACCTGGTTGGGCAGGTGCGAGAACTGGGACTCGACTATGTGAAGGGCCGCCCCATCACGTTCTACTTTCAGCCGATCCGGTCGCAGGCTGAGTTCATGAAGCCAACGACGCCGCCAATTCAGTACATGCAGCGCACCATGCGAACGATCACCACTTCGCGCACTGGCGCGCAGGATCGATCCATATCGCTGACCTTTGAGGCGTGGTCAGAACAGCGCCGCGCTGCCCGTCGGATTGTGCTGAACACCGAGGGGCATTCGAAGTTGCTGGGAGTGGATAATCCCTCCCTCGAGAAGATGCCAACCACCGACTTCGAAGAACAGAAGTTGTTCGGATGACGCCGCTTTATCGCGAGATTCACAGATGGAAGACCCTGCCTTTCATCTGGGGAGAGACCGATTGCATCATGTGCCTGAGCGACTGGGTGCGGCAGGTTCGCGGCGTTGATCCGGCTGAGAGCGTGCGCGGCACATATGACAGCCGTGGCTCCTGCCACCGCGAGACCGGGTATTTTCGCGATCCTGTCGGCGTATTGGATGGCTATCTGCGGCCTTGCGGGACTGAGCGAACGGAAGACCCAAAGCCGGGCGATATCGGGCTCATTCTCGCGCGAGAGCCTGATGGCCGGATCAGCCCGTGTGGAGCGCTGTGGCTGGGGGAAGCTTGGGCCTGCCGCAGTCCCGGTCTGACAACGACAATCAGCCCGAAAATGGCACCTGATGCGCTGGCAATGTGGAGCGTAGGTTATGAGGCGTAGCTTGCTCATTGCGGCCTTGCTGGGCTCAACGATGCTCACACCGGAACCTGCCGAGGCTCAGCCGCCGGTGGTGGGTTTTGTCGCGGGGGCGCTTGGGGTGGGCGCGGGTGCAGCCGCAACTATCGGTATTGCCACTGCGACAGGAACCGCGTTTGCAGCCGGGGCTGCCTTTGGCGGCTCCCTCCTTGGGGGCTTTTTGGTCAAGACAGTTGTTGCGGTCGGCCTATCGAAGCTCGCACAGAAACTGCAATCCCGCCCCGAGGTCTCGCAACTGCCGCCATCGGCCAGGATGGTGAACTTCGCACAGCCAAAGGTTTATGCCGAGACGGTCTACGGTATCACGCGGAAAGGCGGGCCTCTGGGCTTCACCGGGTTCAAGAATAGCCGACGCTATTATGTGCCGATCCTTGCGGCGCATCCCATCAACGGGATTGTGCAGCACTGGCTTGATGAGCGGATCGTTGCCCTCAACGGCAACACGAACCAGAACAGCAGCAACGTAACGACGTCACCCATATCGGGTCATGGCCGCGTTGATGTCTTCACAGGTGATCCGGGCCAGACGGCCAATCCGGGCCTTGTGTCGGCGTTTTCGGAGATCACAAGTGCGCACGACTTCGCAGGTCTGGCGGGTGCATATCTCTGGGCAAAACGGCCTCCGCAAGAGAACTTCACGAACATATACCCGTCTGGCCGACAGTGGGCCTGGGCACCGGTCTTGGAAGGCAAGAAAGACCTCTACGATCCGCGTGACGACACCACGAAGTACGAGAACAACGCCGCGCTTGTTCTGGCGAACTGGATCACTGACAAGCTCGGTCGCGAAGTGGATTGGGATGAGGTTTCCATTGAATCCGACGTTGCAGACGAGTTGGTCACCATCAAGGATGGCGGGGTGCAACCACGCTGGACGCTGAATGGCACTATCAGTGATGAGCAGGAGTTTGAAGAGCAAAGGGCCTTGCTGGCGGCTAGCTGCGACGCCTTCATCTACGAGCGAACCGACGGGAAGGTCGGTTTTACGCTGGGCCGCTGGATCGAGCCAACCATAACGCTCACCCCGGACGATTTCGACTCCCTCGAAATCACCGAGGGGCAGTGGGGTGGGGGCGCTCCCGATGAAGTGGCTGTTACCTACATGGAGCCCATCAATAACTGGCGGGAGGCTCCGAGCGGCACATGGATCGAAGAAGAAGTCGCAAAGCCAATCAGAGACGAGCCATCGCTTCCGCTAGTCAACAGCCACAACCAGGCCGCCCGTCTGAACAAGCGTTTCGCAAAGGCAAAGCGGGCCAAGTATCAGCTTCGCGGCCAGATCGGACTTATGGGCTATGAACTTCTGGGTGGTGGTGAGAACGGAAAGGCGCACCGGTTCTTCCGTGTCAATGACGGCGAAGGGCTGGATGCTGTCTTCGAGGTTGGGGAGATCGCGAAAGAGGGGATAGCCACCTTCACGTTGGAGGCGCGCAGTGCCGAGGAATCGGATTTCGCCTTCGATGCTGCCACGGAAGAGCCTGATCGCCCGGAATACGGTGAGGTTGAGAATGACGGGACGCTTCCGACGCCTTCTAATGTGCAAGGCGCTGCGCTTGCTGCGTCAGTGATCGCAGTCACATGGGACGCCCAAGCTGATCCGATCTATGATTTCGAGGTGCGCTATCGCGTCACGGGCGCTGCCGAATGGAAAAGAGACTTTGCCGCCCCGACTGCTACCTCGATAGCGCTTTCCGGCTTCATGACCGGGGAAACCATCGAGATTCAGGTCCGGCACACGAAGCTGGGCATCGGTTCCAGCGATTGGGAGCCAGACCCGGCGCTCGAAGTGACAACGCTCTGATCGCCTGATCCAACCCACAATAGAACAGAGGCCAGCATGGTAAGAAAATCCGTGGAGGTTGCCTATTTTGGCAACCCTAGAAGTGATGCGTATTTGCCGGATCGTGACGACCTTGAAGTGGTCATGTCTCGCGCGCCTCTGAACTTCGACCTGACCGCCGACTTGCTCGCAGACAACGAGTTGACATACCTGCTCGGTACTCGAAACACCGTCGAGGCGGGCGAGCAGATATGGGCAGATCATGCGCTTTACGAAGTCGCGGCCTCGGGTGCGTCGGATCATCACGAGACAACGGCAGGCGGTATAAAACTCTACGAATCCGGTTACGTCTTTTCCAATGAGACGCGCCTGCTTGCCGCGATATCGCGCATCGGGGCGTCCTACCGGGATGGAACAATCATTTCTTCGCCGGAGGCGCGATGGACCAAGGCAAGTGGGGTTTGGACTGAGCTATACACCGTTGAGGATGCAATTGCCCTGATCGGGGCGAAGCTCGATGACGCCGTAAATGCCGTTGCGATCAACAGGCTTCAACAAATGTCCGCGCGTACATTTGTTGGCAATCCTTCAGGTGCACTCGCTACTCCAACATCGATGGGTCTCACACAGGGCCTCGATATGCTGGGCTTCACCGGCGTGAATAACGGTGCGGAGAGGTCTCTTGGCCTTCCCTCCGACTACACGGACGCGGCGGTTACCGAGTTTCGCTTCGGCAGCCTGACCACGAATGCGTCTGGTACCACCAATCACGTTTATACCGACCCTTTTCCCACTCAGTGCCGAGGCGTATTCTGCCAATCGCAAGGCCCCATCGACACCAACGTTTATGAAATCCAAGTCGCCAACTTCCAGAACGCGACAAATTTCGACGTCGTGGTTAACCAAAAGAACGACACTGGCAGCACGCGCGTCGCTCGCGCTATCTCGTTCTGGGCCTGGGGGGACTGACGATGTTCCCGCAGCGCGTCAACGAGCTTTCAGTCCGAGCGGGCGGCAATACCACCCGGTTTGGTGAGTTCGACGGGATGGGGGCGCTGGCCCCTGGTGAAAGCATCCTGGGAGATACCGTCTATGTCTTCTATCGCGGCTATGACAAGAAAGAGACCATAGGCGGGAAGTACCAGCTCAGCCTGATGACCGCCCCCAGATCGGAGTACGCGAAACCTGGGATCAATGGTGACTGGAGAGTCACCCCTCTGATCCCGCCGCCCTCGGACTATGCGCTCATTGAACCCGCATTTTCTGCCGCTGCCGATGACCAATGGCGCGACCTGCTTTCAATTGTCGTGGATGGCACGATCTACATCTATTCGATGGTCGTTGGTGCCACCCAGCGGATGGTTCGTTTCTCCTTCGATGAAGTGGGGGAAATCATGACATACGACGGTGAATGCCTTTGGAATGGCGGCAGTTGGGGCGCGAACATTGGGGCGGTGTACCACCACAACAATAACTGGTTCGTGGCCTGTGGCGTGAATGCGGATGATGCAGCACTTGGACAGGCCAAGCGGATGAGACGCTCAGCTACCGGTGTTGGAGATACCTGGACCGGGCAAAACGACATCATGCAGCCCACGGGCGCTGATGGTGACATCGATCGCTACAGCTATGTGACCGGGTGGGGCTGGCAGGACGCCAGTTACGCCTACATGATGGTGCCCTCGATCGGGCATGTCGATCACATCGACTGGCCGGAAGGGATTACGCTGTTTCGCACGCCGCTGTCGATACTCGATCAGACCGATAACACTTGGGAGAAATACCCGTATCCCATCATGCTTCGAGACCCCAATGAGAGCGCCACGTGGCAGCTTTCCTACGCTGATATGGGAGATGGCTTTCGTGGGTCATATCTTCATTGGGGTATCGACAATCTGGAAGCGGTCGGTGCTACCGAAATGCTGGATGATCGGGACATTCCCTATAATGGCAACGACGCAGATTTCTTTCCGACCAGCTACAAGAACGTGATCAACGTCAAATGGGGCAGTCGGCTTGCTCTTGAGGACTGGAATGCCCCGCCGGTCGTGCCGGATCGCTATCGCATCCAGAACGTTAAGACCGGGCAATATATGGTGGCAACCGATGTCACGGAGAATGCCCTGTGCCAGGGGCAGGCGCTATCGGGAACGGATCGTGACTTCTGGGACATCTCGTATGAGAACGGCTTTTCGATCCTGACGAATGCCGCATCAGGGAAGATCCTCCGGGTGCGCGACAATGGGCGCGGCAACAACAAGTTCTGCGCGGTGTTCGACAGCCCAGGCACAGGTAGCGCCAACTATTCCGGTCAGTGGCTGATCAACCCTGTCCACGACATTCGCTCGAAGGATGGAACGTTCATTGCCGGGGGGCGAATGGTTCAGATCACGAACCGATACAGCAGCCTCCGGCTCAAGATCAATGAAACCGGCGATCAGATCACGCAGCGCAAGGACGCGCACGGGACCGACGGTTGGTGGCGATTGCTGAAGGCGGTGTGACGTGAAGAGGTTCGCACTTGAAGTCCTGTCGGTTGTTTCCCGGCTGATAAATGTTCTGCTGGGCGGAAGTGCCGATATTACTTTCTCAGCCCGCTCTCACGTTGAAGAACTCTGGACAGAGCGTTGGATTGACGCGCTTTTCTCTCTGTTCGGCGAGAAGGAACATTGTCGCAAATGGTGGGAATGGGAAGTGAAGCGGTCGCGCCGCAACGTGGAGCGCCACGAATTTGAGGACTGGTTAAGATGAGCGATGGTAAGTGGCATCTCGATAAGCGCGTTCCGGTGGCGCTTATTTTTGCACTGGCGGCACAGTTTGCGATGGGGGCCTATTGGGTGGCGACGACTGAGGCCAGGCTCGCAGGGATCGAAGAAAAGGGCGCGGCTACCATTCGTGAGATTCAGTCTCTTGAGGCGGCGGATCGCAGGCATGAGCAAGAGATTTCACAGACACAGCAACAGTCATCCATCTTGGTTGAGCGGTTAAATTCAACAATCGACAGCGTGAACCGACTTCAAGGCGAAGTTGAAGAGACCAACGACCTCCTGCGTGAAGTTCTGCGCGGACAGTAAGGAAACATCATGACATTCAGATTTTCGAAGCGCTCGCTTGAGCGCCTTAAAGGCGTGCACCCTGACATCGTCTCATTGATGCATCTTGCCATCAAGGAAACGCCCATCGACTTCACTGTTTTGGAGGGCCTGAGGAGCGTGGATCGGCAGAGAAAGTTGGTTCGCTCGGGCGCATCCAGAACTATGAATAGCCGCCACCTGACCGGTCACGCGGTAGATATAGCACCGTACGTCGATGGTCAGATTTCGTGGCATTGGCCGCACTACCATGAGCTAGCGCCTGTCGTGAAGCAATGCGCCAAGAAGCTGGGCATTCAGCTTGAGTGGGGCGGTGATTGGCGGAGCTTCAAGGATGGGCCTCACTGGCAATTGCCATGGGCCGTCTACGGAAAAGACGACAAGACCTCCAAAATCAAAACCTGAAGGAAAACCCCATGACATTGAACGAGTTCAAGGCATGGCTTGAGGGCTATCTTGAAGCTGGCGGCAGCGACCTGAATGCCATCCAAGGCAGGCTGGCAAAGGTTCACGAAATGCCGGTGACCATTCCCCCGATCTACGCCCCGTCCGATCCGTTTCGGCCTTACTGCACGACCCCAATCGTGCCGCCCTATACCACCTGCTAACCAAAGGAAAACCCCATGAAACGTATGATTGCCGCCCTCATGGCGGTCCCAATTCTTGCGGCCTGTTCCGACCTCACACCGGAGCAAAAGACAGCGCTTGTTGCCGAGGCCGTGTTCATTGCCGATGCGATGCAAGACGAAGGCGAGACCATCGTTGATCTCAGCCCTGAGCAGTTGGCGGTTCTGGAAAGTGCCTGCCGCCTTGGTCCGGTTTTCGCCCCGGAAGAAATCGCAACTATTGAGACGGTTTGCGCTGCTGTGAAGGAGGCAACCCAATGACCGACGTGAAGAGCTTCCTAACATCCAAGACAGTGTGGGGTGCGATTATCGCTATCCTGCCTCAACTGGCGCTGATCTTCGGCTTCCAGTTCACCGAGGCGGACGCGGCTGACCTGCAAGAAAAGGTCTCTGCAATCATTTCGGCCCTCGGTGGCATCTACGCAATGTATGGCCGGGTCGTCGCCAAAGAGCAGATCGGCCTGAAGTCCCAATGACACCCGAAACTGCGGCGCGCCTCCTAATTGGTCTTGGCGCGGCGTTTTCCTTCGGCGCTGGCTTTGTGCTGGCGCTGGAATTCATCCCCTGCGGCTGAGCCGCATTTCCCTAAAACTGGAGAAAGACTATGGCTACAGGTGATATTACCTGGTTCAACGAGGCTCGCACGCTGGATTACTTTGCGGGCTGGGCATCAACCGACGACATCAAAATCGCAGTTCTGGACAACACCACTGCACCCACCGCTGCGACAGCAACACCTGCACTTGGTGATTTCACTGAAGTTGGTACAGCGGGCAGTTACGTTGCTGGGGGCACTTCGGTTGGCGATTGGGGCACTGTGTGGTCTCAAGCTGGCGGCACCGGGACCATGGACTCTGCGACAAACCCGACATGGGCGCAGAACGCATCCAATGACACTGATGCGCATTGGGGGCTTGCCTACAACGCCACGCAGGCGGGCAACCCTGCCATGTTCTTTGTTGAGCTTGGCGGCCCCGTGAACATGACCACAGGTCCGCTGACTGTGACCTGGAATGCGTCAGGCATGGCAACGCTCACGCAGGCTTAAGGGGGTATCGCTATGTGGCCTACACAATCTCTGTCCCTGAAAAAGGGCTATGAGAGCGCCGCGAACCAGATCGACAGCATCAAGCGGATTGCTCAGAACAACCGCGACACGATGGCTGCTGGTCCGGTGCAGGCGAGCTACTTCACCGCTCTAGGTGAGAACCTGTCGTCGGCACTTAAGATGCTGTCAGAGGTTTCGCACCTCGCTGGCATCTTTGACTACATCTCCAAGGAGGAGCAGGGCGCGCGGACGGCTCTTGCAGTCGAAGAAAATATGACCGCCATCAAGGCTGCATTGTTCACCGCGCTCGGCGAAATAAAGGCGAAAGCACCAATTGATGCCGACAGGTACCTCTTGACGGTGAAGCTGCTGGAAGATGGCACGCTTGAAGAGCGCACGTTCGACGCAGCCGAGACGGAGACCTTGCGCGGACTTCTTGATGCGCTGATTGCTCTGATCGACTGAGGTGAGCCATGGCCGCACCAGTCATTGAGGCAAAAACAGAGTATGTAAGCTCTTCCGACAGCACGTCTCACGTCGCCAACGTCCCAACTGGGCTTACATCTGGTGAATGTCTTGTTGCGATTGTCAGCCCCGACGTCACGGCCAGCATCACGGCCCCCGCAGACTTCACGACGCTCATTCACAGCAGCACCAGCCAGCGACGGATTGGTGCATACTATCTGGAAGCAGACGGTACAGAGCCCGGCACCTATACCTTCACTCTAAGCACGTCAGAGCCTTGCATTATCACGATGTATCGGATTTCTGGGTGGGATTCGACTGAGGCTATCGTTGTCACCGCAGCGTCCATAACGGGCAATTCTACAACTCCGACCGCGCCGAGCATCACTACGACCGTTGATGACAGCCTGGTCCTGCACTTCAATACACTGCGGGGTGGCAGCAGGACACAGACGCCGCCAACCGGCACAACAGAGGAAGCGGATAACTCCGAAGGCCCTGCAAACGATTCAGGTGTCGCGCAAGCCGTTGCTTCAGAGGTTGTCGCAACAGCAGGGGCTACGGGGTCCAAGACTTGGACTGTATCGTCCACCACGCAGACGCTTGCTGCGGCTATTGCAATTGCCCCAACCACCGGCGGCGGCGGAACAAACGTAGACGCCTCAACAGCCTCGTTGCAGATCGCGACTCATGCTGCGTCTGTCTCAGTGCCGGTGGACGTACCAGTCGCCGCTGCGGCCCTGTCCATCACGACATACCCGGCAACGATTAGCCAAGATGTCAATGTATCGGCATCCTCAGCCGCGCTCACAATTACCACGCATCCGGCAACCGTTAGTCTGGACGTAGACATCCCTGCGGCCTCCGCAAACCTCCAGATCACCACGTACCCTGCTAACATAAGTCAGGACATCAACGTCTCGGCTTCTGTCGCCGATTTGATCCTGACGACATACCCGGCGACGGTATCGGTCGATGTGGATGTGCCTGTTTCTGTGGCTCAACTGCAAATCACGACCTATCCGGCTAACGTTGAGATAGGTTCCGGCATCGCTGCCTCCACAGCAGACCTGCGACTGACAACCTATCCGGCGACAATCTCTCTGCCGGTTGATGTTTCCGCCTCCATCGCGCCGCTTCAAATCAGCACATACCCCGCCACCATTACCTCCGGAGCAAACGTGCAGGCCGCAACGGCTGATCTGTCGTTGACAACGCATCCTGCGACTGTGTCTTTGGATGTCGATGTCCCGGCCTCGACAGCGGCATTGCAGATCACCACTTATCCCGCAACGATTTACACGAGCGTAGCAGTCAATGTGGACGCAGCCACAGCGCCGTTGGTTATCACCACCTATCCGGCCTCTATTTCCGCAGCTATCGACGTTGCGGTGGCAACTGCCGGGCTTGAGATAACCACATACGCGGCAACAGTTACGCTGGGAACATTGGCAACCCCACCAGAGCGCACCTTGTTCTTACCTGCCTCAAACAGAACTCTCCGCATCCCCGCAAGCAATCGAACACTAAAGGTTAGCTGACATGCCCGACCCAAAAGACCCAGACGCCATTTTGGACTATTACTTCGACTGGTCGGACGAGATGACGGAGTACAGCGATAGTATTGCAAGTCACTCGATCCTGCCAACCTCTGGCTTGGCAGTCGATTCATCCAGTCATACGGCGAACATCGTCACGGTTTGGCTTTCTGGCGGTATTGCGGGACGGACCTACCGCGTCACTTGCCGGATTACGACAGCAGGCGGGCGCACCGACGACCGTTCCATGAACATCTTCGTCATCGATCAATAAGGAGACCACCCATGAAACTCCTAGCAACCGCTGCGGTGGCCCTTTTGGCGACTCAGGTGAGTGCGCAAACGCAAAACTGCGCCCCTCGGGATGTGGTGCTGGACCGGCTGTCCGAAAAATACGGCGAAAGCCGCCGTGGCATCGGGCTGGTGCAGCAAGGCTCGGTGATGGAGGTCTTTGCCTCGGATGACACCGGGACCTGGACCATCACCGTCACGCTGCCCAACGGGATGACCTGTCTGGTTGCTTCCGGCCAGTCCTATGAGGGGCTGAGCGAAGCGCTGGTGGACGGGGACCCTGCGTAAGCCATGACCCCCAAGCAGCAGGAGGCGGTGGATGCAATGCGCATCCATGGCAGCCAACGGGCGGCGGCGGCAGCGCTTGGTGTCAGCCGTTCAACGCTTAGGTCGCGCCTGGATTCGGCTAAGCGGTGGGAAGACGCCCCTGAAGGCCAGAAATCGGCCATAGCGGTCAGCGGCCTTGATATCGGCACGGCCAAGCATGGCTGGCGCGTTATACAGCACGACGACGGGTCACGGGATAGTGTGTTCTGGAAGGCGGAAGCTCCGGCACCGGAAGAAATTATTGAGAGCGTCAGGGGCGCATTTGAGGGGCTGTCTGTAGCCCCCAACATAGACCCACCGTCACAGGTCATGTCTGACCTTTGCACCGTCTACCCCGTCATGGACCTGCACTACGGGATGTTGGCGTGGGGCAAAGAGACGGGCGGGGCTGATTACAGCCTCAAGGAAGCCGACAGGGACGTGGCCTATGCCTTTGCGAAGGTCATGGCGCTAACCCCAGCGTCGGACACAGCGGTGCTCCTGCTGCCCGGAGACACCCTGCACGCAGACGACAACAGGGCAGAGACCCCCCAATCAAAGCACAAGCTGGACGTGGACACCCGGCTCTGGAAGGTTCTGGACAATGGTATCGAGATAATCGACGCCATGATTCAATACCTGCTGGCCAAGCACGCTCGTGTGATTGTGCGCGTCATGCGCGGCAACCATGATGAGCACTCCCACTTGGTTCTCAGTTTTGCCATTGCCGAACGCTACCGGGAACACAGCCGGGTTGAGATAGAGAAGACACCGCGCGACCTGTTCATGCACCGGTGGGGACGCAGCGCGATTTTCGCTCACCATGGGGATAAAGCGAAACCCCAGCAGCTCGCCCTGTATCTCAGCGACGTTTGCGAGTTCTGGTCATCTACACGCCACAGATACGCCCTCACAGGCCACGTACACCACGATCAGGCCAAGGACGTTGGGCCGCTTCGCTGGGAGTCCTTGCGCGCCTTCTGCCCACCTGACGCCTATGCAGCAAGCATGGGGTACGGGGCGAGACGAGCGTTGCAATCCCTGACATTCGACAAAACCGACGGCCTTGTTCTCAGGGCCTTAGACCCGATTGAAAGAGTAGCATGAACCGAGCCGAAATTCTCAGCACAGCAACCGAATACGTCACCAAAGACCGCGCAGCGGACCATGGCGACATGGAAGATAACTTTGGTCGCATTGCTGGCCTTTGGACCGCCTATCTTGGCGTTGATATCACATCGGTTGACGTATCAATGCTGATGGTCCTGTTGAAGGCAGCGCGCGTCAAGTCAAACCCCAATCACGAAGACTCATTCATTGACATTGCGGGATATGCAGCGTGTGGCGGGGAGGCGGCTACTCGTCGCCCTCGTTCAAACAAGTTGCCCTCCAAGACATAGTTTTACTGAAGCTCTCACGCCCGCACCGGGTACACCGCGCCCTTGGCAAGGTCATTTCCTTGAACCTCCTCACAAGCTCCGGGTCTTCAAACCCTTTCGAGTGCCCGCAGACACAGTGGAAGTATACGACAAGCGGCATTCAGAACATATGGGGAACATTTGCGAGTCGGGCAATGGAAAAGACACCGTTTTCGGTTGGGAAAACGCCTGTAACTCTTTGTTCTATATGGGTGCCCTTTTTGCCCGGTTGGAGATAAAGTCTAGTAAATTCAACAATCCTTAGCGGTCTCCAAAACCGTAGGTCGCGGGTTCGAACCCTGCTGCCCCTGCCATTAAAATCAGCCACTTACACGTAACCTACGGATTGTCGGCACCGGTGTCTGTGCGTTTTTTGTGCGTTTTGCGGAAAAACAGCGTGAATCGGGGCTGCCGGTCACGTCTTGGACGGGGTAGGGCACCGGCCACAAAGCCATCCGGTCACTTGACGCAATCTCCGCTGTGCGGTGCCTGGCGTCCCGCACCAACGCGCCTCGCAAAAAGAGAACGGGCACGGCCTGTTGCGTGCCCGTATCCTTTTTGGGGAAACTATTGAACCAACGTTTTACTGACGTAACCACTTAACGATTCCAGCGTGGCCCAATACGCTGCTGGCCGTATGTGAAGTGGGTCACGGTCGAGCAAAAAAACTGTTCCGCTCTCACGCTCGCGTCACAACCAACGGCGGATCATTTTGGGACGACAGGATATCGAACCACTTGAAGCAAGTCCCATCCGGATTCCACTTATCGCCCGCACGAATGAAGCTGCCGTTAGCTCCAAGACGGATGAGAGCGGCCCTGAACGCCCGTAAGTCGATCAGCCACCAGTTCTGTAGCGACGCGCCGTCAACGCCCGCGTGATCAAAAACATCCAGTCGCTAAATCCACTCACTATCTTGGATAGCTCTGTCTTGTTACCTGCCGGCACCTGTGCGCGGATAGTGAACTGGTTGGGATGCCTTGGGCAGTGTAGCAACCTCGGCGGTTGGGGTCAGCCTGCTCATCAGCCTGGATCAGACCGGAACGATCTGAGCGCGTGACGAACGGCGGTGTGGCACGCCCTCTTGGTGCCGGGCTGGGCCTGTATTACTGATGGCGCATCCGGGTCCCAAGATGGGTGTGCAATGTCTGTTTTCGATGTCTCCAAGCTCATCCTGCACCTTGCAGGCCCGATGAGCGCGATGAAGCTGCAAAAGCTCGTCTATTACGGTCAGGCCTGGCATCTCGTCTGGCATGATGCGCCGCTGTTTGACGCGCGGGTCGAGGCATGGGCCAACGGCCCGGTGGTGCCCGTGCTTTACCATGTGCACCGGGGCAGGTTCACCCTGACAGCGGACGACATCGTCGGCGATCCCGGCAATCTGACGTCGGATCAGATCGGCACGATCGAAACCGTGCTGGGCTTCTATGGTGCGAAATCCGCGCAATGGCTAAGCCATCTGACCCATGTCGAGGCACCTTGGCGGAACGCCCGCGCGGGTATGGATCATGACCATCGGGCCAGCCAGGAGATCACCCAAACGGCGATGGCCGACTATTACGGCGGGCTGTGACGATCATGGCAAAGAAGCACAAACACCCCAAATTCGCCAAAGACCCGATTGCCGCAAAAGCGGCGCTTTATGCCCATCCCCCCAGTTTCCATGGCGCGGTTCTGGCCTGGCGGTTCAATGCGGTGGACCGGGGCGGACCGTTTGCCTGGTCGAACCTCACCGACCCCGCGCATTACAAGGCCGCTGTCGAAAAGCTGGCTGGGTTTGAGGTGATGTCCGAAGCGGATCTTTCGGCGGCGGGCTGCCATGCGATCCCGCTTGAGCACCTGTCGAAAGCGGCGCAGCACAGGTTGATCGAACTGGAACTGGACGATCTGGATGCGCTCTATTCCTTCCGGTTGACTGGCAAGGCGCGAGTCTTTGGGGTGGCGCGTCACCATTATCTGCGGGTGCTGTGGTATGATCCGGACCATCTGGTCTGCTCATCACACAAGAAACATACCTGACAGCAGATCAGGGTTTGCAGGAACCCGCCTACTTCCTGCAGGTCTCAGCCACAGGCCGCCATCAGGCGATAGACGATCTGGGCGGCGGTAAAGTCCCAGGCCGTGTTGCCGTCAGGGGCCAGTTCCACCACGTCGAAACCGACGCAGGTCCGGCCTTTGAGCGCGTGTTCCACCAGATGCAGCGCCTGATAGTATCCCAGCCCCCCGGGCACGGGCGTGCCGGTGGCGGGCATCAGCGAGGGGTCGAGCCCGTCCACATCGAAGCTGACATAGACATGCTCGGGGAAGTCCTCGGGCAGGTCGACCCGGTGGAAGTCATGGGTCACCAGATCCTCGGCATCATGGTAGAAAACGTGATGCGCGGCGCGGCTCTCGGCCTCTTGCTGGCACAGCGCGCGGACACCGAACTGTGCCAGCCGCACGCCGTCTTCGGCCAGCAGATGCATGACCGAGGCATGGCTGTGTTTTTCGCCCTGATAGGCCACCCGCAGATCGGCATGAGCGTCGATCTGCACGATGCCTACCGGCTTGCCCAGGGCGCGCGCCACACCTGTCACAGCGCCATAGGTCAGCGAATGCTCGCCACCCAGCGTGACGGGGATGGCCCCCGCGCGCAGCGCCGCCTCGGCCCGTTGTGCCAGGCTGTCCATGATCTCGGGCAGCGCGCCGGTGCAGTCCAGCGGCGTTTCGGTGAAGATGCCCGCCGCGCAGGGTTCGTGACCCCGGCAAAGCCGTTCCAGCTCGTTTGAGGCCTCGATGATCGCCTCGGGGCCGCGCGCGGTGCCTGCGCCGTAGGATACCGTGCGCTCCAGCGGTACCGGGATCACCCGGAACCGGGCGGCCTCGCCACGCTCAGTCTCGGTCAATTCGCTGTCCAAAAAGATGCTCACGAGAGGCGCTCCTTGAAATCGTCATAGCCAAACTGTTTCACGACCCGCAGATCGTCGGTCTCGGAATTCCACAGCGCGATGGCGGGCAGGGGGACGCCGTTGAACGTGTTGGTCTTGACCATGGAGTAATGCGCCTGATCGAGAAAGGCGAAGCGCTGTCCGACCTGAAGGGGCGTGTTCCATGTGTAATCCCCGATCACATCCCCGGCGAGGCAGGACGGCCCGCCCAGGCGATAGGTATGGCCTGTTTCGGCCTCATCCATCAGCGCCGGGCGGTAGGGGGCCTCGATCACGTCGGGCATGTGGCAGGTGGCCGAGATATCGGTGATCGCAAGGTCCATGCCATTGACCGGCAGGTCGAGGATTTCGCCCACCAGAATGCCCGCATCCAGCGCCACCGCTTCGCCGGGTTCCAGATAGACATCAACGCGGTATTTTTCGCGGATTGTGCGGATGAAGGTGATCAGCGCCTCGCGGTCATAATCATCCCGCGTGATATGGTGGCCACCGCCGAAATTCAGCCATTTCAGATTACCCATGAACGGGGCGAGTTTTGGTTCCACCGCCGCCCATGTCCGTGCCAGAGGCGCGAATCCCTGTTCGCAGAGCGTGTGCATGTGCAGCCCGTCCACCCCGGCAAGCGTATCAGTGGTGAGCCGAGACACCGGCGTGCCAAGCCGGGAGCAGGGCGCGCAGGGGTCGTATTTGGGCACCTCGCCTTCGGAATGTTCGGGATTGATGCGCAGCCCGACCTGCACGCCTGCGGACTGGGCCCGGGCAAGAAACCGGTCCTTCTGGGTCGGGCTGTTAAAGATGATGTGATCGGACAGGGCGAGGATTTCGTCGATATCGCTGTCCTTGTAGCCAGCGCAGAAGGTGGCGACCTCGCCGCCATATTCCTCGCGCCCCAATCGAGCCTCGAAAATGCCGCTGGCGCAGGTGCCGCCCAGATGTTGGCGGACAAGCGGGGCCAGCGCAAACATGGAAAACGCCTTGAGCGCGCTGAGAACATGCGCGCCAGAACGGGTGCCGATATCGGCAAGGATCGTCAGGTTCCGTTCGACAGCCTTTTCATCGACAACGAAACAGGGCGAGGGGACACGCGAAAGGTCGAAGGTCCGAAAGGCGCCAGCATCACCAGCCTGTGTGGTCATCATGTCGGACATGTCCGGCGTCTCCGTTTAGTGGAGAGGCCGGGGGCGCTGCCCCCGGACCCCTGCCGTATTTGTAACAAGAAGAAGGGACGAACGCCTCGTTACCTGTGTCAGAAATTCACCGGGCCGTCGAGTTCGTGGACCTGCCAGGGCAGCCCATGGGTGTTGAGCATGTCCATGAAATCATCCGGGTCGAGCTGTTCCATGTTCCAGACGCCCGGTTGCACCCAGTTGCCTTTTAGCACCTGCGCCGCGCCGATCATGGCCGGGACCCCGGTGGTATAGCTGACCGCCTGGCTGCCCACCTCGGCATAACATTCCTCGTGATCGCAGATGTTGTAGATGTAATAGGTCTTTTCGCCCGAGCCGTCCTTGGCCTGACCCGTGGCGATATCGCCGATACAGGCCTTGCCCTTGGTTTCCGCGCCCAGATCACCGGGATCGGGCAGCAGGGTTTTCAGGAACTGGATCGGAATGATTTCCTTGCCGTCATGCATCACCGGATCGATGCGGGTCATGCCGACATTCTCAAGCACTTTGGCGTGCATGATATAGGCGTCCCCGAAGGTCATCCAGAAACGGGCGCGCTCGATCTCGGGGAAGTGGGTCGTAAGCGATTCCAGTTCCTCGTGATACATCTGGTACATGTTCTTGGGGCCGATGGCGGGAAAGTCGTATTCGACCTTGGTGGTCATGGCCGGGCTGGTCTGCCAGGCGCCGTTTTCCCAGTGACGGACCTCGGCCAGAACCTCGCGTAGGTTGATCTCGGGGTTGAAATTGGTGGCAAATTCCTGGTCGTTGCTGCCGCCATTGGCGTCCAGCACATCGATCTGGCGGATCGTGTCGAGCTTGTGTTTCTTGAGCCATGTGGCAAAGACCGAGGTGACACCGGGATCAAAGCCCGAGCCGAGAATGGCGGTCAGACCGGCCTCTTTGAAGCGGTCCTGATAGGCCCATTGCCAGTGATATTCGAACTTGGCCACGTCTTCGGGTTCGTAATTGGCGGTGTCCAGATAGTGGCAGCCCGCCTCAAGACAGGCATCCATCAGCACCAGATCCTGATAGGGCAGGGCGAGGTTCACGAGGATTTCGGCCCCGGTTTCGCGGATCAAGGCGACGGTGGCAGAGACGTCATAGGCATCGAGCGCGGCGGTCTTGATCTCGACGCCGACGCGCTCTTTCACCGCCGCCGCGATGGCGTCGCATTTCGACTTGGTTCGGCTGGCCAGAGTGATTTCGGTGAAGATGTCGGAATTCATCGCCATCTTGTGCACAGCCGCGTGGGATACGCCGCCCGCGCCGACAACCAGTGTTTTTCCCTTCATCTATTCCTCTTTTCTAAAGGTCTTTGCGGTGCAAAGAGGTTAGGCCGGCGCCAGATGGCTCGGCGTTGCGTATCAATTTTTTCGAGCCGCGGTTGGCTGACAAGTCAGAATCGCACCTTTTCCATCCTCATAGGCAGAGGCAGCGCCTCCGTCGAGATACCGAAAGCGGCGCCCGGTTTCGGCGTCGTGAAACGCGATGGCCCATTGTCCCGCTGCGTCAAGCTCGGTGGCGGTTAGGACGCTGCCCAGCCCCGCACGAGAGAGATACATCATCTCGGGTTCAGTTCGAATGGCCAAGTACCAAAACCCGCCATTCTCGGCACCGCAGTTAAAGGTAATCGGACCGCTCGTGATATGCTGACCCAGATATGCGGTCTCGCTGTTATGGGCTATGGCTGCAAGTTGCGCGGCGTAGCTTTTGATCAGGCAATCCGGGGCTGCGGCGTCGGTTTTGGCGCAGATATCGCGCTGGGCAAGCCAGGTTTTCTGGCTGTCATAGAGGGCCTGACCGGCATCGCCATCGCTTGCGGATTTGTCGATCATTGCAGCGCTGTAGACCGTGCTCATTTCACGATCAAGCGCCGACAAAACCGGGTCACCGCAGATGGCGGTTTCAACCGGTGTTTCAGCCTTGAGGCAATCAAAGGACGGGCCATCCGCTGGAACAGCTGTCGGGATCGCAGCAAAAAGCGCAATCGCCGCGTATCGTGTCATACTCCTCTGGGTCATCGCCCTCACTCGTAGTAGGTATAGCCGTTGATGCTGTCGCGATAGGCGCTCATCAGGGTTCTGCGGTCCTTGGATTGCAGAGTACCGGTTGAAATGGCCTCGTCCACCATTTTGCGGAAGGCGGCGACGCAATCGGCGGGGTCGAACTCCACATAGGACATCACTTCGGAGATCGTATCGCCCTCTTGTTCATGCAGCAGGTCGAACCCGCCATCACCCCGCAGGTCGATGGTCACCACATTGGTGTCGCCAAAGAGGTTGTGCAGATCGCCCAGCGTTTCCTGATAGGCGCCGACAAAGAAGACGCCCATGTAATACTCGTCCGTCTCGGGCAGGGTATGCACCGGCAGGCTGGGCGAAACGCCATCGGACAGGATGAACCGGTCGATCTTGCCATCGCTGTCGCAGGTGATATCGCTGAGCACCGCGCGCCGGTCCGGGGCCTCGTTCAGCATCTGCAAGGGCACGATCGGGTGCAGCTGGTCGATCGCCCAGACATCGGGCAGCGACTGGAACAGCGAGAAATTGCAGTGATATATATCAGCGAGGGTCTTTAGCTCGTCATCGACATCGGTTTCACCCTCGGCTGCCGCCACCAGCGCCTTGATCCGCGCCATCAGCGACAGGTAAATGCGTTCGGCCCGCGCCATCTGGCGCAGATCCACATAGCCGCGGCGAAACAGCGCGCGCAACTCGTTGCGGTAGAAGGAGGCATCGTTCCAGCATTCCTGCAACCGCTCTGCACTCAGGTATCCGTTCACGGCGGCCAGATCGGACAGCAGGTGGTGATCGTCGGGTTCCACCTCTGGCGCGCTGGGCGCGTCATAAAGTGTGCTTTCCAGCACGTTGAACACCAGCATCGATGAGGTCGCCACCACCGCGCGCCCGCTTTCGGTGACCAGCGTCGGGTGGTCGATTCCGGCCTCGTCCATGGCATAGCCCACGGTTTCCACCACATTGGCGCAATATTCCTCGACCGTGTAGTTGATCGAGTTCTCGGTGGCTTTCTTTTCGCCGGTATAATCCACGCCCATGCCGCCACCCAGATCGAGATGGGTCAGCGGCACGCCCTCGCGGGTCAGTTCGGTGAAATAGCGGCAGGCCTCGCCCACCGCCCGGCGCACATCGTTCACATCCGGCACCTGACTGCCCAGATGCGAATGCTGCAGCTTCAGGCAATGGCTCAGCCCGGCATCGCGCAGCTTGTCGACCACCGCCACCAGTTGATCGGTGTTCATGCCAAAGGCGGAACGATCGCCCGAGCTTTCCTCCCATTTACCGCTGATCTGGTTGGTCAGTTTCACGCGCACGCCCAGCAGCGGCTCGATCCCCAACTCCTTGTAGACCTCGATGACGGTATCGGCCTCACGCGGGCTTTCCAGCACGATCACCGTGTTGAAACCGATCTTGCGGCTGAGGATGGCAAGCTGGATGAATTCGGCATCCTTGACGCCGTTGCACACGATCAGCGCCTCGCGCGCCAGACGATGCGCCAGCGCGATCACCAGTTCCGGTTTCGAGCCCGCTTCCAGCCCATAGCTGTATTTCTTGCCAAACTCGACGATCCGGTCGATCACCTGCGCCTGCTGGTTGACCTTGATCGGGAAGACACCGCGATAGCTACCCTTGTAGCCCACCCGCGCGATCGCCTCGGCGAAGCTTTCGTTGATATGTGCGATCTCGTTTTCCAGATAGGAACTCACGCGCAGGATCATTGGCGCCTTGATGCCGCGCTGGTCCAGATCCTGTAGGATACCCGGCAGGCTGATGGCGGGGGTTTCGGGGGAGAGCGGGTTCTTCAGCCCGATCTCACCGGCATCGGTGACCACGATCAGCCCCTTGCCCCATTTGTCCACCGCATACACGGAATGCGCTGGGTCCTGATTCTGTTGCAACTCGCGCGTTCCTTCTGTTCAGCGGCCATCTTGCCCGCGCGTTTAAGCGAGGGAGAGCGATTCTTCCAATACCCAAACCACGGGCAGCGCGCGTCAGTCTTGCGGCCTCCGACCCGGAAAAACTGCGCAAATAAGGCAGTTATGGGGCGCTTATTGGTGCTGACCCTGCGTCAATCTTCGCAGCTGTTGCCAAAATACACTAGTGAGAGGTCAACCATTCCTTTAGAAAACTGAGGTCCAAAGGGGGCACAACAGAATAGGGAATTGAATATGTTGCGCCGTTTCATTGCCCCTTTGGCGGTAATCTTCCCGCTATGCGCTGCTGCGCAGTCAGAAGTGCCCCTCACCGGCAGCGATGCCGTGATCACCGTGTCACGAAATGCTCAGGATGTCGGGCTGCTTTATCCTCTCGACGACCTGGCGCGCATCGCGCCGCCAAAATCGGAAGCGACCTGGTTCAACCCTCTGCAGAAGCTCGGCTTGCGAAACAAGAACGAGCCGACAGAGCCGGAACTGTCCAGGCAAGCAGCCACTCGCGCCGAGGTGGATGAGACGGTTGCGGCGGCTGACCCCGTAACCACCACCACCGAATCCGCAGGCTGGTTCGCCAAGCTGCTCAAGCGCGACGATACGGCCACGACACTGCGCTTCCGGCCTTTCGCCAAGCTGCGCGCGCGGGACACCACCGACCAACAAGACCCCGCAACGCAGTTCACATTGGGCGGCAACCGCTCGGGCGCGTTGCTGGCACCGGATGGCGAGGCGGGTATGAACTACAACGCCTTTCTGGGGGCCGATCTGGGCTCTGGCGTCAGGCTGAGCAATGATGTCGCGCGCAACTCGGGCGTTCTGAGCCTGCTGGAGGCAGAGCCAAAGCATGACTGGCCGGGCAAAGCACCTTCTGCCGCCTATGGGCCAGCCTCGCGCGGGCATGGCATCGACACGGGCAAGGAAGAGCCCCGGATGGCGCCTCTGGGCATAAAACTGAGGTTTTGAGGGCACGTCGCCCCATTCCCTGACACGAAAAGCTTTGTCAGACCGATCTGTGCTGTTAACCTTTTGTGAATAACAATAACAGCAGGCAATCAGGCAATGGATACGGGCTTTAGCGGCACGTTTGTCATCTCCTGGGCACAGACGGAACTTGATGGCCTCACGGCCGCACCACTGGAAACACTGACGGTCGGGGCGGTTTGGTCATGGCGCGGCGAGGCCGTGCGGGTGGATGAACCCAATGGTCTGTGTGACACAGGGCAGGCAGGCGATAACGACGCAGATCGCAGATACGCAGCACAACAGGTGCAGCGGATGGTTGGTGCGGCGGTCGAGCAAAACACCAACATGGGCGTCGCGGATTCGGCTGATCCGCTGATGGATCGCAGTTTTGTGGTCAGTGACGGAGCGCGGTGTTTTACCGCCACGCTGATCGAAGCCGGCGATACAGCACGGCCGCTTCTGATGTTCCATGACGGGCTGCCGCCACGCAATGAGGACCTCCATGTCGTGCAGCACAGGTTCGACGCCTGGCCGGGACCAAGCATAACCCCGGTCGCAGGTGGCGTCATCTGTTTCACTCCCGGCACGCGAATTCGCACGCCCGACGGGTTCCGTCTGGTCGAGGACTTGCGGGAGGGCGATCTGGTGCAGACCCGCGACAGCGGCGCGCAGAAGGTCCAATGGATCGGCCAGCGCCGGATGAGCGGCGCGCGGCTCTTTGTGATGCCGGACCTGCGCCCGATCCGTTTCGCCGCCGGAGCGTTTGAAACCGACCGGCCCGATGCGGAACTTCTGGTCTCGCCCGAACACCGGATGCTGTTGAAAGGACCCGCCGCGCAGGCGCTGTTCAACACGCCCGAAGTGCTGGTGCCCGCGCGGCAGCTGGTCAACGGATCAAGCGTCCGCGTGGATATGGGCGCGCGCGAGGTGACCTATGTGCACCTGCTGCTGCCCGCGCATCAGATCATCTGGGCCAACGGTGTCGAAACCGAGAGCTTTCACCCCGCCAGCGCCGCGCTTTCGGCCCTGACCGAGCAGGACCGGGCCCGTTTGCTGCAACTCCGGCCCTCGCTGGAGAGCAACCCCCACAGCTACGGCGATTTCGCCCGCCGCCCGCTTTCGGACAGTGAGGCAGCACTGTTGCGGCACGAGGTCGCTTAGCCCGACCCCTGCTGCCGCCCGAGCTACGCTAAAATGCCGACAGCCTGACGATGGCCTCGCACGTGGTGGCGGCCAATTTCCAGAGCGTCGCGCAGGCCAATGGTTACTGGAGGGTCCGACCCGCAGGGTCAGTCCATGTGGTAGAGCGACTCGTAGATCGGGGTCAGCGTCTTGTCCTCGAACAGCGAGGAGACCGAGGTGCCGTTCCAGATGTTCAGGATCGCCTGGGTGAAGATCGGCGCGGTGGGCACCACGCGGATATTGCCGGCCTTCTGGATTGGCTTGGTCGGCTGGATCGTGTCGGTCAGGACCAGCGATTTCATCACCGAATTGGTCACCCGTTCCACTGCCGGGCCGCTCATCACGCCATGGGTGATGTAGGAATGGACCTCCTTCGCGCCCTTGTCCATCAGCACCTGCGCCGCCTTGCAGAGCGTCCCGGCGGTGTCGCAGATATCGTCCACGATCAGGCAGATCTTGTCTTTGACGTCACCGATCACGGTCATCTCGGCCACTTCACCGGGGTTTTCGCGGCGCTTGTCCACGATCGACAGCGGCGCGTTGATGCGCTTGGCTAGCTCGCGGGCGCGGGCCACGCCGCCCACGTCCGGCGATACCACCATCAGCTCGTCCATCTGATCCTTGAACTGCGTCTTCACATCCAGCGCAAAGATCGGGCTGGCATAGAGGTTGTCGACCGGTATGTCGAAGAAGCCCTGAATCTGCGCCGCATGCAGGTCCATGGTCAGCACCCGCTCGATCCCGGCACCGGTCAGCATGTTGGCAACCAGCTTGGCCGAGATTGGCGTGCGGGCCTTGGTGCGGCGGTCCTGGCGGGCATAGCCGAAATAGGGGATCACCGCAGTGATCCGATCCGCTGACGACCGGCGCAGCGCGTCCGAGATGATCAGCAGCTCCATCAGGTTGTCATTGGCCGGGTTCGAGGTCGGCTGGATGATGAACATATCCTCACCGCGCACATTTTCGAACACTTCGACAAAAATCTCGCCATCGTTGAAGCGTTCCACCCGCGCCTCGACCGGGGCCTGATCAACGCCGCGATAGAGGCTCATCCGCCTGGCGATTGCATCGGCCAAAGGTTTGTTGGCGTTCCCAGCGATCAGCTTGGGTTCGGTCGGTGTCGGCATATGGAGAATCCCCGAGGCAGCGGTGTCATGTGTGACAGATTCGTGATGTTGACACCGCTTAGCATGGGCTTACCGTCCGGCAAAGAGAGCGTGATGGAGAAAATGACGATGGCCGACATTGACTATTTTTTTGCGACATTGTCGCCATATGCCTACCTTGCAGGGACCCGGTTGGAAGAGGTCGCCGCCAAGCATGGGGCGACCATCGCCTACAAGCCGATGGATATCGTGGCCCTGTTCGGGCGTACCGGCGGCAGCCCGCCCAAGGACAGGCACATCTCGCGTCAGGAATACCGCCTGCAGGAGATGCGCCGTCAATCTGACAAGCTTGGGATGGCGTTCAACCTGCAACCGGCCCATTGGCCCACCAACGCGGCCCCCTCGTCTTATGCGATCATCGCGGCGTCCAAGGCGGGTGGCGGTGATCTGGGCGGGCTCTGCCATGCGATTCTGCGCGCCTGCTGGGCCGAGGAGAAGGACATCGCCGATGATGCGGTGATCCGGGAGTGTCTGGAGCAGTCCGGGTTCGATCCGGGCCTTGCCGATAGCGGCCTGCTGGTCGGGGCCGAGACCTATGCCGCCAATCTGGAAGAAGCGGTCGAGCGCGGCGTGTTCGGCGCGCCGTTCTACATCACGTCGGATGATCAGCGCTTCTGGGGACAGGACCGGCTGGACGATCTCGACCGGCATCTGGCCGGGCAGGCGAAGTGACAGTCCTGCCGGCCGTGGCACAGGGGCTTCATGTGCGGCGGCTTGGGCGTGGCGCGCGCCAGGTGCTGGGGTTTCACTGCACCATGGCCCATTCCGGCGCGCTGCGCGGGCTGGCCCAGGGCCTCGGACCCGATGTCGCGGTGACCGCGCCCGACATGCCCTCCCATGGGCGCAGCCCGGATTGGGACGGGCAGGGCAGTGTTCTCGACCGCATGATCGAGGCCGGTATCGCGTTGCTGCGTGAACCGATGGACCTGATCGGGCATTCCTTTGGCGGCGTGGTCGCCCTGCATCTGGCGGTTCAGCGCCCCGATCTTGTGCGCAGCCTCGTGCTGTTCGAGCCGGTCTTCTTTGCGGTCGCCAAACAGGATCGGCCCGAAGACACGGTGGAGGACGCCAGAAGCATGCAGCCGGTGCATGACGCGCTGGCCGCCGAAGACCCGGAAACCGCGGCGCGGCTGTTCAACCGGCTTTGGGGGGCAGGGGGGACCGCATGGTCCGATCTTGCCGAGACGACCCGCGCGGCCATGACGCGTGGCGTGGCGATTCTGGCCGATGCCAATGCCCAGATCACCCGCGACCCCCACGGGTTGCTGCGCCCCGGTGGGCTGGACGATGTGGCAGCACCGGTGCTGCTGCTACGCGGGGCGCATTCACCGGCGATCACGGCAACGGCCAATGAGGGGCTGGCCCGGCGTCTGCCGGATGCGGTCAGCCTCGATGTGGAGAATACTGGCCACATGGCCCCGCTGACCCACCCGGCCCGCGTGGCCGACGCGATCAAACGGTTCTGGTCGCGCGGCTGAGGCGCAACGCGCGCCCGGGTTACCCCATGCAAACCTGCCATCGGGCAGTGTGTCGGCGATCGATCCTTCACCTGCACCCTTCGGGGCCTGCGTGTCGTAACAGACGTGGAACCGGACCCTTTGGCAGGGGTCTCGACCGACCGGTTGGCCGAGCGGGGGTGACGCCCCGTTTCCGAACTCCGCAAAGGTGGCGCCACCGATACTCTCTCAGACAGGTTGCCCCGACGGGCTCAACCGCCCCGGCAAAGCCGGTGGTGGGCAAAGTCGTATCACTACTGCTCGTCGAAGGCTTCAATCTTTGAGAGATCATCCAACCAGCCAGCAGCCGAACGGGTCCAGAACTGCCGCAGGGGAACAAACTCGGTAGCCTGATCCAGCGCACCAACCCGAACGCCTATCACGCGCGGTGGCGCATCATCGGATGTCGCATAGATCGGAGCACCGCACTCCGCGCAGAATGCCTGCTGTCTGATGGCACCACTTGCCCCGGTTTTGCGATAGATCCGCGGCGTGCCCGAGGTCAGTCTGAAATCGTCCTCAGGAACCGGCACCACCACCCGAAAGGGCGAGCCGGAGAGGCGTTGACAATCAGAGCAATGACAAATCCGCGTGCGCTCCGGATCGGCCTCCGCCTCAAACCTGATCGCGCCGCAATGGCAGCCACCCTTTACCCGCATGTCACCCTCCTGCCAGACCGGTCAGCGGACATCATTGCTGGCAGGGAGGTATTTGCAAGGTTTGAACGGGCGCGATCAGTCGAACTTGCGGCTGGGGGCCAGGACCATGGCTTCGCCGATCAGAACCTTCTTGCCATCCACCGCGCAGTGGCAATCCAGCTTCACGCGGCGCTTGGAATGGTCGATATCGACAACCTTGACCTCGGCATAGACCATGTCGCCGGGGCGCACAGGGGCGAGGAATTTCAGCGACTGGCCCATATAGACCGTGCCGTGACCCGGAAGCTGCTCGCCGATCACTGCCGAGATCAGGCCCGCCGTCAGCATCCCATGGGCGATGCGCCCCTCGAAGATGGTGTCGCGGGCATAATCGTCATCCAGATGCACCGGATTGCGGTCGGTCGAGACCTGCGCGAACATTTCGATGTCCTCGTCGGTCACGACTTTGCGCAGATGGCGGCTCATGCCCATCTCGATATCTTCGATACAAATCGTTCCGCGCGGCAGGTTGTCCAACATGTCACCCTCGTCTTCCGCCACCATGGCGGTAATTAACTGGCGTGATTCTGATCACGTGAGCAACTTTATTACTTCGCACTTGCAGAAAATCAAGACAATTCTGCGCTAGCGAAGAAATCCGATCGTGTAGGTGGGATTGGACATTTCGCGGTTCAAATAGGCCGCGAGCGCCTCGGGGTCGGGATCGTGATGGGTGTTGGTCTCGGTTGCGGCCAGACCACCGCTGATGAAAAGCGAATCGATCCCTTCGCCCATCCCTCCGGCGATATCGGTCAGCACACCGTCACCAATGGCGAGGATTTCGCTATCCGGAATGTCATGACCCAGGCTTTGCAACCGGCGCCGGGCAAGATCATAGATCGGCGGGTGCGGCTTGCCGAAATAGAGGCTTTCGCCGCCCATTTCGGTGTACAGCTTGGCCAGCGCCCCGGCACACCATTCCCGCACTTCACCGCGATCCACGACGATATCTGGATTGGCGCAGAGCAGCTTCATCCCCATCTGCTTGGCATAGAGGAAATCGGCCCGGTTCACATCCGGGTGGGCCATCGGGTCGAAGGGGCCGCAACAGACAATCCCCTCGGCCTCGCGCAGCGGCACGCGTTCGATCTCGATGGGATTTTCCAGGATGTGCAGCGGCTCGAAAAACCCTTCGTCGCGCTGCCAGTCACCCATGAAATAGACCTTCTGCCCCACAGCGCCCCGGAACATCGCCGAGCGCGCCGAATCGCCGCTGGTGGCGATGGTGTCATAAGAGTCACGCGGCACGTTGAACCCTTCGAGCTGGGTCATGACGCCGGCGCGGGGCTTGGGCGAGTTGGTGACCAGCACCACGATCCCGCCGCGCGCGCGATAGGCTTTCAGCGCTGCAACCGCATCGGGAAAGGCGGTCACCCCGTTATGGACGCAGCCCCAGAGGTCGACGAACAGCGCGCGGTACCGGTCGGACACGTCGCTCAACGAGTGGATAATCTGGCTCATGGGGTCTCCTGCGCTACATCTTCATCGGGATATGCCCGAACCCGGCGGCGATGACCACAGCTTTGCGGGATCGCGGTGCTTTGATCGGAAGGCGGGGAAAACCGGGCTATACTCAGAGCAAGGCCATCACGGAGGGTTTCGTATGAGCGTCGACCGTCGCATGTTTCTTGCAGCAGGTGCTGCTGCCACTGCCCTGCCATTTGCCGGAGCTATTGGGGCCACGCCCTCGGGGTCAGAGATGCGCGAGCGCGCGCAGGCGTTGCTGACCGCACTGGATGAGCCGCAGCGCGCGGCGGCGCTGTTTGGGTTCGATACGTCCGACCGGCTGGCGTGGAACTTCATGACCGGGTCGCGCCGTGCGCCGGGGCTGGCGCTGGAACAGATGACGCCGCCGCAAAAGGATCTGGCGCTGGATCTGCTCACTACCGGGACCAATGCGGCCGGCCTTGAGAAGGCAATGAACATCATGCTCCAGCAGGACATCCTGCGTGATGAATGGGGCAAGGGGTCGGCGGATCGCAACCGCGAGCGGTTTTCCGTGCAGATATACGGCACGCCCTCAGCCTCGGGCGCTTGGGGCTGGCGGTGGGAGGGGCATCACCTGTCGCTCAGCTTCACCCTGCTGGACGATCAGGTGATCTCGACCACGCCAAGCTCGTATTCATCGGAACCCAACACCGTGCCATCTGGCCCCTATCAGGGCCTTGTGGTGCTCAAGGAAGAAGAGGCGCTGGCCCGCGCGCTCTATGGTGATCTGAGCGACACGGCGCGTCAGGCGGCGCTGGTCTGGCCACGCTCGCCCGGCAATATCCTGTCCAATGGCGGGGCAGAGAGCGATCTGGCGGCAGAGGGCGCAGGCATCGCCCTGGGCGATCTGTCACAAGGGCAGGCCGATCTGGCCGCCCGGCTGGTTGAGGTCTATACGACCGAGATTCTGCCCGCGCCGCTGGCCAGCGCACAACAGGGCCGACTCGCGGGCGAAGACATGACGGCGCTGCGTTTTGCCTGGGGCGGGGCCGATCTGGATGGGTCGATCTATTACCGGCTGACCGGGCAGAACCTGCTGATCGAATTTGCCAGCCTGCGCAATCAGCCGCTGCACCTGCATGCGGTGTTCCATGATCCCGCGCGCAATTTCGGGCGGCATATGATCTAGGCCCTCGCTAGCCTCCGGGGTGATGCAGGTCGCGCAGCAGCGCCTCGACCCGCCGGATCACCGTGCGCACCTCAGGGGCGAAGCGTTCGTCATCATGGGTGACCAGCCACTGATCATGGGTCAGCGCGTCGATCGGGTCCGAGATGCGGGTCAGACCGTCACTGTCGTCCCCGATGAAACAGGGCAGCACAGCCCGTGCCACGCCCGCCCGCGCGAGGTCGAGCGCGTTGCGCGGACCTGTCACTTCGATTACCGGCTGCCCGGCACTGGCCTGCGCGACCCACCGGGCCGAGGGCGTCTGGCCCATGACACGCGCCCAGGCGGTGATCTCGGGCCCGGTGGCGTAGGTCGCGAAATCCACCCTGCCGATCCGGCGGCAGGCCAGCCCGATCTGGTCGGGGCGGTGGTTGCGGATACCGATCACCGCGTCGCGGCGGCGGATATCCAGCACGTGATCTGCCGAGATGAAGCGGATGGCCACATCCCCGCCGGCAATCGCCTGCGCTTTGCGGCAGAGCAGATGGGTCATCCACGTCCCGGCAGAAAGCTTGACCAGCGGCTTGCGTTCTTTGCCCGCATCTGTGAGCGGCACGATGCGGCTTTCGACCTCTGAGAGTTTGGCCAGCAGCGCCTCGCCTTCTGCGGTCAACGCGTATCCGCGCGGCAACCGAACAAATAATTCAGCTCCCAAGCGTTTTTCCAGGGCCACCATGCGGCGTCCCAGTGTTGGCGCGCTTTTGCTGGTTGTTTCCGACGCTGCCGCCAACCCGCCGCCCCGCGCCACCGCAAGGAAGAGGCGCAGATCGTCCCAATCCATCATCGTTTCATTCATGAAATGATGATTACAGTATCATTCGTGGATGTTCCAGAACCATGCGGGCAGGCTGTGGCAAAGAAAAGGAGAGCACAGCGATGACCCTGTTTGAACCGAACACGACCCTGATGGGCATGGGATGCTGGCCGATTGGCGGCGCGATGTTCAATGGCGACACATCTCTGGGCTATTCCCGCAGCGATGATGGTGAGGCGATCCGCGCGATCCATGCGGCGCTGGATGCAGGGATTCACCTGTTCGACACAGCCGCCGCCTATGGGGCAGGCCATGCCGACCGGCTTTTGGCGCAGGCGCTGCGGGGGCGCGGTGAGGCGATGATCGTCAGCAAAATCGGGCTCAAGATCGACGAAGCGAGCAAGCAGGTGACCGACGCCGACACTGACCCGGACCATGTGATGCCCGCGATCGAACGCTGCCTCGATCGGCTGGACCGCGACTGTATCGACATTCTGTTGTTGCATGTGAATGACATGGACGTCGCGCTGGCAGAACCGCTTTTCGACCAGATGGAACGGGCGCGGGCGGCGGGCAAGATTCGCGGTTACGGATGGAGCACCGACTTCACCGCCAGTGCCGAGGCGATGGCGGATCGCGACGGTTTTGTTGCGGTCGAACATGCGATGAATGTCTTCCTTGACGCGCCAGGGATGCGCGCGGCCCTGGAGTCGCACAGCCTGACGCCGCTGATCCGCTCACCACTGGCCATGGGGCTTTTGGGCGGAGGTTATGGCGCGGGCAGCGTGCTGCCGGGCGATGATGTCCGGGCGGGTGATCAGAACTGGGTCGCCTATTTCCGTCAGGGACGTCCGAACCCGGACTTTCTGACGCGCCTTGATGCGGTGCGCGAATTGCTGCAATCGGGTGGGCGCAGCCTTGTCCAAGGGGCGATCTGCTGGCTCTGGGGGCGCTCGCCCGCCTGTATCCCGCTGCCCGGCGCGCGCAACGCGGCGCAGATCACCGATAGCGCGGGCGCCCTGCGCCATGGTCCACTGCCCTCTGCGGTGATGGATGAGATCGAAACCCTGCTGCCCCGTGACGTGGAGTTAGAGGACCGGGCGCGTTAGGCATCTGGTCGCGCCGGGTCTACATCTGCATGCCCATATGCATCCGCATATGCAGATCGCCCAGAATCCAGACCGTGCCCAGAATGATGATCAGCAGGACCATGGTCGAGAACAGGATCAGGTCCAGATCCTCGCGGCTCTCGCGGCGGCGGTCGATATGCAGGAAATAGGCCAGTTGCACGATCAGCTGCAGCAGGCCCAGCACCCCGATGGCGAGATAGACGAACCGCGTCTGTGGCCCGTAGAGATGGCCGATCCCAAACGCGGTCATGGTCAGGGCCAACGCGAACAGAAAGCCTCGGATATAACGGGCGCGCTCGCGCGCGTGCATGGCGTGTTTGTCATCCATAAGCCAGCCCTCCGAAATAGACGATGGTGAAGATGCCGATCCAGATCAGGTCGAGGAAGTGCCAGAACAGGCCGAACCGCATCAGTCGCGATTTGATCTGATCGGTCACCCCGATCACCCGCATCTGGATCATCAGCACCACCAGCCACAGGCACCCGGTTGCCACATGCAGCCCGTGCAGCGGCACCAGCCCATAAAAGGCCGACAGGAAGCCGCTGCGCTGGGGCACGCCGCCCTTGGCTGCTATGTTCATGAAATCCATGATCTCCAGCGTCAGGAACCCGAGCCCCAAGAGCAGCGTCACGACCAGCCAGAAATACACGCGCCTTAGACCCAGATGGTATTTCAGCGCCAGCGAGGCGAGCCCCACGGTCATGGAACTGGTCAACAACAACACGGTCTGGGCAAAGAGGCTGCGCAGGTCAAACAGGTCATGCGGCCCCGGTCCGCCCGCTTGCGCGTCGATCATGGTGATATAGATCGCGAACATCAGGCCGAAATAGACCAGGTCGCTCATGATGAAGACCCAGAAGCCGAACTGCACCGTCTCGACCCGCTGCTGATGCTTGGGGTCGATGTCGCCCAGGTTGATACCGGGATAGGTCTGGCTGTCGGAATGGCTCATGTCGCGCCCTCCATGTCGGGCCGTGCATAGCCCAGATTGGCGGGCGCGGCCTCGTCATCGCGATCCACGGCGGGGGTGCGCGCGACCAGATCCAGCCAGGCTTCGTGATCCTTCTTGATCCGGGCGGCGGGGATGACGTGCTCGGTCTCTGTGTCGAAGCTCCAGATGATGATGATCAGCAGCATCGTGACCGAGACCAGCAGCGCCAGCCACCAGATCCACCAGACCAGCGCAAACATCCAGACCCCGCTGAGCACACAGAGCAGGAAGCCGATGGGGGTGTTTTTCGGCAGCTCGATATCATCATAGCCGGTGGGTTTCAGATAGGCGGTGCCAGCTTCCTTCGCCTCGGCAAAGGCGTCGCGGTCGCGGACCTGCGGCAGGACGGCGAAATTATAGGCAGGCGGCGGGGCCGGGATCGACCATTCCAGCGTGCGCCCGTCCCAAGGGTCGCCCACCGGCACCCGGTTCTGCGCGCGGTCGCGGATGCTGACATAAAGCTGCACCAGCACCGACAGCAGCGCCGACAGGATGATCAGCGCGCCGATCACAGCGACGATCATATAGGGGTGGAAACTGGGGTCCTCCCAGCTGAACGACCGGCGCGGCATGCCCATCAGGCCCACGAAGTAAAGCGGCATGAAGGTGAACAGAAAGCCCACCACCCAAAGCACCACGGAAATGCGGCCCCAGCGCTCGTTCAGGCGGAACCCGAAGGCCTTGGGGAACCAGTAATTGACGCCCGCCAGCATCGCAAACAGCACGCCGGGCAGCAGCACATTGTGGAAATGCGCCACGAGGAACAGCGTATTGTGCACCTGGAAATCAATGGTCGGGTTGGCGAGGATCACGCCGCTCAGGCCGCCGATCACGAAAAGGATCAGGAAACCGATGCCGTAGAGCATCGGCACGGACAGGCGGATGCGGCCGCGATACATGGTGGCCATCCAGTCATAGACCTTCACGCCCGTCGGGATCGCGATCAGCATGGTGGCCACGCCAAACACCGCGTTGATCAGCGCGCTCTGGCCCATGGTGAAGAAATGGTGCAGCCAGACGGTGAAGCTGAGCACCGCGATCGACATGGTGGCGATCACCAGCGAGACATAGCCATAGAGCTTCTTGGCCGAGAAGGTGGCGAAGACCTCGGAATAGATGCCATAGGCGGGCAGCACCAGCAGGTAGACCTCGGGGTGGCCGAACAGCCAGAACAGGTTGGCGTAATTCATCATGTTGCCGCCAAGGTCATTGGTGAAGAAATGAAAATCCAGATAGCGGTCAGCGGCGAGCAGCAGGGCTGCAACCCCCAGCGGCGGCATGGCAAAGATGATCAGGATCGAGGAACAGATCACCGTCCAGCAGAACATCGGCAGCCGCATGAACCCCATCCCCGGCGCGCGCATCTTGTAGATTGTCACCGCGAAGTTGATCCCGCTGAGCGTGGTGCCTATCCCCGAGACCACGATGGCCCAGATCCAGTAATCCGGCCCAACACCGGGGTTGAAGGCCGCGCCGGTATAAGGGGGGTAGGCCGTCCAGCCACCGGTCGAGAACTCGCCCACCACCAGCGACACCATCAGCATCATCCCGCCCGAGACGGTCAGGCCGAGGCTGATCTGGTTCATCACCGGAAAGGCCACATCGCGGGCGCCGATCTGAAGCGGCATGATGAAGTTGATGAAGCCCACCACAAAGGGCACGGCGACAAAGAAGATCATGATCGTGCCATGGGTGCTGAATAGCTGGGCGAAATGGCCTGCCTCCAGAAACCCGTCGCCGGGGCCGGCGGCCTGCTGGGCGCGCATCACCACGCCCTCCAGCACGCCCCGCGCCAGCATCACCAGCGCAAAGACGATATACATGATGCCGATCTTCTTGTGATCGGTGCTGGTCAGCCAGTCGCGCCAGAGCGGCCCCCAGAGCTTGAAATAGCTCAGCAGGAACAGCACCGCCGCCGCGCCAAGCACCAGAATGGCACCGGCGGCATTGGCGACGATCTCGTTCACGCCGGGGCTTTTGATCAGGGCGGCGATGGGCAGGGCGTCCCAGGTCAGGCGACCAAAGAGGGTGGACTCGACAGAGCTCATTGGGTGGCCTCCTGCCCATAGCTGGTGGTGCCCGGCTGATCGGTGTCAGGCAGCGCCGCGCCGCTGTGGTAGCGATGCACGATCTTGTCGAAGAGCCCGGCATCGGGCAGCGTGAAATAGAGCGCAGTGTCAGGCATGTCGGGGGTGCCAAGGGCCTGCTGCACCTCGGCCCGGTCGCTGCGCTGGGCGAGGATGCGATAGGTGTCGTCATCCAGCGCGCGGCCTGTGCTGCGCACGGTCTCGACCCAGCTTTGGAAATCATCCTCGGCCATCACCACCGCGTCGAATTTCTGACCCGTGAAGCCGCGCCCGTTATATTGCGTGTTTTCGCCCTGCATCCGGCCCGGCTCGCTCGCGGCCAGATGCAATTGGGTGGTCATGCCGGGCATGGCGTAGATCTGCCCGCCAAGGGCGGCGATCAGGAAACTTTGCATCACCGTGTCGGTGGTCAGTTCCATGGCGACCTGCCGGTCCACCGGCATGCCCATCTCGCCAATGGTGGCGATGCCCAGCTCGGGATAGATGAACAGCCATTTCCAGTCGAGGCCGACCACCTGCACCTCAACTGCTGGATCGGTGCCGAAATTGGCGGCGTAAGGATCAAGCCGATGGGTCGCTTTCCATAGATAGACCGACAGGATCGCCACGATCAGCACCGGCACGGTCCACATGGTGGTTTCCAGCAGCGGCGAGAATTCCCATTTGGGCCGATAGGCGGCGGAGGAGTTCTTGCGCCGCCGATAACGCAGCACGATCAGCGGGACCAGCGCCAGCACCGGGATCACTGCGATCATGATCAGGGCAGTGGCGCGGATCAGATGATCCTTCTGGGCCAGTGCGACGGGGCCTTGCGGGTCGAGAAAGCTGTTGCTGTCGGCCAGCGCGGGCATCGCCGCGAGCATGACTGCCGAGACAACCAGAACTGGCAAGGCCGCAAAGGGCCGGGCTGATGTCATCACGCTTACCCGCCTTACTATGTCACTGATCCATTTGGACTATCGGGGCAGGGGGGCAGATTCTCAAGCTCTTTTCTCAGGCAGATTGCAATCGGGACCCGCAGGCGTGTCAACTGCGCCGGTCCATCAGGCCATACCACCCATAGATGAGCGGCAGGATCGCGCGGCGCCAACGGCCCAGCTCGAACCGGCGCAAGCCCCGTGTCATGAGCGCGGGTGTGGCTGGGCCGCGCCCGGTGATCTGTGCCGCCAGCAACGCGCCCGCATAGCTGCCCATTGCCACCCCGTTGCCGTGATAACAAAGCGCGGCCCAGGCACGCGTCATGCCGGGGACCGGACCGGCAAAGGGCGTCAGATTGCGCGACAGGCAGATCAGACCGGACCAGTGATGCGTTATCTCGACATCCTTCCATGCCGGGAAGAACCGGTCGAAATCTGCGCGCGCCTGCAGCAGCGTTGCCGCGTCGCCGCCTTCCGTGCAGCGCCACGCGGCGCGCAGGCCAAAGAGCATGCGGTTGTCGGGCAGCAGACGGAAATAGTGCAGCAAATGGCGGCTGTCATAACACATCTGTCGGCTGGTCCAGCCTTGGGCGGCAAGTTCACCCTCGGTCAACACGCGGGTGGTGATGATGGCTGAGGGCACCGGCAGATACCGCCCGCCGAGCCAAGGCGGCAAGGTTTCGGAACTATAGCCATTGGTAGCGATGATCAGGTTTGTCGCCCGCACCTCGCCCTGCGCCATTTGCAACAGGTGCTTGCCATCCGGCGCCGTATTCAGCCCCGTCACGGCGCTGCTGCCATAAAGGCGCACACCCGCAGCCTCGACTGCCCGCGCCAGCCCGGAGACGTATTTCATCGGGTTCAGTGCAAAGCCGACAGGTATCGTCAGGGCGGCGTGAAATTCCGGGCTGGTCAACCCGTGTGATGCCAGGGCCTCGCGCGGCAGGAATTCGGCCTCGATCCCGTAGATGTCGCGGATTGCCCCGGCTTCGTCGCGCATCCTTGCCGCTGCGCTTGGCGAATGCGCCAGACGTGTCTCGCCCCGTGAGTGACTATCCGCATCGATCCCATACTCGCTCAGCCGGGCGCGTACGAAATCGACCGCCTCCCGTTCAGCGTGCAGATAGGCCAATGCCCCGTCGCGGCCAACCTGTCGCGACATCGCGGTGAATCCGGAGGCTGAGCCGCCCAGGCAGCAAAACCCGCCATTACGCCCCGAAGCGCCCCAGCCGGGCTGTTCAGCCTCAAGCACCACCACATCCTGACCCGCCTGCGCCAGATTCAAAGCGGCGTTCAGCCCGGTATAGCCCGCGCCGATGATGGCGGTGTCGCAGCTATGCCCGCCGGAAAGCGATGCGTAGTGCGGTGGGGAGGCCGTGGTGGGCCAGTAGCTGTTCGCGATGGGTTCCGGCCCATAGGCGCGATCCTCGAAGAGGCGCGTCATGTTTGCGTGGCCAACTGCTCCTCGCGCCTGCGCTGCAGAGCGGCGCGTTTGGTGACCAGCGACGCGATGATGACGCCCACGGCAACGACGGCGATCATAAGGGTCGACAGCGCGTTGATCTCGGGGCTGACGCCCAGCCGCACCGACGAGAAAATCTTGATCGGCAAGGTGGTCGAAGACGGACCTGAGGTGAAGGACGCGATCACCAGATCATCCAGCGACAGGGTGAAGGCCAGCAGCCAGCCGGAGATCACCGCAGGTGCGATGATGGGCAGGGTGACCAGTCGGAACGCCTCGGCCGGGGAACAGCCCAGATCAAGGGCCGCCTCTTCCAGAGAGCGATCGAATGTGACGAGGCGCGAGGAGACGACGACCGAGACATAGCACATCGAAAAGGTCGTATGCGCCAGCACGATGGTGAAGATGCCGCGATCCAGCCCGATGCCGATGAACAGCAAGAGCAGCGACAGACCGGTGATCACCTCGGGCATCACCAAAGGGGCATAGATCATGCCGGAAAACAGCGTGCGGCCAAAGAACCGCCCGCCGCGCACCAGCACATAGGCCGCCATCGTACCCAGCACCGTGGCGATGGTCGAGGAAAACACCGCCACCCGCAGCGTGACCCAGGCAGCATCCAGAAACGCCTCGTTCTGGAGCAATTCGCCATACCATTTGGTCGAGAACCCCGCCCAGACCGTCACCAGCTTGCTTTCGTTGAAGCTGAAGATGATCAGAATCACCATCGGCAAGTAGAGAAAGGCAAAGCCCAGCGTCAGCGATACCACGTTGAACCAGCTCAGGCGCGTCATTGATCAGCCTCCTGCTGTTTCTGCTGGTTGCGCTGGAACAGCACGATCGGGATCACCAGGATCAGCAGCAGCAGCACCGCCACGGCAGAGGCCACCGGCCAGTCGCGGTTGGAGAAGAACTCCTCCCACAGCACCTTGCCGATCATCAGCGTGCCCGATCCGCCCAGCAGTGAGGGGATCACAAATTCCCCCAGCGCTGGGATGAAGACGAGGAAGCAGCCCGCGATGATGCCGGGGCGCGACAGGGGCAGGGTGACCAGCCAGAAGGCCATCAGCCGCGAGCAACCCAGATCTTCGGCGGCCTCGATCAGCGATCCGTCCAGTCGATCAAGCGCGGCATAGATCGGCAGGATCATGAAGGGCAGGTAGGTGTAGACGATGCCGATATAGACGGCGGTGTTGGTGTTTAGGATGGTCAAAGGCGTGTCGATGATACCGATCCACAGCAGGAACTGGTTCAGGAACCCTTCATTGCTGAGGATACCCATCCACGCGTAGACCCGGATCAGGAACGAGGTCCAGAAGGGCAGGATCACCAGCATCATCAGCGTGGCACGCCATTCCTCGGGGCTGCGCGCCATGCCATAGGCGATGGGAAAGCCGATCAGCAGGGTCAGGATGGTTGAGCAGGTGGCGATCCAGAGGCTGCTCAGATAGGCCTTCCAGTAGAGGTCATCCTCGGTCAGCCAGACGAAGTTTTCCAGATCGAGCCCGGCAAAGAAGTTTTTGATGCCAGCCCAGCCCTCCGAAAGGTCCAATGTGGGCGTGTAGGGCGGGATGGCCAATTCGGTATCCGACAGCGATATCTTGAGCACGATCACGAAGGGGATCAGGAACAGGACCAGCAGCCAGGCATAGGGGACGGCGATCAGGAAGAACCGCCGCATCAGTTCGCCAGCAGGACGCCCGCCGTGGCGGTCCAGGACAGCCAGACGGGGTCTTCCCATGTGAAGGAGCGGCGCGAGATGCGGCGGGTATTGGCGGTCTGCGCCTTGATCACAACGCCATTGGGCAGTTCAACGTGATAGGTCGACAGGTTGCCCAGATAGGCGATGTCCAGCACCTTGCCCTGCACCACGTTTGCGGCACTCTCGGGGCGTTCCGCGCTGATCGTCACCTTCTCGGGCCGGATCGCCAGATGGCAGGTTTGTCCGGCGGAAAACGACTTGGTGGAGTTTGCGATCAGTGGCGGCTGGCCCTCGGTCCAGAACAGGCGGTACCCTTCGCCCTCTCCGGGGTTGGCCTGCCCTTGGATGATGTTCACGTCACCAATGAAATCGGCCACATAAACCGAGTTCGGCGATTCGTAGATACGGTCGGGCGTGTCGGCCTGAATGATGCGGCCATGATCCATCACCGCGACGCGGCTGGCCACGGTCATCGCCTCTTCCTGATCATGGGTGACGATCACGAAAGTAGTGCCGGTGGTTTCCTGAATATCCATCAGTTCGAACTGTGTGTCCTGGCGCAGCTTCTTGTCGAGCGCGCCCAGAGGTTCATCCAGCAGCAGCAGTTTCGGCGCCTTGGCCAGCGAGCGCGCCAGCGCCACCCGCTGCCGCTGTCCGCCGGAAATCTGGTGTGGCTTGCGGCGGGCGAACTGTTCCAGTCGGGTCAGTTTCAGCATCGCCTCGACCCGTTCCTGCAGGTCATGTTTGGGCATCTTGTCGCGTTTCAGCCCGAAGGCGATATTGTCCCAGATGCTGAGATGGGGAAACAGCGCGTAAGACTGGAACATCATGTTCACCGCACGCTGGTTGGGTGGCACCGGCGCGATGTCCTGGCCGGCCAGTTCGATCACGCCGCTGGTGGGTGTTTCGAACCCGGCAAGCATCCGCATCATGGTGGTCTTGCCGCAGCCCGAGGGGCCCAGCAGGGCAAAGAACTCTTTCTCGAAGATATCCAGCGACAGATCGTCAATGGCCGTGAAGGCGCCGAATGACTTGGTGACGTTCTTGAACCGGATCAACGGTTGGGCCTGGGGATCTTCCCAAGGGGCGAAAGCGGAGGCGTCCACGGCAAGTCCTTGTTCTGAAAGAAAACGGCGGGGCGCTGCCTGCGTCCCGCCGGGGTCCAGCTCAGGTGCCGGATTTGACCTTGGTCCACATCCGCGTCACCACCCGCTGAACCTTGGACGGGTAGGGCGACTTGGTATAGAGCTTTTCCAGCGTCGCATCATCGGGATAGATCGCGACATCCCCGATCACGTCTTCGGCCAGAAACTCCTGTGACGCCTTGTTGCCATTGGCGAAATAGACGTAGTTCGAGGCCGCAGCCATGTTTTCAGCATCCATGATGAAGTTCAGAAATGCGTGCGCACCGTCGGGATTGGGCGCGTCGGTGGGAATGGCCATCTGATCGAACCACATCAGCGAGCCCTGCGTGAAGGGATGATAGGCGATCTCGACACCGTTATCGGCCTCGACCGCGCGATCGCGCGCCTGCAGCACGTCACCCGACCAGCCGACAGCGACGCAGATATCGCCATTGGCCAGCGCGTTGATGTATTCCGAGCTGTGGAACTTCTTGATATGCGGCCGCACCGCCATCAGCGGGGCTTCGGCCTTGCCGATCACGTCCGGATCGGCGCTGTCCGGGTCTTCACCCAGATATTGCAGCACCATCGGCACGATCTCGGTCGGGGCATCCAGGAAATAGACCCCGCACGCGGCCAGTTTCTCCATATTGGCCGGGTCCAGCACCAGATCCATGCTGTTGAGCGGCGCATCCTCGCCCAGCACTTCCTTGACCTTGCCGACATTGAGCCCGACGCCCGTTGTACCCCACATGTAGTTGATCGAGTATTCATTGCCCGGATCGTATTGCGATGTCCGGTCCTCGATCATGTCCCACATGTTGCCGGCATTGGGCAGCTTGGATTTGTCGAGCTTCTGAAACGCGCCCGCCGAGACCTGCCGCTGCAGGAAATCGCCGGTTGGCACCACGACATCATAGCCCGAGCCGCCCGCCAGCATCTTGGTTTCCAGAACCTCGTTGCTGTCGAAGACGTCATAGATCAGGTCATAGCCTGTCTCTTCCTCGAATTTTTTCAGCAGGTCTTCGTCGATATAGTCAGACCAGTTATAGACACGTACCTCTTCGGCCCAGGCCGCAAACGGCGCCAGAAGCGCGACGGCTGCGAGGGCGCCAGTGATCTTTCTTGGCATTCAATCCTCCTGTTGGTCACGATGGGCATGGCGTCGGATTTTGATCAAAACCGATTCTTTTTCATCCCCGGGGAACAGTATGATAGTTTTTTGACAGTTGAGTAGAGAGAATTGATGCCCCACCCCAATCGATCTCAGAAGAAAGATCAAAAAATGAACCGGCTTGTTGGAAAACGGCCCGAACATGAGGCGATCTATATTCAGGTTAAGGAACTGATCCTGTTTGGCGAGGTCGTGCCGGGCCAACCGCTGACGATCCATGGTCTGGCCGACATGATCGGCGCGGGAATCACTCCGGTGCGCGAGGCGATGCGTCGTCTGACCGCCGAAGGGGCGCTGGCGGCCCGCGAAAACCGCCGGGTCGAAGTGCCGGTGATGACGCCCGACAGGCTGGCCCAGATCGATCTGGTGCGCCTGACGGTCGAACCCAAACTGGCTTTCATGGCGGCAACGCGGGACGCTGCGGCGATCATACAGGATATGGAGCGGCTGGATGCGCGGGTCGATCAGGCCATCAAGGGCGGCGATATCCGGGGCTATCTTGAGGCGAACTTTCGGTTCCATTTCACGCTCTATGACGCGGCAGAGGCGCCAATCCTGCGGCGGATCACCGAGTCGCTATGGTTGCAGGCCGGCCCCTCGCTGCGGGTTGTCTGTGGGCGCTATGGCACGTCGAACCTCAAAGACCTGCACCAGCAGGCGATCGCGGCCCTGCGCAGCGGTGTGCCGCAGGAGGTTGCCGACGCGATCGAAGGGGACATCCGGCAGGGGATGGATTTCGTGCGCCAGTCGATGGACGGTTAGGTCGGAGCACCCGGTTATCCCGCTGATCGCGAGGTGGATTGACGCAGGCTCATAATTTGATCAAAATCCAACGGTCTCACCTGACTTCATCCTCGCGGGATCAACCCGGACCGGTGGCCGCCACAAGGCCATCCCCGGATTGAACGCCATAGCTCAAGAGATCCGACATGACGACAATGGCCAATCATCTGCCCACCGCAGAGCTGCAAGCGCTGGACGCGGCGCATCACCTTCACCCGTTTTCTCACAATCAGGACCTGGGCCAACAAGGCGCCCGCGTGATCAAGAGCGCAAAAGGGGTCTGGCTGAAGGACAGCGATGGGAACGAGATCATCGACGGAATGGCCGGGCTGTGGTGTGTCAATATCGGCTATGGGCGCGACGAGTTGGCCGATGTGGCTGCCCGGCAGATGCGGGAACTGCCCTATTACAACACGTTTTTTCAAACCACGCATACACCGGCCTTGATGCTGGCTCAGAAATTGGCCGAGCTGACACCGGGCGATCTGAACCATGTGTTCTTTTCGACCGGCGGGTCGGACGCCAATGACACCAATATCCGCCTGGTGCGCACCTATTGGGCCGAGAAAGGCCAGCCCGAGCGCAATGTGATCATCTCGCGCTGGAACGCCTATCATGGCTCGACCATCGGCGGCACCAGCCTGGGCGGGATGAAGGGGATGCACGGTCAGGGCGGTCTGCCGATTCCGGGGATCGAGTTTATCGACCAGCCAAACTGGTGGGCGGAGGGTGGCGAGATGACGCCCGAAGAGTTCGGTCTGGAACGCGCGCGCCAGTTGGAGGCCAAGATCAAGGAGGTCGGCCCTGACAAGGTCGCGGCCTTTATCGGTGAACCGGTGCAGGGTGCTGGTGGCGTGATCATCCCGCCCGAGAGCTACTGGCCGGAAATCCAGCGCATCTGCCGCAAATATGGCATCCTCCTGATTGCGGATGAGGTGATCTGCGGGTTTGGCCGTACCGGCAATTGGTTCGGCTCGCAAACATTCGGCATCCAGCCGGATATCATGACACTCGCCAAGGGGCTGAGCTCGGGCTATCAGCCCATCGGGGCCTCGGTGGTGACGAGCGAGATCGCGCAGGTCTTGTCGGGGACAGATTTCAATCATGGCTACACCTATTCCGGTCACCCCGTCGCCGCTGCGGTGGCGCTGGAAAATCTGCGGATCATGGAAGAAGAAGACATTGTCGGTCACGTCCAGAACGTTGCCGCGCCCTATCTGAAAGAGAAGTGGGAGGGGTTGCTGGATCACCCGCTTGTGGGTGAGGCGAAGATCGCGGGCATGATGGCCTCGATCGCGCTGACGCCGGACAAGGCCAGCCGCGCGCCCTTTGCCTCAGAGCCGGGCGTCGTGGGCCATATCTGCCGCGACCGCTGCTTTGCCAATAACGCCATCATGCGCCATGTGGGCGACCGGATGATCATCTCGCCGCCGCTGGTCATCACCCCGGACGAGATCGACATCCTGATCGCGCGGGCGCGCCTGTCGCTGGATGAATGTCTGGCGCAGCTTGAGGCGGATGGCTTGAACCGGGCGGCCTGAGTTTGTGGACCTGCTGAGCGCCAATGACCGGCCGGGGGAATACCCTGCCTCTTACTACGCGGCGACCGCCCGACCGCTGGACCCGTTCGAGCCTGCACGCGGCGCGCTGAGCTGTGATGTCTGCGTGGTGGGCGGTGGCTTCACCGGGTTGTCGGCGGCGCTGCATCTGGCCCGGCGCGGCTATGACGTGGTGCTGCTGGAGGCGCAGCGCGTCGGCTTTGGCGCATCGGGGCGCAATGGCGGGCAGGTGGGGCAGGGCCAGCGCGTGGAGCAGGACGCGCTGGAGGAGATGCTGGGCAAACCCCATGCGCGCGAGCTGTGGCGGATCGCAACGCAATCGGTTGATCTGGTGCGCGCGCTATGTGCCGAGGTGGATATGCCGTTCCATGACGGGATCATCCATGCCGATCACCGCGCGCGGTATGTGCCCCATAGCTGGGAGTATGCGGACAAGCTCAATACCGAATATGGCTATGACAAGATCCGGCCTCTGGACGGCGAGGAATGCCGCCATCTGGTGAACTCGCCCGCCTATCACGGCGGCACCATCGACATGGGCGCGGGGCATATCCACCCGCTGAACTTCGCCTTTGGCCTCGCGCGTCTGGCGGTGCTGTCGGGGGTGCGGATATTCGAACGTTCCAAGGTTCAGGAACTGGATTCGGGCACCCCGACGCAGTTGCGCACCCCGGACGCGACTATTTCCGCGCGCTATGTTGTGCTGGGCTGCAATGGCTATCTGGGAGGTCTGCAGCGCGAGGTGGCGGCGCGGGTCATGCCGATCAACAACTATATCGTCGCCACCGAGCCGATGACGCCGGACCAGCAGGAAGACCTGATCCGAGGCAATGTTGCCGTGGCTGACAGCAAGTTTGTGGTGAACTATTTCCGGTTTTCCGCCGATCACCGGCTGCTGTTTGGAGGCACCGAAAGCTATGGCTACCGCTTCCCGGCGGATATCGCTGCGAAAGTGCGCAAGCCGATGCTGGAGATTTTCCCGCAACTGCGTGAGACCCGGATCGACTATGCCTGGGGTGGGACGCTGGGCATCACCATGAACCGGATGCCGCATTACGCGCGGCTGCGCGGGAACATCCTGTCGCTGTCGGGGTTTTCCGGACATGGGGTGGGCATGGCCACGCTCTCGGGCCAGATCGCCTGTGAGGCCATCACCGGACAGGCCGAACGGTTCGACCTGATGGCGCAGGTGCCGACTGCCCGCTTTCCCGGCGGTGCGACGCTGCGCTCACCGCTGCTGGTACTGGCGATGCTTTGGTACAGCCTGCGCGACAGGCTGTAGGAACGGGTCTCGGGGGAAGCGCGGTGCGATCTTCATAAGGCTCATACGCAATGGCGAAGGTCGGTTTGAAGCGCCTATCGGACCAGCTGAGGCCGTTCAGGGCAGCCCAGCTCCGTTTCGAATACTCGCGGCGAGTCGCCACTCAATGTGGCCAAAATCTGCCTGAAACCACCCTTAGGCTCCGGCCATATCACAATAGTCTCAACGACCCTTTGATGTGAATACCGTGTCAGGTAAGAGAGGGGACAGCCAGCAAGACATTGCGGGTGTTCGAATTCAGCGCAAGCAATTGGGTGCCGGTCAATGATGCTTCTCCGTTTCGCTCTCGTTTTAGTGGCAAGCCTGCTTCCTTTGGGGCTACGCGCGCAGTCTGGCGACGCTCCTGCCTCGACGCTTTCAGTGGAACTGAACGCCGTACAGGACGTTGGCGAGGCGTGCCGATTGTCCTTCCTCGTGGAAAACCTTACCGGAACAACCATCGATGAAGCGGTCTTTGAGACCGTGATTTTTGATACGGCGGGTGGTGTTGTAACCCTTTCGCTTTTTGATTTTCGTGACCTGCCGGTCGGCCGCCCGCGTGTGCGCCAGTTTGACCTCCCCGGAATGACCTGCAACGCCGTGGGCCGCGCATTGATCAATGGCGCAAGATCATGCGTTGTAGATGGCGCCGAGAGCGATGTTTGCCAGGAGGCTCTGTCGCTAACTAGTCGGGTCGATATGGAGTTGCTTGGATGAACTTGCTGAATTCTCTTCGTGAAATTCTTGCCCTTGGCGGGCCTGTTGTCGCAATCCTGCTTTTCATGTCCGTGCTGACCGTGGCGGTTACACTTTACAAGCTGTGGCAGTTTGCAGCCTGCGGAGTGGGGCGGCATCGGGTTTTGTCGCAGGCCCTGCAGGATTGGGATGCCGGAGATCGCAGCGCGGCGCGTGAGCGCCTGTCAAAGAGCAGAAGCTATCTTGCGCCTATCGTGGCAGCGGCGATGGATGCGCGGGACGCGCCAAATCTGGATGACCGTTTGGATGCAGAGGCAGGGCTGGCGCTCGCCGGGCTTGAGCGTGGCTTCCGTCTTTTGGATACAGTTGCTCAACTCGCACCTCTCCTTGGTTTGTTCGGAACGGTTTTGGGGATGATTGACGCCTTCCAGAGCCTTCAGAGTGCCGGTGCCTCGGTCGATCCGTCGCTGCTCGCGGGGGGGATCTGGGTTGCCCTGGTGACAACTGCCGTGGGCCTCGCCGTGGCAATGCCGACCTCGATGGTTTTGTCCTGGTTCGAAAGCCGCACAGCGCGGGAACGGGTCTTTGCTGACAAGGCATTGCGGACGGTCTTGGTGCCGGGCCAGCCCATTCAGGAAACGGTGGACGCCAATCAGCCGCTGGCTGCGCATGGGCATGCGTAACACAGCCCCCTTTGTCCGACGCCGGATGTCGATGACGCCGCTCATAGACGTCATTTTTCTTCTCTTGCTGTTCTTCATGCTGTCCTCGACGTTTTCGAGGTTTGCAGAGATCGAACTGAGCAGTGCAGTCGCAAGCACATCAGCACCAGACAAGCCCACTGAGCGGATATTTGTTCAGATTGGTGCCGAACGACTCACTATGAATGGAGTCCCGGCAACGTTGGACGACCTGTCTGCGCAGATCGAAACGGGGCAGGTTCTGGTCAGCCTGGATGCGGATACGTCGGCACAGCGGCTTGTCGATCTTTTGGTCCGGTTGCGCGGGCGCGAAGGTTTGACCGTGACCGTGCTGGAGTGAACTCATGATCCGCGCCACGCGCCCAAGCCGCAAACGCGATTCGACAATTCCCCTGATCAACGTCGTCTTCCTGATGCTGATCTTTTTCCTGATCGCCGGGACCGTCGCACCGCCAATCGATCCCGATCTGGAACTGGTGGATACCTCGGAACTGGAAGGGCGCGAGCCACCCGACGCGCTGGTGCTGAACAGGGAAGGCGCGCTGAGTTTTCGCGGCCGTCCAATCGATCCCGAAACATATATGGCGAGCCATGACGCGGGACCGGTAAGGATCGTGCCGGATCGCGACGCTTCGGGCCCGCGGTTGATGGAAATCACAGGAGCACTCCGCAGGCTGGGCGCGTCCTCGGTGTTCCTTGTGACCGAACAGGCCCTCAAATGATCCGCAGGTCTGCATTCGTCGCCGTGGCGGCCCTTCTTGTTTCGGTTTTGGGGCACCTCCTGTTTCTCAGTTTCACTGCCGCTGATTTGGTGGAACCGCAGGCAGGGGTCAGCCCGAGCGATGCGGTGGAACTGGGATCTGCTTTCGAAGATTTTGCCGATGCCCCGCCAGAGCCGGTTCAACCGGAAGCCGCCGAGGTGCCCGAGCCCCCGGTGGAGGACACGGTTGAACCCGAGCAGGCAGAGATTCCGACCAGCGACGCGCTTGTGGCGTCGGCTGATCCGCAGGATGTGTCCTCACCCGATATCGGCTCGCAACCGGATGCGCCCGAAGCGGAGGTGAGCGAACCTGTGGAGCCGTCGGATGCGGAGTCTGGCGCGTCCGAAGAGAGCACCGTTGCATCGGTCGAACCCGAGACAGCAGTTGAAACGCCTCAGGAGCCTCCCGCAGCCGGGGTCGAGGCCGCTGACGTGCCTGACGCGGACGCGTCATCTCCCCCCGAGCCAGAGGTATCGGTCGCCCTGTCCGCACCGGATTCCGCTGTGGTCCCGGTGGTTCCGTCAGAGAGCGGGCTGATCAGTGCAGAAACCCCTGAGACAATTGTCGAACCTTTGGAGGATGGCGCGGAAATCACGACAGAAAGTGAATCGCAAGAGTCCGAGCAGGCTGTGGTTGTTTCGAAACGCCCGCGCCTTCCAAGCCGCAGACCGTCTGCCGAACCACTAGGCACACTCAACGGCTTCAGTAGCTTTGACAACCTGCTCAATCCCCAACAAACCGTGGACTCCCCGCTGACCCTATTTCAAAGGGATTCCGTTGATGCCTTCGCCAGTAGCAGGACGCAAAGCCGGTCCGGTGGCCGCGGGCCGGGGAACTCCAACGTCACCAATTATGCGGGTCAGGTTCTGGTTCATTTGAACCGCGCACCGGCCGTGTATGTGCGGGTCCGTGGCTTTGCGCAGGTGTTTTTTGAAATCAACCCTGACGGTTCGCTGGCATGGGTGGATATCGTGGATAGCTCGGGGTCACCCGAACTTGAGCGGGCCGCCAAAGAACAGGTTCGACGCGCCGTTCCATTTCCGCCGCCGCCGCAGGGGGTAAGCCGCAAGCTTTCGTTTTATTATCAAAACGGCTGATCCGGGAACAAACCTGAGCAGACCAAACTACGGATGTTCAAACTCACGCCTGTGGCCTGCGCATCGTTGCGAGGGCTACTCCAGGCAGCCGCTCTCGGCCCAGTAGCGCAAGTTGACCTTGAAATCGCCGCCATAAGGATGAGACTTTTCAACACTCTCGGAGGAGGGATTGGCCGCATAGGTCTGCGCCTGGACACACAGCGCTTCGGGTGTCCATTGGTGGCATCCCGAGCAGGTCTGTTCTTTCCACAGCTCCTCTGGCAGCCCCTCCATCGGCGGGTAATGCGGCGAGCCTCGCACCAGTTCGGCTATGGTCTTGCCCAGTATCCGGTCATTGCCGAAGGTCAGCCGCCCGTTCAACGTGACCACTTCGCCCGGTTGTTCAGCAGCGGCGGGTGCTGCTGCCTGGGCTTCGGCCTTGCGCGTCACGGTTTGCGCCTCAAGCTCCAGCGCCGCGACCCGTTCCGAGGCCTGATCGGCAAACACGCCGCCGGGATAGCTGTCGAGATAGGTCTGATAGGCATTCACGGTGTCATCCGAGGCGGCCAGATCGAACATCAGCCGCTCGGTATCATCGACCTTGGGCGTGGTCGGGTCCGGTACCTCGGCGACCTGCGGGTCTTCCTGAGCGGGTTCTGGTTCAGGGCTGGTGAGTGTTTCCGAAAACGAGCTCGCCATCACCTGCTGCAGCCGCTCGCGCGCCAGTTTGGCATAGCGGCTGTCTGGAAAGGCGCGCAGGAACAGCATGATCTGCACCGGGTCTTCGGAGTCCTTGATCGCGCCCCAGGCAAGATCTTCGGTCTCAAAACTGGGCACTGGGGTTTGCTGGGGTGAAAAGGAAAATTCCTGCGTCAGCGACGAGGTGTCCCAGGGGGTCTGCAGCCCGCGCGTCTGAGACAGCACATCGACGCGCACCTTCTTGAACAGCTGTTCAATGGGCATTCCGGGTTCTTCGATATGGGTGGCCAGGCTGAGCGTGAAGGGGCTGTTGCCAGTATCACCATCCAGCGCAACGCCGCCGGGATCGGTGGCATAGGCCAGGAAGGTGCCGGTGGGGGCCTTCATCTCGGCCAGGCCGTTGTCATCCATATCCGCCAGCTCTTCGAACGGGTTGTTCCGGCAGGCATCCAGAATGACGATATTGGTCTTGTTGCGGGCCGAGGCCATCTGATGCAGGACCGAGCGCGCCTCAACCGCCATCAGGTCCAGATCGGCGGGATCGCTCAGCGACACATCCACCGGCAGCAGATAGTTCGAGCCAAAGGACTGCACCCCGTGCCCGGCGTAGAAAAACAGACCCACCGACTGGTCGCCACCCTTGCGCAGGTCGCGTCCGAACTGTGCGATGGCGCGCTTCATCTCGACCTGCGTGCTGTCGGTCAGCAGCCGGACCTCGAACCCCATCTTTTCCAGCTTTTTCGAGATCAGCCGCGAATCATTGGCCGGATTGTCCAGCGCGGTGACCGACCCGTAGGCCGAATTGCCGATGACAAGCGCGATGCGCGGATCAGCAAGCGCGGACCCGGCCCAGCACAGGGCGACCAACGCAGCCGTAACCTTCAGCAGGCGGATGAATTTCTGTTCCATTTTCATGCCCCGACAACCATGGATGCCTCGACTGACGGTTGCAACCGGAATGTCCCGGACCGGCCTGTCAGCTCAGGGGCATATCCTGGCGAATTGCTCAATACATCCACATTAACGCCGCCTTTTGGGCTTTATTGTGGCCTTTACCTGACTTATCCCTGATTCCATCTCAACTTTTACGGGAAAGTGACCATGCAGGCAGTATCCGCGTTCCGAACCGCTCTGACATTGGGGGGCATCCTGCTGGGCAGTGCCGCCTTCGCCCAAAGCGCCGATCCTTTCGAACATGGCTGGGAGCTGGACGCAGAAGCGTCTGAATTGCGCTTTCTGTCGGTCAAGAAGAACTCCAAGGCCGAACATAGCGGGTTTGCCAGTTTTTCCGGTGTGATCAATGAAAGCGGCGCGGCCGAGATCCGGGTGCAGCTTGATAGCGTCGATACCAAGATCGACCTGCGCAACGTGCGGATGCGGTTTCTGTTCTTCGAAACCTTCAATTTCCCCGAGGCGGTGATAACAGCACAGCTACCCGCCGACCAACTGACCGATCTGCATGAGGTGCGGCACAAGATCATCGATCTGCCCTATACGATGAACCTGCACGGCGTCACCCAGGAGCGCAGCGCGCAGGTGGCGATCACGCTGGTCGACAACGACCGCGTGGCGGTTGCCAACACTGCGCCCATCGCCATCCCGCTGACCGACTTCGCGTTGGAAGAAGGGCGCGGCAAGCTGCAGGACGCCGCAAATGTCGACATCCTGCCCTTCGGCTTCGTCAGCTTCGGTTTCGTTTTCGACCGCGCCCGTCCCGGCACGCAACCGCAGCTGCAACTGGCCGCCGCGACGCCGAGCGAGACGGCGCTGGAAACCAAGGGTGACCTGGATCGTGACGCCTGTGTCGGGCGGATGGAAATCCTGTCGCGCACTGGCAACATCTATTTCAACTCGGGCAGCGCCCGGCTGGATCGGGCCTCATTGCCGCTGCTGTCCAACCTGCATGACATCATCAGCCGCTGCCCCGATTTGCGGATCGAGGTTGGCGGTCATACCGATCGCGATGGGTCCGAGGCGGCGAACCGGGTGCTTAGCGAGCGGCGGGCGCAGGCGGTCACCAACTATCTGGTGGCCCAAGGCATCGGACAGGAACGGCTGATCACGGTCGGCTATGGCGAAAGCCGCCCGGTCGTGTCGAATGACACCGCTGAGGGCAAGCGCCGCAATCGCCGGATCGAGTTCGTGCCGGTCAACTGAGGCGAGGCCAGAGCCGCCTCAGTCCGCCTGTGCGGCCTTGAGGCGGTTCAACTGGTAGAGCGCAAAGAAGGTCACGACCACGCCCGAAATCAGATACAGAGCCGAGGCCCAGAGACCAAACGCCACGGTCAGGCCAAGCCCGACCAGCGGCGCAAAGGCAGCGCCGGTGATCCAGGACAGGTTGGTGGCCATCGCCGTGCCGGAATAGCGGAACTCGGGGTCGAAGCGGTTGCCCACGATGGCGCTGGCCTGCCCATAGGCCAGCCCGAGCACCACAAAGCCAAAGATGATGAAGATCGCTGGCGCGCTGTTCAAGGTGTCGATCAGCAAGCTCAGCACCACGATCAGTCCGGTGCTGATCACCAGCACCATGCGCTTGTTCATGCTGTCGGCCAATACGCCCGAGCCCATGACTGCAAGGATCGCCAGCGCACAGCCGATCAACTGGATGATCAAAATGCGCGAGATGTTCTGATCACCATAGAGCAGCTCATAAGCCAGCGGGAACACCGTCACCATGTGAAACAGCGCGTAGCTCGCCAGCGGCACCATGGTCGACAGCAGAATCTGACGCCACTGGGTGTGCAGCAGCGGGCCCAGCGGGGCTGATCGGGTGACCTTGGGATCAACACCCAGATCGGCGTTCAGCAGTCGCAGCCGGGCAAACAGCGACACCACATTCACCGCCATCACCGCAAAGAAGGCAAAGCGCCAGCCCCATTTGATGAATTCCTCATCGGTCAGGAAATCGGTCAGCACAAAGAACAGCGAGGCGGCCACGAAGAACCCGATCGGCCCCCCCAATTGCGGCACCATCGCATAGAGCCCTTTGCGATGCGGGGGCGCGACATGTTGTAGCTGCAGGGTCAGCCCATCCCAGGCGCCGCCCAGTCCGATCCCCTGCAGAATGCGAAAAACGGCCAGCAGCACGGGCGCCAGCCAGCCGATTCTCTCATAACCCGGCAACAGCCCGATCGCGACGGTTGCACAGCCCAGGATCATCAGTGCCAGCGTGACCTTGGCGGCCCGCCCGATCTTGGCCTGGACCCAGCGTCCGGTCAGGCTGGCCACGGGCCGCGCAAGGAAGGCGAGCGAGAAAATGGCGAATGAAATCAGTGTCCCGGTTGCCGGATCAAATGTCGGAAAGAACACGCGGGGGAACACCAGCGCCGAGGCGATGGCATAGACGAAGAAGCCGAAGAAATCGGTGACACGCGCCATGATGACCGTGATCACCACCTCGTCGATGGTGGCGCGTTCGATATGGCTTTGGTCGGTGGCGCTCATCGGGCCGTCCTCCACGTCTCGTCCTCAGGGTCTTTTACACCGAAAGGCGCGCTGGCAAAAAGTGACCGGGTGAGTCACCTTTTGTCGCATTGCGACACCGGTCCTCTCGGATCACAACATTAGATTACACGCTATGGGGCAAATTTCCCTTTGCCAACGACTCGTTCCGCATATGCTATGGAAAGATCATGAAACGCGCAGTTCATATCGTGGCTTTGTTTTCCTGCTTCCTGCTGGCGGGGTGCGATCTGGTTGTGCTGTCACCTGCAGGCGATGTGGCGCAGCAGCAGGGTGAGCTGATCATCTACGCCACCGTTCTGATGCTGATCGTGATCCTGCCGGTCATGGCACTGACCGTGTTCTTTGCGATCAAGTACCGCGAATCGAACAGCAAGGCGAGTTATGAGCCCGAGTGGCATCATTCCTTCAGCCTCGAGATCGTGATCTGGTCAGTGCCGTTGGCGATCATCATTTGTCTCGCCGGGCTGACCTGGGTCGCAACCCACCGGCTGGACCCTTATCAGCCGCTGCGCCGGATTTCCGAGGAACAGCCGATCAACCCGGACGTGAAGCCCCTGATCATCCAGGTGGCCTCGATGGATTGGAAATGGCTGTTCATCTATCCCGAACAGGGCATTGCGACCGTGAACGAGGTGGCGGCCATCGTGGATCGCCCGATCGAGTTCCAGATCACCTCGGCCACGGTGATGAATTCCTTCTATATCCCGGCGCTGGCGGGGCAGATCTACTCCATGGCTGGGATGCAGACCGAGATGAACGCGGTCATCAATGAACCGGGCGTCTATGACGGGTTCTCGGCCAATTATAGCGGCGCGGGCTTTTCGCAGATGCGGTTCAGGTTCCACGGGATGGACCAGACCGGGTTTGACGATTGGGTCTCCAAGGTCGGCGCCAGCGCGCAGGATCTTGATACCGACACGCTGGAGGCACTGAACCAGCCGAGTATCTCACATCCGGTAACCTATTACGGAACCGTTTCGGAGACGGCCTGGGACCGCCTCGTCAACAATTGTGTGGATAGCGAAAGCCTGTGCCGGAACGACATGATGATGGTCGACGCGCTGGGCGGCGGCGGGCTGGAGGGGCTGTGGAACCGAGAGATGTTCCGCGGCATCTGCTCGGCCGAAGACCCCGGCGCCTTCATCGCCATGCTGCGGCCCGAGATGCGCCTGCGCGGGGATGAGATCGTCACCGTCATGTCGCTGTTGCCCGACGCCACCCCCGACCCACGACACTAGCAGGAAGAGAGACCTCAGATGGCGACATCATCCGATCCCCATGGTCTGGCCTCCGGCAGCGTGGATATCCATCCTTTCTGGGGCAAGCTGTCTTGGGACATCTTCCCGTTTTACGAACCCATCGTGCTGGGCACTTTCATCGGTGTGGCCATCCTGGGCCTCGCCGTTCTGGGCGCGATCACCTATTTCCGGCTGTGGGGCTATCTCTGGAAGGAATGGTTCACCTCGATCGACCACAAGAAGATCGGCATCATGTATATGGTGCTGGGCCTGATCATGCTGCTGCGCGGGTTTGCCGATGCGCTGCTGATGCGAGGCCATCAGGCGATGGCGGCCAGCGGCTCCGAAGGCTATCTGAACGCCCATCACTATGACCAGATATTCACCGCCCATGGCGTGATCATGATCTTCTTTGTGGCGATGCCATTTGTGACCGGATTCATGAACTACGTGATGCCGCTGCAGATCGGCGCGCGCGATGTGGCCTTTCCATTTCTCAACAATTTTAGCTTCTGGCTGACTGTTTCCGGCGCAATCCTTATCATGATCTCACTTTTTGTGGGAGAATTCTCGACGGCGGGCTGGCTTGCCTATGCGCCCTATTCGGGACTGGAATACAGCCCCAGCGTGGGCATGGATTACTACCTCTGGGCGCTCAATATTGCCGGTGTGGGCACCACGCTTTCGGGCATCAACCTGGTGGTGACCATCGTCAAGATGCGCGCGCCGGGCATGACCTATATGCGGATGCCGATTTTCACCTGGACCGCGCTGTGCACCAATATCCTGATCGTTGCGACCTTTCCGGTGCTGGCCGCCACGCTGGCGCTGCTGACCGCCGACCGCTACCTGGGTACGCATTTCTTTACCAACGAGCTTGGCGGCAATCCGATGATGTATGTGAACCTCATCTGGATCTGGGGCCACCCGGAGGTTTACATCCTGATCCTGCCCATCTTCGGCATCTTCTCCGAGATCGTGCCGACCTTCACCGGTAAGCGGCTGTTTGGCTATACCTCGATGGTCTACGCCACCTGCGTGATCATGATCCTCAGCTATATCGTCTGGCTGCACCATTTCTTCACCATGGGGGCGGGGGCCAATGTGAACTCGTTCTTCGGGATCACCACGATGATCATTTCGATCCCGACAGGGGCCAAGATCTTCAACTGGCTCTTTACCATGTATAAGGGCCGCATCCGGTTCGAGACACCGATGCTGTGGGTCATGGGCTTCATGCTGACCTTTGTGATCGGGGGCATGACCGGTGTGCTGCTGGCGGTGCCCCCCGCCGATTACGTGCTGCACAACTCGCTCTTTCTGGTGGCGCATTTCCATAACGTGATCATCGGCGGCGTGGTGTTCGGCGTCTTTGCCGGGATCATCTACTGGTGGCCCAAAGCCTTCGGGTTCAAGCTGGAGCCGTTCTGGGGCAAGGTCAGTTTCTGGTGCTGGCTGATCGGCTTCTACCTGGCCTTCATGCCGCTTTACGTTCTGGGCCTGATGGGCGTCACCCGCCGCCTCAGCCAGTTCGAGGATACGTTCTATTCGGTCTACTTCGTTGTCGCCCTGATCGGCGCATTGTTTGTGGCCGCAGGCATCGGCGCGTTTCTGGTTCAGATCGTTCAGTCGATCCGCAAACGCGAGGAGTTGCGCGATGTCTCCGGTGACCCGTGGAATGGCCGGACCCTGGAATGGTCGACCTCGTCCCCGCCGCCCTATTACAACTTTGCCTTCACCCCGCGCGTTCATCAGATTGACGCTTTTGCGCAAATGAAGCGCGAAGGGTTCACGCGGCCAACCACTGGCTTCGTGCCGATCCACATGCCCCATTCGACGGCAACCGGCGTGGTGCTGGCCGCAATCCTGACGGTGATGGGCTTTGCGCTGGTCTGGCATGTGTTCTGGCTGGCGGCTGCCAGCTTCGCCGCCGCGCTGCTTTATGGGATCGGTCACACGTTCAACTATGACCGCGATTATGACATCCCCGCTGATGAGGTACGTAGCATCGAGGATCAGCGCAGCGCGCAACTGGCACAGGCGGCGGAATGATGACGGATAGCGCTGTGAACGACGCCGAGAAATTCTACGTCCTCGACGACCCGCATCACGACGGGGATCACACCCATGAGCCGCCAACGATGCTGGGCTTCTGGGTCTACCTGATGAGCGATTGCCTGATCTTCGGCATCCTTTTTGCGGTTTACGCGGTGCTGGGCCAGAACTATGCCGCCGGGCCGTCGCCCGCCGATCTCTTCGATATCGAGATGATCCTGGTGGCCACTTTTGCGCTGCTCTTCTCCTCGGTGACCTTCGGCTTTGCAGTGCTGCGAATGGATCGCGGCGATCTGCGCGGTACGATCTTCTGGCTGGTGATCACGGGGCTCTTCGGGGCGGCGTTCCTCTATCTGGAGTACGAGGAGTTCAGCCATCTCTGGCATCTGGGCGCGACGCCCATGGCCAGCGCATTCCTGTCATCTTTTTTCTTCCTTGTGGGCACGCATGGTCTGCACGTGACTGCCGGTACGATCTGGCTGATCGTGCTTCTGGTGCAATTGTCACAGCGCGGCTTGACGACCGCCAACACGCGCCGGGTGATGTGCCTGAGCCTGTTTTGGCACTTCCTCGATCTGATCTGGATCGGGGTCTATTCGCTCGTCTATCTCACCGGAGTCCTGCTATGAGCCATCCTGTCAAAGACGCGGGCCACGGATCGCTGCATTCTTACCTGGTGGGGTTTGCCCTGTCGGTGATCCTGACGCTGATCCCGTTCTGGCTGGTGCTGGGCGATGTGATGGACAACAAGGTCTGGGCGGTGGTGTTCATCTTCACGCTCGGTGGGCTGCAGATGCTGGTGCATATCCATTACTTCCTGCATGTCTCGCTGAAGGTGGACGAGGGCTGGCAGGTCATGTCGATGGTGCTGACCATCTTGCTGCTGGTCATCGTGCTGGCCGGGTCGATCTGGGTCATGTTCAACCTCGAAGAAAACATGATGCCCGCCCATGATCAGATCGAACGGGCGCGCGACTTGAGATGATCGAGCAGCGGGGCAGGCCCGTCTGGCTGACGGTACTGCTGCTTGGTCTATGTGCTGCTCTGATCGTCACCTTCATCCTCTTGGGCAACTGGCAAATGCGCCGCCTGACCTGGAAAACGGACCTGATCGAGGCGGTCGAAAGCCGCGCCTTTGGTGATCCAGTGGATTTGCCCGAAGCGTTCGAGCCCGACGCGCATAGTTATCTGCGTGTCAGGGCTCCGGGGCAGTTCGACATGGACAAGCCTGTGCTGGTCAAGGCGGTGACCGGGCTGGGGCCGGGTCATTGGTTGATGATGCCGCTATTGGCTGACGGTCGCACCATCTGGGTCAATCGCGGTTTTGTCCCGTCTCAGGCGCAGGACCCGGCGGGCTGGGCAGCGCCCGTCACGCCCGTCACCGGCCTGCTGCGGCCGAGCGAACCCACCGGCACGCTGCTGGAGCGCAACGATCCCGGCGCGGGGCGCTGGGTCTCGCGTGATGTTGAGGCCCTGTCAGAAGCGCTGGGGCTGGGCAAGACCGTGCCCTATTTCATCGATGCAGATCACAACGCAGAGCAGGCAGGCTGGCCGCGCGGCGGGCTGACCCAACTCAGTTTCCGCAACACCCACCTGTCCTATGCGTTGACTTGGTATGCGATGGCGGCGCTGCTGTTCGGGGCAGTGGCCTATCTCACTATCGCACGGTTGCGCCGGTGAGGGCGCGCGGCACGGCCCGCGCGCCTCATGTGGTCGCAACGCTGTGACCTCTGAAATTGTTGCCATCCCGACACTTACGCGTAACGATGCCCCTCAGTGTTGATACCGCAGCGGCCCCCACGGGTCATGCCACGCAAAAAGGACGGATGAATGGTACGCAAGATCTTTTACGTGGTGGCGGTGTTGGGGCTGCCGCTGGTGCTGCTGCTGGGCTGGCTCTGGTCCCCGGCCTATTGGCTGCTGGTCATTCTGATCCCTTATGTCATCGTCGGGATCTACGATCTGACGACCACGCGGCACAACATCCTGAACAACTATCCGGTTCTGGGCCATTTCCGCTATGCGCTGGAATTTGTCAGCCCCGAAATCCGGCAATACTTCGTGGAAACCAACGAAAGCGGGCGGCCCTTCAACCGGATCACCCGCGCGCTGGTCTATTCACGCGCCAAGGGGCAAGCCGACACGCTGCCCTTCGGCACTCAGTTCGACCTTCTGAAAGTCGGCTATCACAGCACCAACCACTCGCTTGCCCCCAAAGAGGTCGATGTGTCGGAAGAACGCGTGATGCTGGGCGGGCCGCAATGCGACAAGCCCTATCTGGCGTCACGCCTCAATGTCTCGGCGATGAGTTTTGGTGCGCTCAGCTCAAACGCGATCCGGGCGCTGAATGGTGGCGCCAAGGATGGCGGTTTTGCCCATAACACCGGCGAAGGCGGGCTCAGCCCTTATCATCTGGCCGAAGGTGGCGACATCATCTGGCAGATCGGCACGGGTTACTTTGGCTGCCGTACCAAGGAAGGTGGCTTCGACAAGGACAAGTTCGCCGAAAAGGCCAAGAAGGACGTGGTCAAGGCCATCGAGATCAAGCTGAGCCAAGGCGCCAAACCCGCCCATGGCGGGGTGTTGCCCGCCGCCAAGGTCGATGAGGAAATTGCCGAAATCCGCGGGGTGGAGCCGAACAAGGACGTGATCTCACCCCCGGCTCATTCGGCCTTTGACGGGCCAACCGGGCTGATGAACTTCGTTCAGCACCTGCGCGAGATGTCGGGCGGCAAACCGGTCGGGTTCAAACTGTGTATCGGCAACCGGTCGGAATTCATGTCGATCTGCAAGGCGATGCTGGAGACCGGCATCCTGCCCGATTTCATCACCGTGGACGGGGCCGAGGGCGGCACCGGCGCAGCCCCGGTGGAGTTTACCAACAGGCTGGGCGTGCCGCTGAACGAGGCGCTGATTTTCGTCAACAATTGCCTTCGCGGCATCGGCGTGCGGGACAATATCCGGGTGATCGCCTCGGGCAAGGTGGCCTCGGGTTATGACATGATCGAGAAATTTGCGCTCGGGGCCGATATGTGCAATTGCGCGCGGTCCATGATGTTTGCGATTGGCTGCATTCAGGCGTTGCATTGCAACACCAACCGCTGCCCCAGCGGCGTGGCCACTCAGGACCCGATACGCGCACGCGCCGTCAACGTGCCGCAGAAACGGGTGCGCGTGCATCGCTTTCACGACGCCACGCTGGAGAGCTTTCGCGAACTGTTGGGCGCGATGGGGCGCGAGACAGTGGCCGAGCTAACGCCCGCCGATATCCGCCGCCGCAACGCCAATGAGCGCGAAGAAAGCTATGCCGAACTCTACAATCATCTGGACGAGGGCGCGCTGTTGGGCAAGAAAATCCCGCCGGAATTTGCCGCCGACTGGGCGCGTGCCTCGACCGAGCGGTTCTAGCGACGCAGCGCGGCGATCAGGAACAGCACCCCAAATGCCCAGGGCAAGGCGGCGATCATCAGAAACTCGTCGTCCCAGAAATCGCGGAACTCGACCCCGCAATTTGGTGAATTGCTGAAAGCGCAGCCATAGGCTGCGAGCCAGCCCCAGAACAGGATCGGCGCGGCGATCAGAACCACGGCGAGGCAATAAAACAGGGCTTTCACCCGGCGAGTGCCATCTGTTCTGTAACCAGATCCAGAAACCGGGTGATCTCCGACTCGGGCTGTGACCAGTCGCAAACCAGCCTACACCCCAGCAGCGCCTTTTCGTTCGGGCCGTCCAGTTCTGCCCCTTCCATGTGATAAACGGCACCAGCGGCTTTCAGGCGCCGGTGGACGCGGCGGGGCAGGGTGGCGAAGATCATGTTGGCCTGCGGCTCATACATGAAGCCCGCACCTGCCGCGCGCAGACCTTCGGCCAGGCGGGTGCAGGTGTCGTTGGCCATACGGGCCGAGCGCAGCCAGAGGTCATCGCGCAGATAGGCGGCCATCTGGGCCGACAGGTAGCGGTGCTTCGACAACAGGTGCCCGCCGCGCTTGCGGCGCAGTTCGAATTCCAGCGCCTTGGCGGGGTCGAACAGAATGACCGCCTCGACGCCCATCAGCCCGTTCTTGGTGCCGCCAAAGCTGACCACATCGACGCCCGCTTTCCAGGTCATCTCGGCGGGCGAGCAGTCGAGCGCCACCAGCGCGTTGGCAAAGCGTGCGCCATCCAGATGCAAGGGCAGGCCATAGCCCCGCGCCATGTCGCCCAATGCATTGATCTCGTCCACGGTATGAAGCGTCCCGCATTCGGTCACTTGCGTGATCGAGACCGGTCCGCGTTGCGGCCCCTGCACGCCGCGATTTCCCTCGGCCTCGATTGACGCGCGCAGCGCTTCAGGGCTCATCTTGTCGTCGCACTCGACCAGCGTCAGCTTGGCACCGCTGAAGAACTCGGGCGCATTGCATTCGTCCCGATGGATGTGGGACACCGGCGTGCAGAACACCGTGTCCCAGGGATCAGCCAGCGTCGCCAGCGCCAGCGCATTGGCAGAGGTGCCGTTGATCACCAGATAGACCGCCGCCTCAGGCGCTTCGAACAGGGAGCGGAGACGGTCGCGCACCTCCTCCATCAGGTCATCGGCGCCATAGCCCATCTGATAGCCCTGATTGGCCTCAGCCAGCACTTGCAGCACCTCTGGATGAACCGGGCCCGAATTGTCGGAGGCAAAGAACATCAGGTTGGCTCCTCAATGATGTGGTCTTCCCACTCGTCCTCGGGGGTTTCAAACTCGGACACTGTCCAGCCGCGCACCGAGACGCCTGCCTTGTGCACGCTTTCGGCGGTGCCCGAGATCAGCGGGTGCCAGTCATAAAGCGGCTTGCCCTCCCAAAGCAGTCGATAGGCGCAGGTCTGCGGCATCCAATAGGCGTGGCTGTCCAGATTGTCGGGGCGCAGAACGATACATTCCGGCACGAATTGATGGCGGATGTCATATTGCGCGCAGCGGCAGCTCTCATCATCCAGCAACCGACAGGCGACGCGGGTCAGCGCCACGACACCGCTGTCTTCGTCTTCCAGCTTGTTCAGGCAGCACTTGCCGCAGCCATCACACAGCGCCTCCCATTCCTTCTGGGACAGTTTGGTGAGCGGCTTGCGCTCCCAGAACTGGGGCGAGAGCCCTTTGCGGTCGATCGGGTCGCTCATAGCGCTGCCAGGATATCGCGCGCCTGCGCGCAATCGGCGCCCATCTGGGTGATGAGTGCGTCCAACCCGTCGAATTTCATCTCGGGGCGCAGATACTCGACCAAACCGACCGACAGGGTCGCGCCATAAAGATCGCCTGAGAAGTCGAACAGGAAGGTCTCGATATTGGGCTGTTCACCGTCGAACATGGGTCGCACCCCGACCGAGGCCGCGCCGTGATAGCTGCCCGCATGCGGGCCCTCCAGCACATCGACCAGCACCGCATAAACGCCGAATTTCGGCAGGTGCAGCCCGTCCATGGACATGTTTGCGGTCGGATAGCCCAGCTCGCGCCCGCGCTGCTCGCCGCCGATCACCTCGCCTTCGATCCGGTGCCAGTGGCCCAGCATGGCGGCGGCCTCGCGCGGCTGGCCTTGACTCAGCGCGTTGCGGATCGCGGTCGAAGATACGACCTTGTCGGATTGCGCCATCAGCTGCGCGATGGTGACGCCAAAACCCATTTCGCGGCCAAACCGGACCATATCATCGGCATTGCCGCTGCGTCCCTTGCCAAAACAGAAATCGGCCCCCACCACCACATGGCGCACGCCCAGCCCGTCGGCCAGCACATTGCGGGCGAATTCCTCGGGTGACAGCCCGGCGAGGCTGGCGTTGAAATTCAGCTCGTAAAGCCGTTCGATCCCCAGTTTTTCCAGCCGGTGCGTCCGCGAATTGGGCCGCATCAGGCGAAAGGGCGGGGCGGCGGGGGCGAAATATTCGCGCGGATGTGGCTCAAATGTCAGCACGCCCAGCGGCGCCTCAGGCGCGGCGGCACGGGTCTGTGCAATGACTGATTGATGGCCCAGATGCACCCCGTCGAAATTTCCGATCGCAACGCTCGCGCCGCGATCTTCTGGGGTGACGAACTGATGATCCCGGATGATGTGCATAGCACGCATCCGTACAAGCAGAGCGGGGGCGGTTCAAGCGTGCTTTGACGAGGCAACGCGCGCGCCGCTAACCGGATGCAAACCACGCCGGTACAAGGTGGCCGCGATCGATCCTTCACCTGCGCCCTTCGGGGCCCAGCGTGTCGTAACAGACGTGGAACCGGACCCTTTGGCAGGGGTTTTGACCGACCGGTTGGCCGAGCGGGGGTGACACCCCGTTTCCGATCTCCGCACCCGGTGGCGCCACCGATTACTTTTCTGACATGTTCCCTCAATCGGGATGAACCGCACCGGACCTGCCGGCGGCGGGCCCTGGCCAATGCAACATCACCCGCGCAGCCGATAGGCCCGCAGCGCATTTCCGCCAAGGATTGCCGCGCGTTCGGATGTTGAAAGGTCCGCGATGAGCGCATCCGTTGTTTCGACCCAACGCGCATAGCTGCAGGCCAATGTGCAGACCGGCCAGTCACTGCCCCAGATAAGGCGTTCGGGGCCGAAGCTGCGAAGCAGGTGATCCACATAAGGCTTGAGCGCATCCGGCGTCCAGTCCGGCGCGGCTTCGGTGACAAGGCCCGAAAGCTTGCAATATGCCGATGTTTCGCTGGCCAATGCCGCGATATCACGGGCCCATTCGGAAAAAGAGCCGTCTCGTATTGCGGGCTTCGATCCGTGATCGATGACCACGCACATATCCTGGTGGCGCTCAAGCAACCGGCGCAGACGGGGCAGATGCTGGGGCAGTGTCAGAGCGTCCAGCGTCAGATCCTGCGCGATTAGCGCCTTGAAAGCAGGCGCAAGATCGTCCCGCAGCATCCAATCGGGATCCGCGATGTCCTGGATCATGGGCCTGAGGCCGATCAGGGCAGGGTGCTTGGCGAGACTCTGGATGGTTGCCGGGGCGTCTGGGTGCTCAAAATCCATCCAGCCGACCACGCCTTTGATGAACGTGTTCAGATCGGCCAGAGAGAGCAGGAATTCCGTTTCCGCAATACTCGGCGCGGCTTGCACCAGAACGGTAGCGTCTATACCCGCTTTGGCGATCAGCGGGGTGAGGTCGGACGGCGCGAAATCGCGATAGATTGCGTCCAGCTCGGGCGTGAGCCAGCCATAATCGCCACGCGAGAGTGTCCAGAAATGTTGGTGCGCGTCGATACGCATCATGCGGCGATCCTCTGTTGATTGCGATGTCCCTGTCCCGGCCATCAGCGGCCTCCGGTTTTTGAGGCGAACAGGTCTTGGCGATCCTCTGCCAGATGTGCGATCCGTGGCATGAGTTGTCCCAGATGGTGGCGCATCCGATCTTGCGCGCTGATTGGATCGCGGTCTCGGATTGCCTCAAAAATGGCGCGGTGTTCAGCCAGAGTTTCGGCCATGCGACCCGGCGAGGGCAACAGCAATATCCGCGCGCGCGTCACCTGAAGAGAGACCTTTTGCGCCACATCCGTCAGGCGCGCAAACCCGGTATATTGCATGATCTGCGCATGAAAGGCCTCGTCAGCCTCATAGAAACCCTCAAAATCGCCATCTTCGGCCAGCAGCGCCTGCAGGCGCAGGGTGCGGTTCAACTGGGTCAACTGGGTTTCGGTCCGGTCCTGTGCGACCTTGCCCACGGCCGCGATTTCCAGCGCCTCGCGCAGGAATGCGCCCTCTCGGATTTCGGACATCGAGAAATAGGCTACGCGGGTGGCTGATTGCGGGATCACCTCGACCAACCCCTCTTCGGAGAGCCGGGTGATGGCGTCGGAGACGGGGGCGCGCGAAACGCCCAGCCGCGCGCAGATCGCCGGTTTGCGCAGCACCGCGCCGGGCGGAAAGTCGAGCGACAGGATCGCCTGTTTCAAGGTCTGATAGACCTGTTGCGACAGCGGTCCGTCCTGCGCGGCTATGGCGCTGAGCCGTGTCATGTCGATATCAGGGATCAGGGTCATGCGGCCTCATCGGAATGCTAACATGTTAGTTGACAGGTGATGCCTGTCAAGCTAGCAAAAACTCACCGCCAGCAGCGAAAGGACCCGTCATGGGGGGCACCGCCCGCGATACGATACGCCTGCACCCGCAGGACAATGTGGTGATCGCCTTGCGCGACCTGCCCGCCGGGACATCGGTGGAGGGCTCCGCCTTGTCTGCGCCGGTCAGCCGGGGGCACAAGATCGCGGTGGTTCCGATCAAAGAGGGGCAGGTGGTGCGGCGTTACGGCCAGATCATCGGGACGGCGAAATCGGATATCGCGCCCGGCGATCATGTGCATGTGCACAATCTGGGCATGGGCGCGCATCAGCAGGATTACGCATTCGCCAGCCAGAACGATCCATTGCCGACCATCGACGATCCGCGGGTCTTTCAGGGCTATCACCGGGCCGATGGCAAGGTGGGGACACGCAACTATATCGGTATCCTGACCTCGGTGAACTGCTCGGGCTCGGTGGCGCGCTTCATCGCCGAGGCGGCCGAGAAAACCGGCCTGCTGGAGGATTTTCCCAATGTAGACGGGATCGTGCCCATCGTGCATGGCACCGGCTGCGGCATGTCGGCCCGCGACGAGGGCTATGACACGCTGTTCCGCACCCTGTCAGGATATGCCCAGCACCCCAACTTCGCGGGTATCTTGCTGATCGGGCTGGGCTGCGAGGTGATGCAACTGTCTGATCTGGTGGGCGGCCGCCCGATCCGGGCCGATGGCGTGCTGCGCTACATGACGATTCAATCCGAAGGCGGCACCCGCAAAACCATCGCGCGCGGCTTGGAAGAGCTTCGCGGCATCGCCGCCCAGGCCAATCAGGCGGTGCGGGCACCTGCCCCGGTGTCAGAACTGACGGTCGGGCTGCAATGTGGTGGCTCGGACGGCTATTCCGGGATCACCGCGAATCCGGCGCTGGGCCATGCGTCGGACCTGCTGGTGCGTCATGGCGGCACGACGATCCTGTCGGAGACCTCGGAGATTTACGGCGCCGAACATCTGCTGAGCCGGCGCGCGGAAACGCCTGGCATCGGCGCGGCGCTGATCGACCGCATCCGTTGGTGGGAGGCGTATACCGAACGCAATGGCGGAGAGATGGACAACAACCCCAGCCCCGGCAACAAGCGCGGCGGGCTGACCACCATTCTGGAAAAGTCGCTGGGCGCGGTGGCCAAGGGCGGCACCGCCCCGCTGAGCGGCGTCTACAAATTCGGCGAGATCGTGGACCGCAAGGGGTTCGTCTTCATGGACAGCCCCGGCTTCGATCCCTGTTCGGTGACCGGCCAGATCGCCTCAGGTTCCAATCTGATCGTCTTTACCACCGGGCGCGGCTCGGTGTCGGGATTTCAGCCGACGCCCTGTATCAAGCTGGCGACCAATTCCGAGATGTATGCAAGGATGGCCGAGGACATGGACCTCAATTGCGGCGACATCGTCAGCGAAGGGGTCAGCATCGAAGACAAGGGTGCCGCGCTTTTCGAGTTGCTGATCCGGGTGGCGTCGGGTGAGCATACCAAGAGCGAGGAATTGGGGTTCGGGGGCGTCGAATTCGTGCCCTGGCAAATCGGAGCGGTGATGTAATGGGACGACTTTCTGGAAAACGGGCGCTGGTGACAGCAGCGGGGCAGGGCATTGGCCGGGTATCGGCGGAGCTTTTTGCAGCCGAAGGGGGCGAAGTGTTGGCCTGCGATATCAACGCGGCAACGCTGGCAGAGTTGGAGCCCATAGATGGCATCACGCCGTTCCGGCTTGACGTGACCGACGCCGATGCTGTCCGGGATGCGGTAGCGCGGATTGGGCCGGTCGATATCCTGTTCAACTGCGCGGGATTTGTGGCGGTAGGGACGATCCTTGACTGTGACGAGGAGGACTGGGCGTTCAGCAACGACCTGAACGTCACCGCCATGTACCGGCTGTGCCGGCTGGTGCTGCCGGGGATGCTGGAACGTGGCGCGGGAAGCATCGTGAACATGTCCTCGGTCCTGTCCTCGATCACGGCAGCGCCCAATCGGTTCGCGTATGGCACAACCAAGGCGGCGGTGATCGGGTTGACCAAATCAATCGCTGCCGATTTCGTGACGCAAGGCATCCGCTGCAACGCGATCTGCCCCGGCACGGTCGACACGCCCAGCCTGCATGACCGGCTGCGCGCCACGGGCGATTACGACAAGGCGATGGGCGAGTTTGTGGCCCGCCAGCCGATGGGACGGTTGGGCACCGCGGAAGAGATCGCCAGGCTCGCGCTTTATCTGGCGAGCGATGACAGCGCCTATACCACCGGGCAGGCCTTTGCCATCGATGGCGGCTGGAGCCTCTGACATTTCAAGAAGGGATCACCGATGAAACTTCTACGCTATGGCCCGGTCGGGTCGGAACGGCCCGGTTTGCTGGCTGAGGATGGCAATATCCGCGACCTGTCGGGTGAGATTGCGGATCTGAGCGGAGATGCGCTGGGCGATGCGGCACTCGATCGCTTGCGGGCGTTGGACGTCGCCTCGCTGCCGCTGGTCGAGGGGCAGCCACGGATCGGTGCCTGTGTGGGGCAGGTGGGTAAGTTCATCGCCATCGGTCTGAACTATGCCGACCACGCCGCTGAGGCAGGGATGGAACTGCCCCCCGAGCCGATCGTTTTCTTCAAGGCGACGTCGTCGATCTGCGGACCCAATGATCCGATCGAGATCCCGCGCGGCTCGCAAAAGACCGATTGGGAGGTCGAGCTGGGCATCGTGATCGGCAAACATGCCAAATATATCAGCGAGGACGACGCGCTGGATCATGTGGCGGGCTTTTGCACCATCAATGATGTGAGCGAACGGGAATTCCAGATCGAGCGCGCCGGGCAGTGGGTAAAGGGCAAATCCGCCGATACGTTCGGCCCGATCGGCCCCTGGCTAGTGACACGCGATCAGGTGCCCGACCCGCAGGACCTTGCAATGTATCTGGAGGTGAACGGCACGCGGTATCAGGACGGCTCGACCCGGACCATGCATTTCGGCGTGCGCAAGATCGTGTCCTACCTGTCGCATTTCATGAGCCTGCATCCGGGCGATGTGATCGCCACCGGCACACCGCCGGGCGTTGGCATGGGGCTGAAGCCACCAGTCTATCACAAGCCAGGTGACCGGGTGGAACTGGGCGTCGCGGGGCTGGGCGTGCAGGTGCATGACGTGGTGGCCGGATAGGGCCGCCTGCGCGGGCTGGCATTTCGTTGCCACAGGGGGAATGCCGCGCTGGTTTGACCGCTGCGAAGCCGCTATCGTGTGAAAAACACCAGAGCAGGCGAGAGTGGTATGATCGACAGGCGTTTCTTTTTGTCCGGGCTGGGCGCGGTGGCGCTGGCAGGGTGCGATACCCCGGCTTCGACCCAAAGCAGTCCACAGCGGATGCGGTCGGTGCCCAATGCGGGCTATGACGCATGGGTGGCGAATTTCAGGGCCCGCGCGCCCTCGCGTGGCATCTCGCAGCCAACGCTGGAACGCGCCTTTCAGGGCGCGGGCTATCTGCCCGGCGTGATCGAGCGTGACCGCAACCAGACCGAATTCAAGCGCTCGCTGGAGGATTATCTGGCGATTGCGGCCTCGGATGAACGGGTGAGTACAGGCAAGCAGAAACTGCGTGCCCATCAGGCGGTGCTGACCCGCATCCAGCAGCAATATGGCGTCGAGCCGGAATATGTCACCGCGATCTGGGGGCTGGAAAGTCGCTATGGCGCGCGGCGTGGCGATATTCAGGTTGTCTCTGCCTTGTCGACACTGGCCTATGACGGGCGGCGCGGGCAGTTCTTTGAAAGCCAGTTGGTTGCCGCGCTCAAGATCCTCCAGAACGGCGACACCACGCCTGACAAGATGACCGGTAGCTGGGCCGGCGCGATGGGGCATACGCAATTCATTCCGACCTCATATCTGGCCTATGCGGTGGATTTCACCGGCGACGGGCGGCGCGATATCTGGGATGACGACCCGACCGACGCGTTGGCCTCGGCGGCGGCCTATCTGCGCCGTTCGGGCTGGACGCCGGGCCAGCCCTGGGGCGTTGAGGTGCAATTGCCGCCCGGCTTCAATACCGGGCTGACCGGGCGCGGCAGCAAACGCAGCCCCGGCGATTGGGCCGCAATGGGCGTGCGCGATGTGAACGGGCGCGCGGTGCCCGATTACGGCGCGGCTTCGGTGATCCTGCCAGCAGGGCCAAGCGGGCCTGCCTTCATGATCTTCAAGAATTTCACGGTGATCACCCGCTACAACAACTCCAACAGCTACGTGATCGGGATCGGGCATCTTGCCGACCGCATCAAGGGTGGCCCGCCGATCCAGGGCAGTTTCCCGCCCGATGCGCAGGGCATGACGCTCAAGGACCGCAAGGAGCTACAGTCGCGCCTGACTGCCGCCGGGTATGACACTCAGGGTGCTGATGGGGTGATCGGGTCAAATACCACATCCGCCATCACGGCCTATCAGCGGGCCAAGGGGTTGCCGGTTACGGGGCAACCCTCAAGCGCGCTGCTGCAAATGCTTCGGCGCGGATAGCCTGCACCCTGTGACATCTTTCAACAGGATCATTTCATGAAGAACGTTATTTTCGACTTTGGCAACGTGCTGATCAGATGGCGGCCCTATGCCGCGTTGCACATGCACTTTTCCAGCGAGGCCGAGATGCTGGCGTGCTTCGAACAGATTGATTTCTTTGGCTGGAATGCCGAACAGGATCGCGGCCGCAGCTGGGAGGATGGGCTGGCCATTGCCGCGCGCGATCATCCCGACCACGCCCATATCTTCCATGCCTATTCCAACGGGTTGGACGCCGCCCATGGTGAACGCGTGCCGGGCATGTCGGATCTGGTGGAATCCCTGCACCAGCGTGGCGTGGGGCTATACGGCCTGACCAACGCGGCAGAGGCCTCGTTCCAGGCGGTGAAGAAGACCGCGCCGGAAATCGGATATATGCGCGATGTCGTGGTTTCGTCGCGAGAGGCGCTGATCAAGCCCAGCCCCGAGATTTTCGAGCTGTGCCTGAGTCGGAACGGTATAGAAGCCGACGAAACCCTATTTGTCGATGACAGCGCCACAAATTGCCGAGGCGCCGAGGCGCTAGGCATCAGGGCGCATGAGTTCAAAGATGCCGCCGGGTTGGAGCGGGACCTGCGCGCGCACGGCTTGTTGTGAGTGGGGTCGGCAGGCTCAGGCGGCCAGCCCCTTGTTGCCGAGGTCGAGGAATTTCTGGCGACGGTCCTTGATCAGCGCGTCGCGATCCTTGCCCGTCAACTCGCCCAGCATATCACCGATGGTGCGACCCACGGCCTCGATCGTGGCGGTCCTGTCGCGGTGGGCGCCGCCGTGCGGTTCGGAGATGATCCGGTCCGCCACGCCGAGATTGTGCAGGTCCTGCGCCGTCAGGCGCAGCGCCTCGGCGGCTTCGCGCATCTTCTCGGCATCCTTCCACAGGATCGAGGCGCAGCCCTCGGGGGAGATTACCGAATAGACGGAATGTTCGAGCATCGCGACGCGGTTGGCGGTGGCAAAAGCCACGGCCCCGCCCGAGCCGCCCTCGCCGATGATCACCGAGACCAGCGGCACGCCGATACGCAGGCACATCTCGGTCGATCGCGCGATGGCTTCGGACTGGCCGCGTTCCTCGGCGCCTTTGCCGGGATAGGCGCCGGGCGTATCCACCAGCGTGATCACCGGCAGGCCAAAGCGGCCCGCCATGTCCATCAGGCGGATCGCCTTGCGGTACCCTTCGGGGCGGGCCATGCCGAAATTGCGTTCGATCCGGGATTTGGTGTCGCTGCCTTTCTCATGGCCGATCACCATCACCGGCTGGTCATTGAACCGCGCGAGCCCGCCCATGACCGAATGGTCATCGGCAAAGTTCCGGTCGCCTGCCAGGTGTGTGTATTCCTGAAACAGCGCCTCGATATAGTCCTTGCAATGCGGGCGATCCGGATGGCGCGCCACCTGGCATTTCCGCCAGGGCGTCAGATCCTTGTAGAGATCGGTCAGCATGGCAGCGGCCTTGGCGTCCAGCGCTGCCGCCTCGTCGGCCACGTCCATCTCTTCGTTGGCGCGGGCAAGCGCGCGCAGCTCTTCTGCCTTGCCTTCGATTTCGGCCAGCGGTTTTTCGAAATCCAGATACTGGGTCATGACGCCTCTTCTGCGCTGTGTTTGCCGATATATGGCCCGAGGGGGGACGGGATGCAACTCAGCAAGATTTGTGACATGGGCTCGTGGCATGTGGAAGGGGCAAGGACAAGGGAGCACCGCATCACATGAGCAAGGCTTACGAAGACAGGGTCCTGCGTGTGCTGGGCTACATTCACGACAACCCTGCCGGGGACCTTTCGCTGGATGTTCTGGCCGATGTTGCGGCGATGTCGCGCTTTCACTGGCACCGGGTGTTCCGGGCCATGACCGGCGAGACCTGCGCCCAGGCGGTGCGACGCATTCGCCTGCACCGGGCGGCGGGCTGGCTGCTGCAGACCAGCAAGCCGCCCGAACAGATCGCCGGTGATGTCGGCTATCCCAACCTCAAATCCTTTGCGCGGGCCTTTTCCGAGGCCTATGGCGCGAGCCCTTCGGCCTTTCGCAAGGCCGGGCGCCTGACGCCTGCCCATCCACAGTTCAGAACCGGAGACTATCCCATGTATCCTATTACCACCCGTACCGAACCCGCCCGCCGGATGATCGGCCTTGCCCATAAGGGTGCCTATATGGAGATCGGCAAGAGCTTTGAAAGTTTCGGCGCGATCTGCGAGGCGCGTCAGCTCTGGCCAGATGTCGGTCCAGTGCTGGCGCTTTATCTGGACAGCCCCGACGAGGTGCCGGAGGACGACCTGCGCAGCTTCGCCGGTGGCGAGTTCCGCGGCGCAGACGTGCCCGACGGGATGGAAGAACGGCGCATCCCCGGCGGCAAAACCGCTGTCCTGACCTATAAGGGGCCGTATTCCGGCATCCATGCGGCCTATCACTCACTGTTTGGCAACTGGTTGCCGGAGTCGGGGGAGGAGCCCGCAGACCAGCCCTGCTATGAGATTTATCTCAACGATCCGCGCGAGACCGCGCCCGAAGATCTGCTGACCGAGATTTGTCTACCTTTGAAGTAGCTCAGTTGGGCCAGAGCACCGGGTAGAGCGAGGCGACCAGCAGCGCTGCCATCATCCCGTTGAACAGTCGCAACTGGCGCGGGTTTCTTAGGAACCGTGCCAGTTGCTGGCCAAGTACGGTCCAGGAACTGATACAGGGCATGTTGACCGCCCCAAAGATCGCAGCCACCAGCAGGATCGCGGGGATCGAGCGGTCCGGAGCGTAGACGCTGATCGCAGTCAGCGCCATCGCCCAGGCCTTGGGATTGACCCACTGAAACGCTACCGCTTGCAGAAAGCGCATCGGCGTGCCGGCCTCGGCCTGGCGGTCGATGGGCGCGGCGGTTGCGATTTTCCACGCGAGATAAAGCAGGTAGGCCACGGACAAGGTCTTCAGGATCACGTAACTCACCGGGAACCTGTCGAACAGGCCCAGCAGCCCGGCGCCCACCAGCACGATCATCAGGGTAAAGCCGATCCCGACCCCCAGCATATGCGGGATGGTGCGGCGAAAGCCGAAATTGGCCCCCGATGCCATCAGCATCAGGTTGTTGGGGCCGGGTGTCACCGACGAGACGAAGGCAAATCCGACAAAGGCAAGCAGCAGGTCGTAGCTCATGCCGACAAAGATTGCGCCATCTGACTAGGCTCCAGACTCATTGATTTACAGCCAGAATAGGACTGTAGCAGCGAGAGCGATGGCCGAGAGGAATACCTTTGGGCATCTGTCATATCGGGTGGCGACGCGCCGCCAATCCTTCAGGCGTCCGAACATGATCTCAATGCG